>JAYVVW010000045.1:0-17448 GCA_043786595.1 Sphingomonadales bacterium | reverse complement strand
CCATCAATCGCCTTGCACGCCACCAGCAACTCGCGAACCGCGTCGACGGACGCGTCAAAGTTTGCCTTGGCTTCGGGGTTCAGTTCGATCTCGACAATTTTTTCGATGCCGCCTGCGCCGATCACCACGGGGACGCCGACGTAGAGATTGTCGACGTCGTATTGGCCGGTGAGATTGACCGCGGCGGGCAGGACGCGCTTTTTGTCCTTGAGATAGGCTTCGGCCATTTCGATGCCGCTTGTCGCGGGCGCATAGAAGGCTGAGCCAGTTTTGAGCAGGCCGACAATTTCGCCGCCGCCGCTGCGGGTGCGCGCGACGATCGCGTCGATGCGCTCTTTGGTTGACCAGCCCATTTTGATCAGATCGGGGATGGGGATGCCTGCGACGGTCGAATATTCGACCACCGGCACCATTGTGTCGCCGTGTCCGCCGAGTACGAACGCCGTGACATCCTGCACACTGACCTTGAATTCATCGGCGAGAAAATGGCGGAAGCGCGCGCTATCGAGCACGCCCGCCATGCCGCAGACCATGTGATGTGGCAGGCCCGAAAATTCGCGCAGTGCCCAAACCATCGCATCGAGCGGGTTGGTGATGCAGATGACAAATGCGCCGGGCGCGTTGGCAGCGACACCTTCGCCGACGGCCTTCATGACTTTCAGATTGATGCCCAGAAGATCATCACGGCTCATGCCTGGTTTGCGTGCGACGCCTGCTGTCACGATGATAACGTCAGCGCCAGCAATATCGGCGTAATCGTTGCTGCCTTTCAGATCGACGTCAAAGCCTTCGACGGGGGCGCACTGCGAAAGGTCGAGCGCCTTGCCCTGCGGCACGCCTTCAACAACGTCAAACAGGACGATATCGCCCAATTCCTTTGATGCGGCGAGATGAGCGAGTGTGCCACCGATGTTGCCAGCGCCAATCAGCGCGATCTTTTTGCGTGCCATGTAAAGTCGTCCTTCCTTCAGCCGTAACGGAAATTAGGCCCGCCCTAGGCCGTTTTAATCTATGGAACAACCAATAAACCGCGCCGGTTAAAACTTTCTCCTGCAATTGGTTCGCATTAACAATATCCCACACAAAGTCTGCGATTGAATATCGCATTGGCGGTGCTTAAACTACCCATTCGCTTTAGGAGCCACCAATGACTCAGCCTGTTCAAAACCTTACGATCGACATTGTTTCCGACATTGTCTGCCCGTGGTGCATCATTGGATATAAACAGATGGAGACGGCGATAGCGCGGCTCGATCCGTCGGTTGCGGTCACGCTGCGTTGGCACCCGTTTGAACTAGTGCCGGGGATGGTGCCCGAGGGCCAGAATGTGCGTGATTATTCGCGCGAACGCTACGGCGCGACGCCTGAGCAAGGGCTCGCGTCACGCAAAAGAATGTCTGACATTGGTGTGCAGTTAGGCATCGATTTCCGCTGGGATAGTGAGAGCCGCATTTACAACACACACAAGGCGCATCAGCTTTTGATGTGGGCGGGCGAAACCGGCGGGCAAACGCCGCTCAAGCTTGCGCTCTTCAATGCCTATTTCACTGAACAGGCCAATATTTCAGACGACGCCGTGCTGCTCGGCGCAGTGAAAGCTGCCGGACTTAACGTTGAGACCGCGCGCGCGGTTTTAGCCGACGCCCGCTACGCACCCCAAGTCAGCGCCGAAATCGAATATTGGCAGGATCAGAATGTCACGGGCGTCCCTGCCTATGTCGTCAACGGAAAATATATGATCCCCGGCGCACAAGACCCCGACATATTCGAACGGATATTCGAACGCGCGCTCGCTGCCTGACACGCGCGCTTTACCCCGCGAGCGCGGCGACCATATCGTGCCAGATATCGAGATTATCGTAAAAGCTTTTGACGGGGATGCGTTCGTCCTTGCCGTGCGCACGTTCATCGTCTGGGATCACAAGCCACGCCGCATCAACGCCGTAGACCGGAATACCAGCGCTGCGCAAGAAAGTGCCATCAGTCGCGCCGGTCGACATTTGCGGGACAATCGGCATCGCGGGAAAACGCTTATGCACCGCGTCGCTATACGCTTTGACGACATCGGGACGCAGCGGGCTGGCTGGCGTTGACTTACCAAAGACGTCGGTGGGTTTGACTTCAACAGCGTTTCCAACTGCGGTTTGCAATTCGGCCTGAACAATCTCAGGCGCGATGCCGGGCAGGATGCGGCAGTTGACAGTCGCGCGGGCAAGCTGGGGTAGGGCGTTATCGGCGTGCCCGCCTTCAAGCCGTGTCGCAACACAGCGGGTGCGTGTCAGGCCAACTTCGGTTGGGTCAGCTTCGATCAGGTCGGCGGCCGCGCCGTCAGCAGGATTGGCGAGCCAGCGCCGCATCGCATCGCCAAGTGCGCCCTTTTCAGCCTTGGCGCGCTGCGTGAAATAGCCACGTGTCGTTTCATTGAGTGCGGGGGTAAAGCGGTGCGCTTCGAGTTTTTTGAGTGCTGATGCCAATTCATAAATCGCGTTGTCGGCGCGCGGGCGCGATGAATGGCCACCCGGATTGCGCACGGTGAAGCTGTAGGTTGCGTAAAATTTTTCGGCGGATTGCAGTCCGTACCCAATTGCTGTGCCGTCCTTGAGAAACTGCCCGCCCCCCGCGTCGGCGTTGAGCGCGAATTCGGCGTCGATCAGCGACCGCCATTCGGTTGAAGCGCGCTTGGCGCCGTTGCCTGCGGTTTCTTCGTCACCGGTAAACATGACGATGATATCGCGTTTGGGTTTGAAGCCTTCAGCCTTGAGGCGGAGCAGGCTCATCGTGATCGCCATGACGCCCTGCTTGTCGTCGCTCGTCCCGCGTCCGTAGAAATAGCCGTCCTTCTCAAAGAATTTGAACGGGTCATTCGACCAATCATCGCGCCGCGCCTCGACCACATCCATGTGCGCCATCAGCAGCATTGGTTTGCGCGCGGGTTTGTCAGCGGCCTTCCAGCGGATGAACATCGTCTGTGTCTGATCATGCGGCTTGACCGTGATGTCGGTGATACCCGCCGCGACGAATTCGCGTTTGAGCGCGTTGACAACATCGCCCATACGGCCCCGGCCTTCGACCGAGGGAATGTTGACAATCTCTTCAAACAGCGCGCGGCCCTGCGCGTGCCAGCGTTCGGCGGGATCAGGTGCGGCGATTGCCGGAAATGAAATCAGCATCAACCCTGCGGTAATCGTCGAACCAATACGCATCATATGCTCCTAACTGTCTGGATTTACAGTTGGTCGAGTCCGTGGCCAAGCGCAAGATATTCCGCGCTTTGCATTTCCATCAACCGGCTGACGGTACGCTCAAATTCAAACCGCCCGTCGCCTGCCGGATAAAGCGCGTCGGGCGCCGCGCCGGCAATCGCGATGAGTTTGACCTTATGCTCATAGAGCGCGTCGATCAGCGTAACGAAGCGTGCGGCCTCATTGCGGTTCTCTGGGCCGAGCACGGGAATGCCGACGACAAAGACGGTATGATAATGCCGCGCAATCGCCAGATAATCGGGAGCGCCGCGCGCCTCGCCACATAATTTGCGGAATGAAAAGACCGCGACGCCTTTGAGGCTCTTCGGCACATGGATTTCACGGCCACCCGCGATAGGCAGTTCTTCGGACGGAACATGGTCTGCATCGTCGGGCGCGTAATCGGTCAGTTTGAAGAAGGCGTCTCGCACATTGTCGGTTGCCGCCTCGCTTGCCGGATAATGCCAGGTCGGCACACCCGTCATTCGTTCCAGCCGGTAATCGGTCGGGCCGTTAAGCGGAACAACGTCAAGCCGCACCTCGATCAGCGCGATGAATGGCAGGAAATGCTCGCGGTTGAGGCCATCTTTGTAAAGCTCGGACGGCGCCCGGTTCGATGTTGTGACGAGCGTAACACCCGCTTCGATCAGCCCGGTGAACAGCCGCGACATGATCATCGCGTCGGCGCTGTTGTTGACAACCATTTCGTCGAACGCGAGGCAGCGCGCGTTTTCTGCGATCGCTGCGACGACAATCGGGATGGGGTCACCACGTTCAAGCACGCGTGCTTCGCGGAGACGCACATGCACTTCGGCCATAAATTCATGAAAGTGGACGCGGCGCTTTCGTTTGATGTCGAGGACGCTGTAGAACAAATCCATCAGCATCGATTTTCCGCGCCCGACCCCGCCCCACAAATAAATGCCGCGCGGCGGAGGTGGCTTTGCGCGACCAAGCCGCCAGATCAGGCTCCCACGCGGCGGAACGGCCTGAAGCGCTGATTGGAGCGCATCAAGCCGCAGCGCGGCGGCGCGCTGTTCGGGATCGGGGCGCAGCTCGCCCGCGGCAATCAGGCGGTCATATCGGGCAATGACGCTGGTCATCAGCGCTTCGACGGTTTGCGGATTGTCCCTGAATAGGCCGCAACGCGCGTCTCACCCTGAACGATAAGCCCGCGCAGGAAAAGCAGACGACCGGTTTCCTTGAGCAATTCGATTTCGGCATCAAGCGGTACATCAACCACACCCGCACCGATGAATTGAACGCTGAGATCGAGCGTAACAGCGGTTCCCGCCTCGACCAGGCCAAAGGTGCGCGCGCCGGCGAACATCGCAACATCGATCAACGACAGGATCGTGCCACCGTGGAGATTATCCATCAGATTGGTATGTTTCATCTCAGGAAACATCCGCAGCCGCGCGCGCCCGTCGCCTTCGGGGCGCACCATCATCTTACCCAGTACATGCGCGTTAAAGCGCCGCGTGTCGGTCATCGTCCAGTGAAACCACCCCGGATTGTCAGGGTCGGCAGCATTGTTGAATGTGTGCGCTTCGGTCACCAATCAGATCTGACGCTCGACCACCATTTTCTTCACCTCGGCAATTGCCTTGGCGGGGGAAAGTCCCTTGGGGCAGACATTCGAACAGTTCATGATCGTATGGCAACGGTAAAGCCGGAACGGATCTTCAAGTTCGTCGAGCCGTTCGCCCGTCATTTCGTCGCGGCTATCGGCAAGCCAGCGGTAGGCTTGCAACAGGATCGCAGGGCCGAGAAATTTGTCTGAATTCCACCAGTAGCTTGGGCAGCTCGTTGAACAGCAGGCGCAGAGAATACATTCGTACAGCCCGTCGATCTTTGAGCGATCTTCGGGCGACTGCAACCGCTCTTTGCCCGACGGGGCCGGCGTGACCGTTTTCAGCCAAGGCTGGATTGAAGCATATTGTGCGTAGAAATGGGTAAAATCGGGCACCAGATCCTTGATCACATCCATGTGCGGCAAAGGCGTGATCCGCACTTCACCCTTGATATCCTCAATCGCTTTGGTGCAGGCGAGCGTGTTGGTGCCGTCGATGTTCATCGAACATGATCCGCAAATGCCTTCGCGGCATGACCGGCGGAAGGTGAGCGAGGGGTCTTGCTCGGATTTCATCTTGATCAGCGCATCAAGCACCATCGGTCCGCACGTATCGAGATCGACAACGAAATTGTCATAGCGCGGGTTTTCACCGCTTTCGGGATCATAACGGTAGACTTTGAACGATTTTGTCCGCCCGACGGGTTTTTCGCCCGCAGGCACTACATGCGACTTTCCCTTTTTGACGACACTATTTTTGGGAAGCCTGAATTCAGCCATGATGAGCCCTTTTAAGATTCGCCTAGTGTGGCGGCCTGATCTGACAGATAGTGCGATGCACCGGCTGGCTCAACGGGTCAAATGCTGATTTTGCTTGCGTCGCCGCGCTGATCGTTAAGAAGGGATCGATAATGGCCACCGATCCTGACATCGCACAAACCCCCGTCACCAGCCGCGACTTTGCAAAAGGCGCTGGAACGACGATGCTGGCGCGGTTGGGCGCGGTGTTCGAAATCATTTCACAGCCCGTTTATGTCGCGATGTTCGGGCTTGCCGCATATGGACTCTACGCGGTTCTGTGGTCAGCGATCACACTGATCGAAAATATTGCCGATCTTGGAATGCCAGCAGCGCTGCAGCGCGTTGTCCCGCAGTCGCGCTCAGCACAGGATCAAGCAGCGGCGCTGCGAACCGCGCTGATCATCGGGATCGTGCCGCAGATTTTCGTGGCGCTCGCCGTCTCTCTTGCCGCGCCGCATGTCGCACCAATTTTCAATGTTGCGCCTTCGGATGCGGCGTTGCTCGTGGACGCCATACGGATTTATGTCTGGACACTGCCG
The DNA here is from genome assembly GCA_043786595.1 of Sphingomonadales bacterium. GTDB lineage: Bacteria > Pseudomonadota > Alphaproteobacteria > Sphingomonadales > Sphingomonadaceae > Aquisediminimonas. The sequence goes on along the minus strand of JAYVVW010000045.1, from coordinate 11,293 downwards.
CTGTGGGCATTTGTCGAGATTTCAACCGCCGCGCTGCGTGCTAAGCGCGTGTTCGGCGCTGAAATCCGGCTCCGTCTGTTTTGGGAGCAAGTCTTTCGGCTGGTCATTTCAGCCGCGCTGTTCATTGCTGGACTTGGCACAATGGCGCTATTCTACGCGCACATTGCATCGCTCGTTCTGGTTTCGATGTTGGGGATGCGGCTGCTTTCGCGTCATTACAATTTGAGCAAGGTATTTGGCACGCGCGCCAGTGCAGACGTTCGCGCCAAGATGATCGGTGCGGGGATTGCTGTACTGCCAGGCAATATTGTCGCGCGGCTGTTTACCGATGGTCCGCCGCTGCTGCTCAATGCGCTGCTACCGGGATCAGCAGGCGCGATATCGGCCGGGCTTTATGTCATCGCGCGCAAGATATCGAGTATTGTTCAACTCGTGCGCACGGCGTTCGGCTATGTCCTCTCACCGCTTGCTTCGGTGGCTAGCCTCAATGATGTCAGCGAAGTGCGCGCGATCTACGCATTTGTGACGCGGCTTTCGTTTGCGCTCGCACTGCCGATCGGTGCGATCATCATTGGCGGCGGACTTCCCGTTCTGCGCACATTCGGCGCCGATGCCAGTATTGCGATGCCCGCGCTTATCATCCTCACTGCGGCGCGGGTATTTGAGGCGGTGATCGGCAGCGCAGGGCCAATCCAGCAAGTCACAGGCGGATTTCGTAGCCAGATGGTCGGAAGCATTGCCGGCCTTGCGATTGCATTGCTGATTGTTTTGATGCTGATGCCCGATTGGGGGCTGACGGGAATGGCGATCGCGGTTGGCGTCGGTGTTGCCGTTTCGGCGGTCGTGCCAATTTATCAATTGCACATCATCGATCAACTCCATCCATTTGCGCCACCCTTTACCGGCGTCATGCTCTGCTCGCTCGCAGTTGCGGCGGGTGCGTTGCTGCTGGCATACGGCGTCGCATGGTTGCCACGATTGGTGCAATTGCCGGGTCTGATCATACTGTTGCTCGCGATGATCTGGATATCAGCGCGCGTATCGCTTCCACATGATGATCGATTGACGCTCGGCAAGGTCGCGCGTGTACTCCGGCTAGTTTGACTTGACGGATCGCCGTTCGACGCGCCATTCCACGACACTGACCAAAGGAACATATTCGTGGCAAAACGGCTGACACTTTACATCATGATCGGTTTGATTGCCGGAATCATCCTTGGCGCCATTTTGCACGCCGCAATTCCTGATCCTGATGCGATCGCCAAAGTCGGCAAATATTTCCAATTGGTTGCCGATATTTTTCTCCGGCTGATCAAGATGATCATTGCGCCGCTCATTTTCGCTACGCTTGTATCAGGCATCGTCCATATGGGCGATACGGCCTCGCTTGGCCGCGTCGGGCTTAAAACAATCACCTGGTTCATCGGCGCTACGATCGTTTCGCTCTCGCTTGGCATGGCGCTTGTTAATTTGTTGCAACCCGGTGTTGGTGGCATTCAATTTCCGCTGCCACCGGCAAATGCCAGTGCGGGGATCGTCAACACCGGCGGCGATATGTTCAAAACGATTACCGAGATTTTTCCCAAATCGATCATCGAAGCGATGGCCAACAACACGATTTTGCCGATTGTCATTTTTTCGCTGTTCTTTGGCGTGGCGATGTCGGCGATTGGGGAAAAGGCAGCGCCGATCACAAAGGGTGTCGATGCGCTGGTTGATGTGATGCTTCAGGTGACCAACTACGTCATGCGCGTCTCGCCGCTCGCGGTATTTGCCGCGATGACCAAGGCTGTTGCAATCAATGGCCTCGGCATATTGCTTACATTTGGCAAGTTTATCGGGAGCTTCTACCTTGGCCTTGCGGTTCTGTGGGTGATATTGGGCCTTGCCGCGCTTGCGGTGATCGGGCCGCGCGCGTTTACATTGTTGCGTTATATTCGCGAGCCCATCCTGCTCGCCTTTTCAACGTCGTCATCCGAAGCCGCCTATCCGCGAACACTTGAAGCGCTTGACCGGTTCGGGGTGCCGCCCAAAATTTCCAGCTTCGTGCTGCCGCTGGGCTATTCGTTCAACCTTGATGGTTCGATGATGTATATGACCTTCGCAACGCTGTTCATCGCACAGCTTTACGGGATCGAACTGACGTTTTCGCAGCAAATCTTGATGCTGCTGACGTTGATGATCACGTCAAAAGGCATGGCGGCGGTGCCGCGCGCCAGCCTAGTCGTGATTTCAGCCGTGATGGCCGATTTCAACATTCCCGAAGGCGGACTTGTGCTGATCCTGGCGGTTGATCAGTTCCTCGATATGGGGCGTTCTGGCACCAATGTTGTCGGAAATGCCGTAGCGAGTGCCGTGGTCGCGAAGTGGGAGGGCAACCTCGATGCGCCCGAGCCGCCTGAAATCGAACCACCACATGCGCCTTCACACGGTAAGCATGCGTAAAATAGCATTTGACGTGAGCTAATATTCGCGCGACGTTGGGCTCAAAATGGGGGCAGTCGCACATGGGTATAGGATCGCAGGAGCAGACGGCGTTTGCGTTTGAAGGTAGTATCAAAGAATTTCTGCCAATCGCGATTAGCAATGTGTTTTTGACACTTGTCACGCTTGGAATTTACCGATTCTGGGCCACGACGCGTGAACGCACATATCTGTGGAGCCGCACGCGTTTCATTGATGACCGGTTTGAATGGACGGGGACGGCGGTTGAACTTCTTTTCGGATTTCTAATCGTACTTGCTGTCTTTGGCCTGCCGTTCCTGTTTCTCAATCTTTTGATTCAGGGGCTCGTTTTTCGCGGACAGGGCACGCTTATCGCCAGTCTGGGGGGTATTATCTATATCGCACTAATCTATCTCAGCGGCGTCGCGATCTTTCGCGGCCAGCGTTACCGGTTGAGCCGCACCTATTGGCACGGCATCCACGGCGGTACCGATCAGGGCGGATGGCGCTATGGTTGGTCATGGATATGGAAAACGGTCGTTGCCTATTTGTGTGTGGCGCTGCTTTTCCCATGGTCAATGACAAGCCTGTGGAAAGAGCGGTGGAAAGCAATGAGCTTTGGATCGCATACGTTCCACTCTGCGCCGCAATGGGGGTCGCTGATGGGCCGTTATCTGATGGCTTATTTGATGCCAATTGGGTTTTTGATTGCACTGGCTATCATCGCGGTTCCGATCGTGATGCTAAACAACAGCGGCGGAAATCCAGCCGCGATGGGGCTGACCCTATTTGCGTTTGTAATCGCATTTTACATTTTGCTGCCGCTTGCCGCACTTATCTATTACGCGGCCTACATGCGTGAAGTGATCGATACGCTTTCGATTTCAACGCTCGAATTTGAATTCACCGCAAAGTTTGGTGATTGGTTCAAACTTTACCTTGGCAACACGGGTATTGCGGCGCTCGCGCTTATTCCGGCGATGGTCGTTGCGAGCAGTTTTGGATTGCTCGCCCAATTCGCTGACGTCAAACCTGACGAGAACGCATTGACGAGCAACCCGTTCGCCTATGTGGCACTGTTGGCGGTTTTCATCATCCCACTCAGCCTGATTGGCCCGTTCCTGCGTTACCGCAAGTGGCGGTTCATGGTGTCGCACCTGGAGGCAGGCGGCGAGGTCAATCTTGAAACACTACTGCAATCGCAAACGCGCGAAGTAAAGCAGGGTGAAGGGTTGCTCGACGCCTTTGATCTGGGGGCGATGTAAGCGGCGTGACACGCGTCTGGCATTTTAACGGTAAAAGTGGGGTTCGGCATGACGCAGTACTGACCCGAACGGGTGATGATTTCACGCTCGACTTCGCGGGAAGCGACAATGCGTCGACGGCGTTTTCGGAATTGGTTCCAATGTCTGACGGGGTGTTCGGATTGAAAGGGCGGCGCGGCTGGCGGATCGGGTTCATTGATCCGGTGCCTGCTGGTCTGACAAACGCATTGCCGCGCGGCGCCAAATACGGCGGATGGATCGACCGATTGGGCATCTGGCGCGCGTCGGCTGCGTTTGCCGCGCTGTCGGCTGTCGTTGTGTATGTGACGGTACAAGCGCCCGACTGGCTCTCACCGCTCGTGCCGCCTTCGCTAGAGGCGAAAATGGGTGATGCGATGTTTGGTGATTTCGGCGGGCGGATTTGCAACGGGCCGGGCGGTCAGGCGGCAGTTGATGCGCTTGTACGCCGGATCGAACCAAATCCTGCTGGTCTCAAGGTTCATGTTGTCAACATCGACATGGTCAACGCGGTCGCACTGCCCGGCGGGCACATTTTGATATTCAACGGTTTGCTCAAATCCGCTGAGTCCGCTGATGAGCTTGCCGGAGTCGTCGGGCATGAGATCGGCCATGTTCGCAACCGCGACGTTGTGCAGGCTTTACTCCGCCAGATGGGTCTGTCGGTGTTGCTCGGCGGCGTCAACAGCAACGTCGGCGGATCGGTCAACGGGCTGATTGCCTCAACCTATTCGCGCAAAGCCGAAAGCGGTGCGGACAGTTATGCAATTGCGGCGCTCAATGCAGCCAAGGTGTCGCTGCTCGGCACTGCAGGATTCTTTGCTCGGATGGCAAAGGATGAAAAATTGGTCGGCAAAGCGAAAGACGCGCTGAGCTATATGTCGAGCCACCCGCTGTCAGAAGCACGCGAAAAGACTTTTCGGTTGGGGCAGTTCAATGGCGTGACTTCGCCCGCGCTATCACCCGCGCAGTGGAAAGCGCTACAGACAAGCTGCAAGAACGACCCCAATGTTACCAATGACACAGGACTGTTTTTTTAGGGCAGACGCGACGTCGCTCACGCGTTAATGCGCCGCAACCGCCAAACGCAAAGGCTCATTCATGTTTCGCAAGCTGTTTCTCGATCACCCTGCAAGCGTCAATGAAAGCTTTGGTGAACATTTCGGCGTCGCCGCCGGGTTTGGCGTGACGATGATCATTGGCGGCCTTGGTGCGATGCTCCACGCCTTTGTGCCTGCGCTGTGCAAAACGACGGGCAGCCGGACATTGTTCAAGCTTCACCAGCGCATCGTTGCCAGTCGCGGTGCCGAAAATGATGCGCGGACGATCGAATGGATCATCTGACTCCGCCAGAGTTTATCGCGCGCGACGACGGCGTCCGGCTTGCTTATCGCCATCTACCGGGACGCGGGCCGACGCTGGTATTTCTCCCCGGCTATATGTCCGACATGCGCGGCGGGAAGGCGCAAGCAATTGCCGCCTGGGCCGAACGCGAAGGGCGTGCAATTCTGCGGCTCGACTATTCAGGTTGTGGCGAAAGCAGCGGACGGTTCGAAGACGGGACGCTTGATCTTTGGCGTGATGATGCGCTGTGCGTGATAGACGCGGTTGCGCCGGGGGCGCTCATCGTTATCGGTTCATCGATGGGGGGATGGATCGCGTTATTGATCGCCGAGCTACGCCGCTCACAAATGGCGGGATTGGTTGGTATCGCGAGCGCACCTGACTTTACACGCTGGGGATTTACTGACGCCGAAAAAACCGAGATTGAAAGCGCAGGAGCGTTGGCGCGACCTTCGGATTATGCCCCCGATCAAATGATCACCACGCGCGCGTTCTGGCAATCAGGCGAATCCAATTTGATGCTTCACCGCAATATTGCGATCGCATGCCCTGTACGCCTGATCCACGGGCAAAATGATCAGGACGTCCCCTGGTCGGTCAGTCTCGATATCGCGGCGCGTCTCCGTTCAGCCGATGTGCAGTCGATTTTGATAAAGGACGGCGATCACCGGCTTTCGCGCGACGCCGATCTTGCGGCAATTGTTGCGATAATCGCTCGGCTCACGGAGACCTCATGATTTCACTTCTATTGCTCGGCGCGGCCACCGCGACTTCTGGCGATGCTGCACGGTTTGAAGCTTGTGCAGTACTCGCGCTCAACAATCCGGCAAGGGCGCTTGATGAGGCAGGCGCCTGGCGGCTCGCGGGCGGCGGCGTACTCGCGCGCCAGTGTCTGGGCCTTGCTTATGCCGCACAAAAGCGCTGGCAACCGGCTGCGGCTGCGTTTGAACAGGCGGCGCGTGCTGCCGAAGCTGCAAACGATGGTCGCGCGGCACGGCTTTGGGCGCAGGCTGGCAATGCAGCCCTTGCGGGCAGTGATGCAGTAAAGGCTGGCAGTTACTTTGACGCGGCGCTCGCAAGCGCTGCGCTGACGGGTGCCGAAGCAGGCGAAGCGCATCTTGACCGGGCGCGCGCGCGTTTCGCAGCGGGCGACAACAAGGCGGCGCGGAATGATCTCAATGCCGCGCTACGCCTTGTTCCCGCTGATCCGCTCGGCTGGCTGTTGTCGGCAACGCTCGCGCGCGTCGAAGGGGATCTGCCGCGCGCGCAGGCCGATATTATCGAGGCCACACGCCGTGCACCTGACGAAGCCGCCGTCGCACTTGAAGCGGGGCATATTGCGTTGCAATCGGGCTTCAAGGATGAGGCGCGCGCGTCATGGGCTGAGGCGCTGCGGCTTGACCCGAGTGGACCAGTGGGACGGGCAGCCACTGCGGCGTCGGCGCAATTGGGGGCTGTCGCCCCGCGCTAGATACGCTATCATGCGCCGATGAAATATCTTCACACAATGATCCGGGTGTCCGATCCATCGGCCACGATCGCCTTTTTCGAACTTCTTGGCCTTGAGGAATTGAGCCGGGTGGATAGCGAGCCGGGCCGCTTCACACTGATTTTCCTGGCAGCACCCGGTGACGAATCGGCGCAAGTTGAACTCACGCATAATTGGGATGAGACAGGTTACGGTGAGGGCCGCAATTTCGGCCATCTCGCCTACCGCGTCGACGATATTTACGCGACATGCCAGCGGTTGGTAGATGCGGGTGTAACGATCAACCGTCCGCCGCGTGATGGCCACATGGCATTCGTGCGAAGCCCCGACAACATCTCGGTCGAATTGCTTCAGGATGGCCATCTGCCGCCGCAAGAGCCTTGGGCTTCGATGCCAAATACAGGGCACTGGTAATGACCCTCGAAATCATCCGTATCGCTGTCCTGAGCGACAATTATGTGTGGCTGGTGCATGAGCCGGTTTCGGGCGAGACGATGGTTGTCGACCCCGCCGTTGCCGCGCCGGTACTCGACGCAGCGCAATCGCGCGGCTGGGCGATCACACAAATCTGGAACACGCACTGGCACCCCGATCACACCGGCGGCAATGCCGAAATCAAGGCGGCGACGGGTTGCATCGTCACTGGCCCCGCCGCCGAAGCCCAGCGGATTTCGACACTCGACCGGCTGGTAGGCGAGGGCGATACCGTTTCGCTGGGCGCGACCCATGCAGTGGTGATCGACGTGCCGGCCCATACAGCGGGGCATATCGCTTACCACTTTGCCGACGAGGCGGCGGCGTTTGTTGGCGACACGCTGTTTGCAATGGGCTGTGGCCGCTTGTTTGAGGGGACGCCTGAACAAATGTTTTCAAACATGCGCAAGCTTGAGGCGCTGCCGGGTGCAACGCAGGTCTACTGTGCGCATGAATATACGCAGAGCAACGGTCGCTACGCGCTTGTGGCCGAACCTGACAATGCCGCGCTTGTCGCGCGCATGAAGGCGGTCGATACGATGCGGGCGGCAGGAACGCCAACGGTGCCAACGACGATCGCACTCGAACGCGCGACCAACCCGTTCATGCGCGCGGTCTCAGCAGAACAACTTGGCGAGCGGCGCGCAGCGAAGGATAGTTTTTGCGGCTGAATTCTGTTATGTTGGTACCATCCGGGGGCATAGGAGATTGCAATGAATATTCGTGTCCTACTTTTATTGACGGCACTGCTCAGCAGCGCTGTCGTTGCCGCGACACCAGCGGCGGAGCAGCGCGAGGCCAGAGCAGCGGCCAAATTTGATAAAGCTGTTGCCGGAAAATTCGCGGGCAAGCCGCAGAGCTGCATTTCGCTCAGCCGCGCCAATTCAAGCCAGACGTTTGGCGAAAGCGCGATCGTTTACCGCGTCAGTCGGAATCTGTTCTACGTTAATCGTCCGCGCGGCGGGTGTCAGGAATTGCGCGAATCGAGTGCATTGGTGACGCAATTGACCACCGATCGGCTGTGCAGCGGCGATATCGTCCGCGTTGTCGATTTCACTTCGGGGTTTGAAGGCGGATCATGCGTACTCGGCGATTTTACGCCTTATACCAAAAATCCGCGCTGATTCTCAGCCTCAGCCCGCTTTATAAAGCGCGTTGATCCGTTCGCCATACACTTCCTTGATCTTGTGGCGACGGATCTTAAGGCTGGGCGTCAACTGTTCATTGTCGATCGTAAACGGCTCATAAGCGCAGACGATGCGGCGGATTTTCTCGGCTGTGGATACATCCTTGTTAACCCGGTCAACGGCGACGCTTAGCGCACGGTGAACCGCAGGGTTGGCGCACAGCGATTTGAAATCAGGCTTCTCATTATTCGCGATAGCCCATTCGGTCAGCCATTCGGGATCAGGCACGATCAGGCTGACAAGGTGCGGTCGGCGATCACCGACCACCATTGCCTGAATGATTTCGGGCTGGAGCGTCAGCATCCCTTCAATTTTCTGCGGCGCAATATTGTCGCCCTTGTCATTGACGATCAGGTCTTTTTTGCGATCAGTAATCACGATCCGACCCGCGTCATCGATATGGCCAATGTCGCCTGTCAGCAGCCAGCCGTCGACAAGCACGCGCTTTGTTTCGGCTTCGTTGCGCCAATATCCGTGCATCACCAGTTCGCCGCGAACACAGATTTCGCCGTCTTCAGCGATTTTGACTTCGGTGTTTTTCAGTGGCGGGCCAACGGTATCCATTTTGATCGCGGGACGCAGCCGGTTGCACGAAATGATCGGCCCGGCTTCGGTTTGGCCGTAACCTTGCAGCAGCGTCAGCCCGAGCGAATGGAAAAATATGCCTATTTCGGGATTGAGCGGCGCGCCGCCAGCGACCAGCGCCTTGATCCGCCCACCAAAGCGCGCCTGGATTTTGGGCCGCAGTGTCTTGTCGATCACCAGATTCATCGGGCGATCCCACAGCGGAATGCCACCGGCCAATTCCTTCGCGCCCAGGCTGAGCGCACGCTTGAGCAGACCTTCGGCAAACTTGCCCTGTTTTTCAACGGTTTTGATCATCCGCGCGCGCAGCACCTCAAACAATCGCGGAACGACGACCATTAAGGTCGGGCGTGTTTCTTCAATGTTGGCGGCAAGCTTTTCGAGACTTTCGGCATAGTAAATTTGGCCGCCAAGTCCAATCGGGAAAAATTGCCCTGCCGAATGTTCATAGGCGTGGCTTAGCGGCAGGAATGACAGGAACACTTCATCATCCCAGCCAAAATCAGTCGCGATCACTTCGATACAGCCAGCAACATTGTGGAGGATTGCGCCGTGATGCTGCTGCACGCCGCGCGGTGCGCCGCCGGTTCCGCTGGTGTAGATGATGCAGGCAAGGTCGTCGCGTTTGAATTGCGCCGAAGCATCGTCAGCAAAGCTTTTGACGTCTGGTGCCTGCGCATCGATCAGCTTTTGCCAGTCGTGGACATCGACATGCCCCGATTGGCCGATCCGCAAATCCTCCATGCCAATGATGATCCGCGCGTTGGTTGACCGCATTACGGCGGGGAGCAGTGAACGCGCGAGCTTTGCGGTTGAAACGATAACCGCGCGTGCGCCTGAATTTTCGACGATATGCGCATGATCGCGCTCGCTGTTGGTCGTATATGTTGGTACCGTAACGCAACCCGCCGCCATGATCGCGAGATCAGCGATGCACCATTCGGGCCGATTTTCAGCCACCAGCATGACGCGGTCACCGCGTTTCAGGCCTAATGACTTGAGTGCGGCTGCGAGCGAGACGACCTTTTCTGCGACTTGCGTCCAGCTCTGGCTCGTCCAGGCGCCGTCGGTTTTATCCCACAAGAACGGCGCGTCGCCATAGGCCTTCGCCCGGGTGAAAAACATCGTCACCAGATTTGGAAAAGTCTCAAACTCACGTGCTATTCTGGTCATCCATCCACCTCATCTGCCCACCGGTTACGACGCGCCTAGTCTTCGAGTGCAACGCCCTCACTGCGCGGGTCGGCGGCACCGCGCCAGCCGTTTTCGGTGCGTTCGATGGCGTTGAGCTTTGACCCGAGGTCGCTTGAAACAACGGTGCGGCCAAGCGCAGCCAATCGTTCGCGCATCGCATCAAGGCTGGTGTTCGACTCGATCAAAACCGCGTCGCCGCCAAAGTAAATATTGGGCAGCGCAATGGCATCTTTTGCCGAAAGCCCGAAATCGAGAAACCCGATCAGCGACTTGGTGACGTGCATGATGATCCGTTTTCCACCCGCAGAGCCGATCGCGAGGATCACGCGGCCATTTTGATCATATACAATAGTAGGTGACATCGATGAGAGCGGGCGTTTCCCGGCCTGCGGACGGTTCGCAACGGGTGCGCCGTCTTTGGTAGGGGCAAATGTAAAGTCGGTCAGTTCGTTATTGAGAAAATAGCCATTCGCGATAAGCTGGCTGCCAAACGGGCCTTCGATGGTGGATGTCATCGTCGCGACATTGCCCGCGCGGTCGGCTGCCACAAAATGCGTTGTACCACTCACTTCGCTTGATATAGCTGCGGTGCGTTTGGGCGCGCCCGGCGGATCACCCGCGCGATAGGCAACCAGCGACTTGTCGGGCGAAATCATTGCCGACCGCGCGGCGATATAGCCTTTATCGAGCAGGCCAGCGACGGGAACAGACACAAAGTCGCTGTCAGCAAGATATTTCTCACGGTCGGCATAGGCGAGCATCATGGCCTCTGCGATCAGGTGCCAGCTACGCGGATCATTGGCGCCGATCGCTTTGATGTCAAAACGTTCGAGCATCCCCAACATCTGGAACACCGTTGTCGCTCCCGAAGACGGCGGCCCCATCCCGCAGAGCTTGTAAGTGCGGTATGTTGTGCAGACAGCGGGGCGTTCTTTTGCGACGTAGAACGAAAGGTCAGTTGACGTGATCAAGGCCTTGTTGCGAGCCGAGCCTGCCGCAGCAACCGAGATGGCGCGTGCATTTTCGCCCTTGTAAAAGGCGTCGGCACCGCGCTTTGCAACCGATCGCAGCAATTCGGCAAGTGCAGGATTGACGATTCTATCGCCAACCGCCCTCGGCGCGCCGTCTTTCCAGTAAATTGCCTGTGCTTGTGGAAAATCGCCCCACAGTTTGCGAATCTGGCTGAGCCGCGTCGCCAGTGCAGGTGTGACGCTATAGCCTTCGCTCGCCAGACGGATGGCGGGATCAAACAGCCGTGCCCAAGGTAGTTTGCCCCATTTGCGGTGCGCTTT
>JAYVVW010000044.1:0-3882 GCA_043786595.1 Sphingomonadales bacterium | reverse complement strand
CACCGCTACCGGCTCGACAAAGACAATCTGGCGATCCGCCGGAATGAAGTCGATATGACCGTAGGCAACGACTCGACCTATGCCGTGCTGGGCTATTTGCGGCTCAACCGCGATGTCGCGCCGGGTATCGAAGACCTCCGTGACCGCGAAGAAGCACGCGCTGGCGGCCGCGTCCAAGTGAGCCAATTCTGGTCGGTCTTTGGTTCGGCGATCATCGATCTGACCAATCGGAGTGACGATCCAACATCGCTGTCTGACGGATTTGACCCCGTTCGCACCCGGCTCGGCATTGCCTATGAAGACAATTGTTTTAAGTTCGGTCTGACATGGCGACGCGACTATGACGCCTCAGGCGATGCCCGGCGCGGCAACAGTTTTCAATTGGAGCTATCATTCCGCAACATCGGACGCTAAACGCGCGGATCAAAGGGGAATTGATGTCAGCATCTATTCAGCCGCCGACGCGCATAGAACGAAATGCCAGCGTGTCATTTGGCGATATATATTGAGGGTAACCGAATATGAATTCAGTTTTGGGTCGCACGCTATTGATCCCGATGTTGGTTGCAACTGCCGGAGGATGGGCGGTGCACGCGCAGACCGTCGCCAATGACAAAAGTGTGCCGACGACGAACCTCAACTTGCCCGAAAATTTCTCTACCTTTGGCAAAGTGGAACCGACGGTGCGCAAGGCAACCGCGATTATCAATGGCGAAATCATCACTGGAACCGACGTAGATCAGAGGCTCGCGCTGATTGTCCTTGCGAACCAAGGCAAGATTTCGACGGAAGAAAAAGAGCGGCTCCGCTTGCAAGTCTTGCGTAACCTGATCGACGAGACGCTGCAAATCCAGGAAGCCAAAGCGAACAAGATCGAAATCTCACGCGGCGAAGTCGATCAAAGCTACGACCGTGTTTCAAAGAATTTCAAACGAACTCCCACCGCGATGACCAGCTATTTGCGCGAACAGGGATCATCTGATCGCTCAATCCGCCGCCAGATCGAAGGCGAAGTGGCATGGAGCAGACTGTTGCGCCGCAAGGTCGAGCCGTCAGTGACGGTCAGCGAATATGAGGTGAAGGCCGTCATGGATCGGCTTAACGCTGCAAAGGGCACGGTCGAATACCATGTTGGCGAAATCTATCTGTCGGCCACGCCTGAAAATACGCAGGAAGTGCTGACAAATGGTCGGCGCATCATCGATCAAATCCGGCAAGGCGGATCATTTGCAGCCTATGCACGGCAATTCTCCGAAGCGTCGACAGCGTCGGTTGGCGGTGATCTTGACTGGGTTCGCGCGGGGCAACTGCCCGACGCGCTGTCACAGGCAGTTCAGGAAATCAGCGTCGGCCAGATTGCCGGCCCGATTGCAATCCCCGGCGGCTATTCGGTGCTGTACCTGATGGACAAACGTCAGGTGCTTGTCGCCGATCCGCGTGATGCCGTCCTCGCACTTCGCCAAATGAGCATGCCACTGCCCGCAGGCACAACCACCGAAGGTGCCAAAGCACGCGCGAGCGAGTTTGGCCAAGCTGCACAGTCGATGGGCGGCTGCGGCAAGGTAGACGGCGTCGCCGCTAAATTTGGTGCCGAAGTGGTCGACAATGATCAGGTTCGTGTGCGTGATCTGCCGGGGGCGTTGCAGGAAATGCTGCTCAACCTTCAGGTCGGCCAAGCAACGCCTCCATTTGGTTCGCAAGCTGACGGTATTCGCATACTGGTGTTATGTGGCCGTGATGAACCGCAAGCTGCCGAGGGGCCATCATTTGACAAGATCATGGCGCAACTCGAGGAAGAGCGGGTCAACCGCAAGGCGCAGCGTTATTTGCGCGATCTGCGCCGGGATGCGGTGATCGATTATCGGTAACATGTCAGCGATCGTGCAACCGCTCGCTGTTTCTCTTGGTGATCCCTCGGGGATCGGGCCCGAAGTGACTGCGAAGGCGTGGGCAGCGCGCGAAGCCAACAGGCTCGCCTGCTTTTTTGCAATTGGTGACGCACGGTCGATTGAGGCTGTGTGGGATGGCCCGATCGCACGGATCACCGATCCCGGACAGGCGGCCGCTGCTTTTGCCACTGCCTTGCCCGTCATTCAGGTCGAAGACGCTGGCGACATCAAGCCCGGCCAGCCCAATGCCGAAGGGGCACGGTGCGCGCTTGCGTCGCTCGAAATGGCGCTTGGTCTTGCCCGGTCGGTTGCAGCCAGCGCACTGGTAACGTCGCCGATTTCAAAGGTCTGCCTGTATGAAATCGGCTTTACGCATCCGGGCCAGACCGAATTTGTGGCAGAACGATGTGGCATATCCCCTGCCAATGCCGTGATGATGCTTGCCGGGCCCAGCCTGCGCGTGGTGCCGGTTACAACACATATTCCACTTTCGACCGTGGCCGAAACGCTGTCGATTGATCTTATCCTGTGTAAAGCGCGGGTGACCGCCAAAGGCCTCAAACGCAGCTTTGGGATCCAAAATCCGCGCATCGCGGTCGCCGGGTTCAATCCACACGCGGGCGAAAGTGGGCAAATTGGCCGCGAAGAAATCGACATCATCATGCCTGCGATTGAGATTTTGCGTGCCGAAGGGATGGACATCACGGGGCCGATACCCGCCGACGCGATGTTCCATGCGCGTGCACGCGAAAGCTATGATGTCGCGCTGTGCATGTATCACGATCAGGCGCTTATCCCGCTGAAGACGCTGCATTTCGATGACGGCGTGAATATGACACTAGGGCTGCCCATCGTCCGTACATCGCCTGATCACGGCACTGCGTTTGATATTGCAGGTCAAAACCGCGCCGCGCCGGGCGCAATGATCGCTGCGATCAAAATGGCATCGCAGGCTGCGCGCCTTCGCTTACTCTGTGAAGTGCGCCAAGCGCAGTGCTAACCAGGTTACCGCCGCTCCGCGAGGTTATTGCGCGGCACGGTCTGATCGCAAACAAGGCACTGGGCCAAAATTTCCTGCTCGACGGCCAGTTGCTTGGGCGTATTGCTGCAGTTCCGGGGTCTCTTGAAGGCCAATCGGTCTATGAAGTCGGCCCCGGCCCTGGTGGCCTGACACGCGCGTTATTGCTTGCAGGTGCTACTGTCACCGTCGTCGAACGTGATCGCCGCTGCATGCCCGCACTTGCCGAACTCGAAGCCGCGTTTCCGAGAAAGCTCAGGATTGTTGAGGGCGATGCGCTGACTGCTCCGCTTGAAGACGTGCTGGATGAGGGCGGCCATATCGTCTCAAACTTGCCGTATAATGTCGGATCGGCGCTGTTCGTAAAATGGATGACCGCGCCACAATGGCCACCGCGCTGGTCGAGCATGACGCTGATGTTTCAGCGCGAAGTCGCCGATCGTATCATCGCGCCTGCCAATGGTGAAGCCTACGGTCGGTTATCGGTCTTAGCCCAGTGGCGTGCGACTGCGCGAATTGCGATGCCGGTGCACCGGTCTGCTTTTACCCCGCCACCAAAGGTGATGTCGGCGGTCATCCACATCACGCCCGACGCCGAACCCCCTGGCGTCAGGATTGCAAGCCTTGAAGCCATAACTGCGGCCGCATTTGGCCAGCGCCGCAAGATGCTGCGTCAGAGCCTGAAATCATTGCCGCGCGCGCTTGAAGCGCTTGACCATGTGGGCATCGATCCGGCACGCCGCGCCGAAACGCTCAGCGTCGGAGAATTCACCGCCTTGTCGCGCGAATATCAGTTTTTAGGCGCTTCGGTTGCGACCGGCTTGGGTTGAACCGCCTGTGCGCTCAGCACGGGCACTGCGGGCCCTTTTGCAATCGCCGCAGCAAGACGATCTTGCTCACCACATGTCGCAACGCATAACTGCTTGAGCCGTGCCAGATTTTCGCGCGCCTTTACAAGCGCTCCCTTTTGCACAA
>JAYVVW010000043.1:0-9895 GCA_043786595.1 Sphingomonadales bacterium | reverse complement strand
TGCCTCCAGTCGGGCTACGCCCTCCCTCCAACACCAGACCAAAAACATCCTCTCATCCTGATTGTCGCCCAGTTCTCAACTTGATCGTCGCGCAGCAGCATGCCCTGATCGTTGGTCTACCCGGCGATAACGGGCCGTTGGCCGAACTCTGCGGAGACATCCTCGCCCAAAAAATTTCGCGCGCGCACCCAGCGATCTTGTAAAAGCCTTGCCATAGAGGCCGATGTGGTCCGAGTCAGTCTTGGTTGGCTTGATGTACATTTGGGCCTCCTCAATGTTGGGACAACGGTGCAGAGAAACCACCGCCATTGCGAGTGGAGCGCAGTAATCCAGACTGTGTGCCGTCGCCCTCTGGATTGCCGCGCTTTGCTCGCAATGACGATTGACGGACGCGTGAACTCGAACTCCCCCCCGCAAAAAATTTCACCCCTCGACACAAAACTTTCAATTGTGGCACGCCCGCCCCACCGGCTTAACCGCTCGCATGAAAATCGGTTTTATTGGGCTGGGCAATGTCGGCGGGAAGCTGGCGGGGAGCTTGATCCGCGGCGGGCATGATGTGACGGTGCGCGATCTTGATGAGGCGCTGGTGGCCGAATATGTCGCACGCGGGGCGTCTGCGGCGGCGTCTCCGATGGCGCTTGGCGAGGCGGTTGATCTGATCGTCACCTGCCTGCCCTCGCCCGCCGCAAGCGCAGCTGTGGCCGAAGGGGCCGACGGCTTCCTGCACGTCATGCGGCCCGGGCAGGTCTGGCTCGAAATGAGCACGACCGATTATAGCGAAGTCATCCGGCTTGGCGCGCTGGTTGAGGCGCGCGGTGCGATGTTTCTCGAATGCCCCGTTTCGGGGGGGTGCCACCGCGCCGATACGGGCAATATCGCGATATTCGCGGGTGGCCCGCGCGCCGCGTTTGAAATGGTGCTGCCCGTCCTCATGACGATGGGCCGCCGCATCCTGCATACCGGCGCGCTTGGCACGGCGTCCCAATTGAAGGTGATGACCAACTTTCTCTGCACCGTCCACCTCGTCGCGCTTGCTGAGGCGCTGACGACGTGCAAGGCGGTCGGGCTTGATATGAACACCACGTATGAGGCGATCCGTATTTCATCGGGCAACAGCTTCGTCCATGAAACCGAAAGCCAGGTGATCCTCAACGGCAGCCGCGATATCAATTTCACGATGGATCTGGTGAGCAAGGACGTCGGCCTGTTTGACAAGATCGCACAGGGCGCGGGCGTCCCCGTTGCGCTATCGCCGCTCATCGTACGGTTGTTCAAGGAAGGCGAGGCGCAATACGGCCCGCGCGAACACTCGCCCAACATCATCCGCCGCTATGAAGAACCGCTTGGGATCAAGGTGCTCGGCACGGGCTTTCCCGCCGACATGGTCGATGACGAACCCGAAGAGCCGGGCTATGAGGTTGTGCCCAAACGTTAGGGCGCGGTATTGGCGTGCGCCGCCAGCCAATCGATAAACGTGCGCACGCGGACATTTTCCTTCATATCCTTGCGACAAATCAATCCCCATGCGCCGGGGCACCGTGCAGTGTGATCGACGGGCTTGACCAACCGGCCACTGGCAAGATCGGCATCTACAAACGGCCCGTTGACCAGCGCAATCGCCTCTCCGTCAAGCGCCATTTCGAGCGCGACCGCAAGCGTATCGACGACCATATAGGGCGACTCGCGATCGAACGTCACATCGGCCGAGGCAAACCACGTTTCCCAGTGGCGCGCCTCGGTATAGATTGCGACAAGCGGGTGCGTCAGCAGGCTCGCCGCGCTCGCATCGGCTCCGATTTTGGCGGCGAGTGCGGGGCTGCATACGGGGAATAAAGTATAATCAAACAGCGGCACCCAGTGATGCTTGGCGGGATCGGGCGCAGTTTCGCAGTAAACCAGCCCGACATCGGCGTGAACATCATCAAATTCCCACTCAACCGCGCAGGTGCTCAGCGACAGTTTGACCTGGGGGTTATCGTGCAAAAACTGCGGCACGCGCCGCGCGAGCCAGCGGATCGACGCGGTGACATAGGTTTGCACGCGCAGCGGCTTATCGAGCGCGTTGCGATGCACCGCCTCGACCCCTTCGATTAACGATTCAAACGCCGCGCGGACATAGGGGTAAAGCACGCGGCCCTGTTCGGTCGAAATAATATGACGGCCATTTTGCGCGAACAACTGCACCCCCAGCGCATCCTCGATCAGTTGCACTTGATGGCTGACCGCGGGGTGCGTGAGGCACAATTCATCGGCCGCATCACGGATACTCTGCCGCCGCGTCGCCGCCTCAAATCCCTTGAGCGCCTTGAGCGGCGGTAACTGGCGGAGATCAATCTTGTCATGCATCGGCGGATGCATATGGGAGTTGCGCGTGGGCGCAACCGGTAAATTTAATTTAGGTGAACGTGAAGTCGTGGCTCCGTTGCAAGCGGGCAACGCTTGATGCTGCTTTTTCATCGATTAAGGAACTTGATGACTGGCCAAAGGTTGTCGATTTATTGCAGCGGCGTTGAGTTAGGTTGTGTCGATATGTTGTTGAGTCGAGTAGGAAAACGGCAACGCGCCAACTTTGCAAGCATCGCCGGCTTTAGCCTGCTTGGAATCGCGTTGTTTTCGATGCCGGCGAAGAGCGGCGGGGTGATCGCGCCTGCCATTGCGGCGGTGCGCAGCTTGGCTTCGCTGATCGGGCTGCGTTCGCCCGGCGACCGCCCCGAAGGCGCAGTCGGCAAAGCCAGAAGGAGAGCGGCGGTGGTTGGGCACCCTCCCGCACATGTTGCCGACAGGGGTATAAGACAGCGTCTCGCACCGCGCGGGCCCGGCACCGTCCCGATCTTTCCCGCCGGCAGCCCGCTGGGTGTTGGTTCACCGCAACGCGGGTTCACAGACATTGCGGACATTGCACCTGCTGATGGCGGGTTTGGCTTCGCACCGTCATTGGCGCCAATTGCCGGTGGGCCGTTTTCGGGGCCGGGTATCGGCGGCGCGGGCGGCCCTGGCGGCGTTGGTGGCGGGAGTGGCAGCACAGGCGGGATCATAAATCCGCCGCTGCCCGGCGCGGTTCCCGAACCCGGCACATGGTTCATGATTATGGCCGGCTTCGGCGCGATCGGTGCGGTTTCGCGGCGGCGTTGGCGCGCCGCGCGTCGGGTCAGCTAACATCGCAAGGAAGCGACGACGCGCCGCAGCACCGACTGCACCAATTTGGACTGCCTTGATTTGCGTGGGGCTTGTAGTGGCGGTGATCTGGATTGTTGGCGGGCGAGAGCCACCGACAATTGCCATTCGACGGCCAATCGCGGTGACCGAAGAACGGCGGATTGCCCTAAAGCCCGGTTCCGACGCGGCCATCGACGACGGCGAGCCCGTCGTTTCCAGCCTTCTCAACGTGCCGCAGCCGATGCGCTACGGCGACTATATCTGGGACGATAAAGGCATTGCCCCCGGCAGCGCTTGGGTGCGCGTCGATCTTGACGCACAGATCATGTCAGTGTTCCGCGCCGGAAATGAGATCGGCACTGCGGTGATCCTCTACGGCGCGGACAAGAAGCCGACGCCAGCCGGACGTTTTCCCGTCCTAGCCAAGCTCAAGAACCACCAATCGAGCCTCTACGAAGCCGCAATGCCCTATACGCTTCGGCTGACAAAGGATGGCATCGCGATCCACGGCAGCGACGTCCGGCACGGCCTTGCGACCAACGGCTGCATCGGCATTCCAAAAGATTTTGCGGCAAAGCTGTTCGATGAGATGCGCGTGGGCAGCAACGTTGTGATCCTGAGCGGCGGCCAAAGCGCGCGTTCGCCCGGTTCGTTCGCAGTTTCGAGGTCAGAGTGACGGAAGAGTGCAATTTCATCGGCCTGTTGGCCTGTAAAAAAGCCTGACTGATATGTATTGCGGGCATTGGTGGCCCTCGAATTACCCGGAATTCCCGCAGGAATTGCCGCAATCATTTGTGCCCGGATTCGTCCAGTCTCACACAAGCCGCACTGTATCCCTGCTTGTCCGCCTTCCAATCGCGCGGTGCCACTCGACCAAATCAACTGACTCCTTTGCCGTCGCGATCAATTGATCCGGTCGAACTCTTTCGGTGAAGATCACGAGATTTGCGCAAGGCCAGCGCGCGTTGGGAACCAATACGCCCTCAAACTCAAGGAAGAATGCTACCTCGGCTATTTGCTGCAACGAAGGGTATTCGCTCGCTCGTTCAAGATAATGGAGGCGACCATATTGCGCCATATTTGCGCCAATTTCGGCCAGTGCACCCTCCCCACTTAGATCCAGAAAGCGCGCGAGATTGACGTCAATCTGGTGTAGCGACTTGCTGATTTTAGAAGGAAGGACAGGCTGCCCTTTGAAGGCATGAAAATGTGCCTCCGCCAATGCCCCGTCGCGCTCGACTGCCGTATAGAGTACATCGAAACTGCCATCGTCCCAACGCCCACCGGAACGACCGGGCCGTATGGGATCAAAACCCGATGTCACCACTCTCCAAAGAACCCCTGAAAATGCAGCTGCTTTGCGCGTGTCGAGCGCATCGATCAAAGCTGGGGGACGGGGCGGACGGGGCACAGTTTAGTTCAAAGATATGCGTCGGCATCAAGCCGGTCGAGGATCGCCAGCACATCATCGGCTCGGTCATTCAATATGCAGTCAATCGCGCGCTGCCCATCAAGCTGAGGGTGCGGCGCATAAAGCCACAAGCGGATTTCCCCCGCAGTATAATATTGATCAAGTCGGTTAACGATATAATGCATGTTCGACAGCATCAACTGGGTGCGCGGATGCGGCACATGTGTTCCCGCTAGCCAGCGCGAAACTGTGGCCGAAGATACGTCGGCAAAATTGGCAATATCAGTGCCTTTCAGGCCACCCTGGCCCTTAAGATCATCGATAAAGCGGACAACGGCAGATTGCATGATCGCTTTTCCAAATTGCGGTTTTATTTTCATAGTAGCATTGCTGTGAAAATTCATTTTGTCAACTCTCACAAAACTGGTGTAAGGGAAGCGCCTTGCAGCCAAAACTATGCCGGAGTTCCGGAGACACTGCGGAATTCCGAGGACAGGAATGGATGCACCCAGCTTTTGACAACGCCGCCCAGTTTGATACGCTTTTCCGACCGTCTACCGAGGAGATTGTGGATAATTAGTATTGTGTCCCCGGAATTATGAGTATTGTGTCCCCGGAATTATGGTGTCCCCGGAATTATGTTGGTGTCCCCGGAATTATGTGTCCCCGGAATTATGTCCCCGGAATTATTTGTGCCCGGAATTACTTGTGTCCCCGGAATTATTCCCCGAAATTATTCTTGTGTCCCCGGAATTATTCCGGAATTATTGCCCGGAATTAACGCCTCCCGGAATTAACGCCTCCACCGCGTCACCCGCGAGCGAAGCGTGGCAATCGAGTTCTCCCGGGCGTTCACGCGCATTGCGTAGCCGCTCAAATTCGGTGGACAAAAACGGAGTGGCTCTGATGAGCCACTCCGACAAGGAATGAATGAATGACAAGGCGGAGGCTGTGATGCCTCCGCCGCTTCCGATCAATTATCAGAAGTCGAATTTGACCGAAGCTGAAACCGTCCTTCCGTTGATCGAACGCGCACGAACAATGCCGTTCGCCGGGATCGAATCTTCTTCGGATTCGGTGAAGCCTTTGGTGTTGAACAGATTGTTCGCATTCAACGAGACCTGCACGTTTTCGATTGGCCGGATGTTGAGGAATGTGTTGACCTGTGTGAAGGCAGGCAGCTTCAACAGATTGTTGTCTTGGGCAAAACTGTCGCCCGTGCCAACGACGTTTGCACCAACGGTGAAGATGTCGGCATTATATTGCGGTGTGAACTGATAGACAAACTTCGCCTGACGCCGTGGCCGCTTGCCGGCATTGGCAGGTGAGATGTTGTCGCGCGAAATCTTGGCATCGGTATAGGTTCCCGATGCCGAGAGCGAGAACGCCCCGACCCGGTACGAGCCTTCGAGTTCCAGTCCGGTTGCACGGTAGGCACGGCTAAACACCCGCTGAGTCGTGGCTTCGAAATTCTCTTCCTCGGTCGTCGCGCGGAAAAGGGTTGCATACAGCCGCGCGCCGCCTGACTGGTATTTGACGCCCAGTTCGGCCTGTTTGACGAAGTCAATTGCCACATCGTTGTTGAGCAACCGGCCGCTTGTCGGGCTGACATTATTATCGTTGAGCAATATCCGGTCAGCATTGGCCCGGCCACCACGGCTATAGCGAGAAAAGAGCGCGAAGTCCGGGGTTATTTTGTAGTTCAAGCCGCCCGAATATGACCAGTAATGCGTGTTATAATTGACCGGCTGCGGGCTGTTGAGCCGTAATACCGTGACCTTGGTCTCTGGCACTGAAATCACGCCGTTGCCATTCACGTCGCGCGTGACGACCGGACCATCGGCGGTTACAAATCCGCGTGCGCCAACTTGGTCATAACGAACCGAAGCATCAACAGTGAATGCTTCCGAACCAAATGAAAGCGATGCGAAGGGAGCGTTAATATTATAGTCAACATTATACGCACGGCGACAGCAATTGCCAAAGAACGAGGCACCGTAGGCGACGAGACCGCCTTCGGTTTGGGAGACCCCGGCCGCGTTGCTCACGTTGATCAACGCCGCATTGTTGCCGGAGGGTTCCAGCAGGTAGGAATTCCACGTCCACGTTGTATTGATCGTCTGGCGAGATTTGTAAAAGCCAAGCGTCGCGTTCAGCTTGCCGCTGCCGGTATCAAACTCCTTGGTCAGGCGGATATCGTTGGCGATATTGTCGAGGCTGTTGACCTCGGTATTGAACAACACCACGGGGATCAGCAGGTTGGTTCCGGCATAAGCCTGACCCGCGCGCGGACCGTTGGCAAAGGTCAAAGTTGAACCGGCTCCGCCAAGGCTGTTGGCGATATTCTGGGCGGTATCAATGCCCGACGGAAACGGCGAAACGAAGCGACCCGAGACGTCCGAATATTTGAATTTTTCGGTGATTGTCAGCCCATCTGCAATCTCAAATTGCGCGTCAACCCCGAAAGCGGTGACGAGCGGACGTTGACCGTCGCGAACATCAGTAACCCTTGGATTGTTGTTGCTGTCCAACCCCAAAACCCGCGTAAAGTTTACGCTGTGGAGCGTATCCTGGTTGGGGCTGAGCCCGGGGAGCGCCGTAAAATTGGGATTGGAATTGGTTCCCGTGACCCGTACCGGGCTTGGCAGATAAGCGATGGCGTGATCATCGAGCCGTTTGAAATTCAGGCGGATGAAGCCATTCTCAAACTCTTTGGTGACGTTGGCTTTGATCTGATAGCCTCGATTTCCGTCATAGCCTGCTCTGCGCGGGCCTTCGCCTTGACGGTAAAAGCCGCCGACATGGAACCGGATCGTGTCCGACAGCTTTCCGCCGTAATCTGCATCAAGCCGGTATTCGCCGTAATCAAGACCGATGGTGCCCTGAACCGAACCGCCTTCTTGCTCGCCCGTCTTGGAGATCAAGTTGATGACACCGCCTGGGGCGTTCGAAGCAAAGGTTGACGCCGAGCCACCGCGCACGGATTCAACGCGCTGAACATTGAAGTCGGAGCGGAGGAAAATATCGGCATTGCCAAAAGCAATGTCACCAAATTCCAAAACGGGAAGACCGTCTTCCTGAAGCTGGAGGAATTTTGAACCGCCCGACGCGACTGGGAGGCCGCGCACCGAGATATTCGCATTGCCTTCGCCGCCCGAACTTTCCGAACGAATACCAGGCAGGTTACGAAACAATTCCGCGACTGAACGCGGTGCCGAATTTGCAATCGTTTCCTGACTAAGCGAACTGACCGAGATCGAAGTGTCGATCTTATTCTGTCCTTTTGAAACCGCGGTCACAACGATGTCGTCAGCATCGGGTGCGTCATCAGCAGAGGCTGCAACTTGTGCGAAGGCTGCACTCGAAAAAGCCAGTGCAAAACTCAGCGCGGCAAACGATGTGCCTGCGCGGCGTGGCGAAACTCTCATAACATCCTCCCAATGTATTTTTTGAACGAGCCGACTTGATTCAACTCTAAATGATGATTTGCAAATTAAGCAAACGTTTGCAAGCGCTATTTGCAATCGTTTGCTGTTTTTTGATTACTGGCTCCACGATTGGAATTCGGGGGACAGCGAATTCCGCGAATTCCGGGGACACGAATTCCGGGGACAGAGACGAATTCCGGGAATTCCGGGGACACAATACTAATTGTCTACAATCTCCTCGGTAGACGCGCGAACAAGCAAATCAAACTGGGCGGCGTTGTCAAAAGCTGGGTGCGTCCATTCACCGCCATTGCGAAGGAGCGAATCGACCGCGCCAATCCAGAAAGTGGCGGAAACACTGGGGGACTGGATTGCCACGCTTGGCTCGCGGGTGACTGGGTCGAGGTTGATGGAGGTGTCGAGCTTCAAACATCAAAATCATCTCCTTCAGAAACAGGTTTAGCCGCAGAAGCGGCAGTGTGCTGAATGGTCAGCGGCGGCGATGTTGGATCCCTTTCGGGAGCGTGTGTCTCAAAGCTGGGCAGATCTTGAGAATCGGGCACAACTTTCGACTATGGCAAGATTTAGCGATACAGCGTGACGCTGTCAAGTGCTAATTCTCGGTGAGCGTCACGCCGCCTACCCCCGCCAATCCTCGATCACCATTGCCGCGCCCTTTTCAGCGACCATCACCGTGGGTGCGTTGACGTTGCCCGAGGTGATGTTGGGGAAGACCGATGCATCGATCACGCGCAGCCCCGCAACGCCGTGGACGCGTAGCCTTGCGTCGACGACTGCGGTGGCGGGGTCTGGCCCCATGATGCAGGTTGATGTCGGGTGGTAGACGGTATCGGCGCGCGCGCGGAAATCGTCGAGCAGTGCGTCGTCGCCTTGGATGTGCGCGCCGGGCACCAGTTCGTGCGTGATGATATCGGCAAGCGGTCTTGTCGCGGCGAGTGTGCGGAGGAGCACGCTCCCGACGCGCGCATCGTCAATGTCCTGCGCAGTCGAAAGATAATTGGGCGCGATCGCGGGATAGGCAAAGGGATCGCGCGAGACGATCTGCAACTGCCCCCGGCTCGTCGGGCGGCATGCGTTAAACGACAGCAGAAACGCCGAAAACGGATCGGGATTGAGCAATTTGCGTTCTGACAGCGGGCTTTGCGTGTAGCTGACGGGGCTGAAATACAGCTGCAAATCGGCGTGCGGCTTTTCCGGCGTGCTGCGGATGAAGCCGCCGCCCTGATTGACGCTCATTGAAAGCGGCCCGCCGCGATTGAGCAGATAATGCAATCCCGCCCTGATCTTGCCGCTGAGCGGGCCAAGCGCATCGTTGAGCGTCGGCACGCTCGCCTTGTAGAAATAACTGACCGCGAGATGGTCCTGGAGATTTTGCCCTACCGCTTTGGCGTCGACAATCGGCACAATGCCAAGCGATTGCAGCAGCACACCGTCGCCAATCCCCGAAAGCTGCAACAATTGCGGCGAATTGATCGCGCCGCCGCACAGGATCACTTCGCGCGCGCACCGCACCTGCTCAAGCGTTTTGCCGCGCCGATATTCAACGCCGATTGCACGGCGGCCTTCGAACATGATGCGCGTTGCGTGCGCCTTGGTGCGTAGCGTGAGTGTGCCGCGTTTGAGCGCTGGCCGCAGATACGCATTGGCAGTTGACGCGCGGCGGCCGTTTCGTGTGTTGATGCAGTAGATACCAACGCCTTCGCTTTGCGCGCCATTGAAATCGGCGGTTGAAGCAAAGCCGAGCGCCTGTCCCGTTTCGATAAAGCGTTGGCAGAGTGGATGCGCGCGCGCCGAAATATCGGTGACATGCTGCGGCCCGCCCGCGCCGTGCCAATCGCACGCGCCGTGATCATGGTCTTCGGATTTGATGAACCAG
>JAYVVW010000042.1:0-7312 GCA_043786595.1 Sphingomonadales bacterium | reverse complement strand
AGCACGATGATAGCCGGTTCGAGCATCGAAAGCGCAGTCGCGGTAAAGCTGTCAAATTCTCGCTCAAGATAGTCGGCGGCGCGTTCGAGCATGAGGTCTAGCTGGCCTGATGTTTCACCCGATGCGGTCAGATAGACGAGCAGCGGCGGAAACACCCCCGACCGTTTGAATGCCGCTGACAGACTACCACCACCGCGAATTTCTTCAGCGATATTGTCCGATGCTTGACGCAGCGCGCGGTTATTGACCGTCTGGCTCGTCAAACTCAACCCTTCGAGCAAAGGCAGGCGGCTCGCCACCATCGTCGACAATGTCCGCGCCATCCGCGCTGCGTGGAGATCGCGGATCAGGCGGCCAAGGACCGGTAACCTGAGCAGCATCCGATCAAAGCGCAGCCGCTGCGCTGGTCGGCTCAACTCGCGCCAGATACCCAGCCCGAACAGAACGGTGACTCCGATAATCAGCCACCACCAGTTGACGAGCAGATCCGAAATGCCAATCACGACGCGCGTGAGCAGGGGTAATTTCTGGCCAACGGTATCAAACTGTTCGACGACTTTGGGCACGACAAAGACCATCAGTGCGGCGACCACGCCCGTTGCGACGATTGCCAGAACCACCGGATAGGCAAGCGCCGTAATCACCTTACCGTGCACGATCGCCTGTCGCTCAAGCAGATCGGCCAGACGTTCAAGGATCGGCCCGAGCGTTCCAGACCCTTCGCCCGCCGACACCATCGCACGGTAAAGCGGGGGAAAACTTGCCGGTTCACGCGCCATCGCTTCGGCAAGCCGACGCCCTTCGAACACACCGCTATGCACCGCGTCAATCACCGTGCGGACATGATCCTGTTCGGTTTGGCGCGCGATCGTGCGCAGCGATTCTTCGAGCGGCGACACCTGCACCAGCGTTGCCAACTGGCGCGTGAACAGCGTCAATTGTTTGGGGCTGATCTTTTTGCGCCGGACGCGCGCCATTGAAAGCAGCGGCGAGGCAGCGTCAGCCATGCCGCTGCCTAGCTCAAGCTGGACGATGTAATATTTCCGCGTACTCAGTTCGGCGCGCGCTTCATCAATTGTCGACGCTTGGATGCGACCATGTTTTTCGCGACCCGCGACATCAAGCGCGACATATTGAAACTCACTCATCGGCGAATTCGCGCCGCGTGATACGGACGGCCTCTTCAGCGGTTGTCAGCCCTCCGCGCACAAGCTCGCGTGCCGCCGCACCAAGTGTCATGCTGTTGGCAAAGGCAAGTGCGGCAATCTGATCCTCGTCGCCGCCTTCATTGATCACGCGGCGGATGTTATCATCAACGCGGATCGCTTCATAAACGCCAATCCGGCCTTTGTAACCCGTGCCGCTGCATTTATCGCAACCTTTGGCCTGATAGACCGCAACCCCCGCTTCGATGCCCAGCAGTGCGGCAACAGCACGGTCTGCGGCAACGGGATTGCGACATAGGGGACACAGCCTGCGCACTAGCCGCTGCGCCACCACCGCGCGTAACGTCGACGCGAGCAGAAACGGCTCGATCTTCATATCGCGCATCCGTGTGATCGCACCAACTGCATCGTTGGTATGAACAGTCGACAGCACAAGATGCCCCGTCAGCGAAGCCTGCACGGCAATTTCGGCGGTTTCACGGTCGCGAATTTCGCCTACCATCACAACGTCAGGATCCTGTCGCAGGATCGCGCGGAGCCCTGCTGCAAAGGTTAACCCCACCTTGGCATTGACCTGTGTCTGGCCCACACCGTCGACGGCATATTCAACCGGATCTTCGACGGTCAAGATATTGCGCGATCCGTCGTTGAGCCGACGTAATCCCGCGTAAAGCGTTGTCGTCTTGCCGCTTCCCGTTGGCCCCGTAACAAGGATGATTCCGTTGGGTTCGGACAGCGCATCCTGAAGCAGGTCATGCACCGCAGCAGACATGCCAAGCCCGTCAAAATCAATGCCTGCATTATCCTTGTCGAGGATGCGCAACACGACGCGTTCGCCGCCGCGCGCGGGCAGTGTCGAGACGCGGACGTCAAGCATCTTGCCACCAAGCGTCAAGCCGATGCGGCCATCCTGCGGCACGCGCCGTTCGGCAATATCAAGCCGCGCCATCACCTTGATCCGGCTGACGATCACCGGCGCGACATGCGCGGGCATTTTAAGCGTTTCACGCAACACACCGTCGATCCGCATCCGGATGACAAGCCCGCTTGCATACGGCTCGATATGGATATCCGACACACCTTGACGCACCGCATCAGCAATGATGCCGTTAATCAGGCGAATTGCGGGCGCATCATCGGCGGTATCGAGCAGATCATCGGCGGTTGGCATACTGCCTGCGATCAGATCAAGATCATCATTCAGCCCAAGCGACCCCGCCGCCATTGCAGCGGCTTTACCGTCGAGCGCATAACTATCCGACAGCAGCGCATCGAACGCGGCAGCACTGACCGGCAATACCGAAAAGGGCCGCTCGAGCCAACGGCGCACTTCGATCAATGCCGTCGGCTCAGCTCCATCGCGCAGCGCAACGCACAGCGCGCCGCCTTCACCCATTTGCAGCACGACGCCGCGTTTGCGCGCAAAGCTGTAAGGGATTGGCGTTTTAATCAACTGCATGCCTCACCGCTTTGGCTTGCTCTTGCGGATTTCGATCGGTTCGATCACAGTCGTCGACTTTTTACCCTCGCTGATGACAACGTCGGGCTGATCGGGTGCCACAGGCGGTACCGCGCCCATATAATCGCGGACGAGTTCATCAATGCTTGGCTCCTGATCTGGGCGGAGCGAAAGCTGTGTGTCGCGGATATAGCCATAGCGCCGCGCGGCAAGTTCCTGGCTGTCTGCGGCGTTGCGCAGGATCGTCGGGCGGATAAACACCATCAGATTGGTCTTCGAGCGCGACCGCGCCTTTGACCGAAATAATTGACCAAGCAGCGGGAGATCGCCGAGCAGCGGGATCTTCTCAATCGTGCGCCGCTCATTATCGTCGAGCAAGCCACCGAGCGCGATAATCTGGCCATCGTCGATCGTCACCGTCGTCTGGATTTCACGCTTGTTGAGGATCAGATCGGACGCACGGTCTGACACCGGGCCTGCGATTGAGCTGACTTCCTGCCGGATGAACAGTTTTACGGTGCCGCCCGCGTTAATCTGGGGCTTTACCTCAAGCTGGATGCCAACATTTTGCCGCTGGACGGTGCGGAACGCATTATCGAATGTGTTGCTGAGCTTTTCGCCCGTCGTGATCGGAATTTCCTGACCGACGAGCAGCTTGGCTTCCTGATTATCGAGCGTCAGCACCGACGGCGTGGACAGGATGTTCGATTTATTGTCCTGTTGCACCGCGTTGATGATCGCGCCAAAAATGCCGTTCTTGCCGAAGCTGGTCGCAAACCCGCCAAAGCCGCCTGCGGCACCCAATATTGAGGTGACCGCCGCCTGAGCCAGTTGATCGCTCACGGCATTATTGGTTGTCGTCGTTGTCGTGTTGCCATTGACCGTCGTGGTCGAAGTATTGAGTTCACGTGCCCCAATCGCCCCCGCAATTGTCAGGATGTTGGGTGCGGCGTTTGAATAGTTGGTCGCCGCGAACGGAATGTCCGATCCGGGCTTGCCGCCAAGCAGGAACTGGACGCCAAGACGCTTCGCCGCTGTGTCAGAGATTTCGACGATGATCGCTTCGACCAGCACCTGTTCACGCCGCGTGTCCAATTGCCGTACCACTTCGCCAAGGGTGCGCTGCAAATCTGCGGATGCAGAGATAATGATCGCGTTTGTGCCCTCATAGCGCGCGATCACTGGTGCCGCTTTCCCAGCGATCGGGGCCGATACTGCGGCCTGCACTGCTGCGGCGGGTGCGCTGTCGCTTGCGCCGTTGCCACTGGCTGAAACCGCTGCGCCAGCCTGACCGACAAGCTGTTGCAGCACGGGAAGCAATTTGGCAGCGTCGGCATGTTGCAGCCAAAGCACCCGGATTTCGGTGCCGCTTGCCGCGCGCTTATCAAGATCGCGCGCAATCGCAGTGAAGCGCGATACCGTGCTGCTATCGCCGCGCAGTGCGATCGAGTTGCTGCTGTCGATGGCGACAATCGACACTGCACTGCGCGCATTTTCGCCGCCGCCTTGACCCCCTGTTGCCAATTGCTGGAGCGACGTTGCGATTTCGCGCGCGCCTGCGTTGCGGAGGGCGATCACTTCGGTGGCCGCGCCGTCGCTATCGATCCGCTGGATAAGGCCGCGAATACGCCGCACATTATCGGCATAATCGGCGACAACCAGACTATTGCCTGCACGGTTTGCAGTCACCGATCCTTCGCGGCTGACGAGCGGACGCAGCGTCTCAACCGCTGAGGACGCTTCGATCGAGCGCAGACGGAACACTTCGGTGACGAACTGATCACGCGCGGCACCGGCGACACCGATCCGGCCAGGCTGCGTCGCTGCGGCTTCGGACGGCTGGATGCGAAAACCACCACCCGATGTCGGGACCGCGACGAGGCCATTGGCGCGTAAGGTTGAGAGAAATACTTCGAAATATTCTGACCGTGACAGCGGCCGCTCGGTCACCACCGATACCTTGCCAGTGACGCGTTGATCGATGATGAAATTCCGTCCCGTGACGCGCGCGGCGTCCTGAATGAAGGCACGAATATCGGCATCGCGAAGGTTTAGCGTCTGTTGTGCTGCAATGGGCGCAGCAAACAGCAGTGTGGCCAAAATTGCCGTGCCCGAAAGTAACCGCTTCATTGACCACCCTTTGAATTGATCGTCACTTGGCGTCCGCCGCGCTCAACGCTGAGTACGACCGCCCCGACAGCGGGCAGACTGTCAAATACGATCACCGAATCCTCGACCGATTGAAGACGCTTTCCGTTGACTGAGAGCAACACATCGCCGGGTTGCAGCCCCGCCGCGCGAAACGCCGCGCCGCCACCTTCGGGATTAACGACGACACCGCCGCCATTTGCGCGCGGGGTGAACCCGATCTGGCCGGTGAGTGTCGCCGCGCCGCCACTTATCGCATCGCCAGAAGCTTGAGCAATTGGCGACGACGACGAAACACCTGGATCGATAAGCCCCGTTTCGGCAGCGCTGGCAGGCACCGACTGATCAAGGAACAATTGTTCATCACTACCTTCACGCGTGATCGTCGCGCTGTCTGCGCTGACTTGCTTCAAGATGACGCCGGGCATGATTTCATCACCCACTGCAAAGCTTGATTGGATACCATCGGGCGTCGCAATGATTGCTGACCCGCGCCCCGTAGCCTGATCTAGCCGAACACCGAACAGCTTGAGCAACAGTGAAGTAACAGCAATCTCGCCACTTTGCGCTGACAGGCGGAAAAAGGGATCAAATCCGCTAGCTGCTGTGCCCGCCTGCGGCACGATAACGCGTGGTGCGCGCCATTTGCCTACGGGATCAAGCGGCGCAACGACCACCCAGAACAGACGGGCAGTCTGAACCGCGAGAAGCGTCAACAATAAAAGCGTAGCAGCGTGTAACAGCGTATCAACCGACGATCGGCCCACCAACGGGCCACGCCGAAAGGCATTTTCAAATTTCACGCGACGTGATCTCCCCGGTGGGCTCTTCGCCCGATATCAATGATGCCCCATATAGACATCTTCTGCGACTTAAATATCCCTAAGAACGCGATTTCTTTCCCGCGCGGTGCGGCTCACCGTCGCTCTGCGCCATTTCGTCGAACATGCTTAACACTTCGTCGATTGCGGCTGTTTTTCACGGCGCGATTTGATAGCCCATTGTCAGAGCTGTTTTAGGTATCTAAGACACTTGAAACAGTCGCACACAGGGGTGATAGTCTATGGTTTCGCGCATATTCGATTGGATCAAGCGTCATCGGGTCTGGTCAGCGATAATTGCAATCTTGATCATCGGGCTCGCCTATTCAATCCTCAAGCCTAAGCCCCACACATACGAATATGTGCCCGAAAGCGTCGACCGCGGCGAAGTCACGCGCAAAGTCACGGCAAGCGGCAAGCTCCGCGCGCTGAATACGATCAAGGTCGGTGCCGAAGTGTCGGGGCAGATCACACATGTTTATGTCGACTTCAATTCACCCGTCCGCGCTGGACAGGTTTTGGCCGAGATTGACCCTACGCGGTTGCGCGCACGCGTTCAGCAGGCGCAGGCGCAAGTCGCGCTGGCACAGGCTGCACTAGCCCAAGCCGAAGCTGCAATTGTCCGCACGCAAACCGATCTCGCGATCCAGGGTCGCGAATACGGGCGGCGGAGCGATCTTGAAAAGACCGGATTCGTCTCGAAGTCGGGGCTTGATGTCGCAACCGGACAGCTTGCCTCGGCGCGCGCGGCTTCGCGTACGGCCACCGCCCAAGTTGCCAGCGCGCGCGCGCAGATTGCACAGAGCAGCGCTGAACTGTCGTCGGCTCAACTTGATCTGCGCCGCAGCACGATCATTGCACCTGCAAACGGCGTCGTGATCAACAAACTGGTTGAGCCCGGCACGACGGTTGCGGCCAATTTCCAGACGCCCAACCTGTTCGAAATTGCGGCCGACACCACGCGGATGCAGGTCGAGGCCTCAGTCGACGAAGCCGATATTGGCCAGATCATTGAAGGGCAGAAGGTCAATTTTACCGTCGATTCCTACCCCGACGAAACCTTCAAAGCACGCGTTGACCAAATTCGCAAGGCTGCGAATGAAAATCAGAATGTCGTCAGCTATCTTGTCATTCTGGGCGTCGACAATAGCAGCGGTCGCCTGCTTCCCGGAATGACCGCCAATGTTGAAATCGTTACAGGCGAGCGACAGCGCGTCACGCGTGTGCCAACCGCCGCATTGCGTTTCCGGCCGCGCGCTGCCGACACCGATGAGGACAAGGACAAGGCCAAAAGTGAAAAAGCCGAACCGCCAACGGTGTTTCTCGCTTCGGCCACCGATCCGTATAAACCTGTCCGCAGACTCGTGACGCTCGGGCTTCAGGGCGAGGATTTTACCGAGATCAAGTCTGGCCTCAAGCCCGCCGATAAGGTGATCGTGCGCAGCCGTTCGCTTGCCAAGAAGAAAGTCGACGAGGACAGCGCGGACGATAATAGCAGTGAGTGATCCGCGCTATCTTGTCGAGACGCAGAGCCTCGTCAAAGATTATCTGATCGGCGGCGAAACGCTCCATGCGGTCAACGGCGTTTCGCTTGCGATTGCGCGCGGCGAATTCGTCGCGATCATGGGGACGAGCGGATCGGGCAAATCGACCTTCATGAACCTTGTCGGCTGCCTTGATGTCCCAACCGCAGGCACGTTGCTGCTTGATGGCAGCGA
>JAYVVW010000041.1:0-28531 GCA_043786595.1 Sphingomonadales bacterium | reverse complement strand
CGATTATGAACGCGTCGTTGATATTCTCGACGTGTGGTTTGATAGCGGCTGCACGCATGCCTTCGTCCTCGAAAGCGGCAGATGGCCTGATTTGGTGCGTGCCAAAGACTATCAAGGGTCCCCAGCGGATCTGTATCTGGAAGGCAGCGATCAGCATCGCGGGTGGTTCCAGTCTTCGCTGCTCGAAAGCTGCGGCACACGCGGGCGCGCACCGTATAAGGCGGTGCTGACGCACGGCTTTACGGTGGATCAAAAGGGCATGAAAATGTCCAAGTCGCTTGGCAATACGACCAGCCCGACCGACCTGATGCGCGATAGCGGCGCGGATATCTTGCGGCTCTGGGCGCTGTCGGTCGATTTCACCGAGGATCACCGGATCGGCAAGGAAATCCTGTCGGGTGTTTCGGATCAGTACCGCAAATTGCGCAATAGCTTCCGTTATCTGCTCGGCGCGCTTGACGGATTTTCGGATGCCGAAAAGATGCCCGTCGAGGACATGCCCGAGCTTGAACGCTATGTGCTCCATCTGCTCGCCGACATGGACGGCAAGCTCAAACAGGCGGTCGATGATTTTGATTTCAACACCTATGTCCGGCTGATCACCGATTTTGCGAACAATGATCTGAGCGCATTCTTCTTCGATATCCGCAAGGATTCGCTCTATTGCGACGCGGCGACGTCGCCCAAACGGCGGGCGTACCGAACAGTGCTCGACATATTGTTCCACGCACTCGTCCGCTACGCCGCGCCGGTGCTGGTGTTTACAGCAGAGGAAGTGTGGCAGACGCGTTTCCCCGATGCGGGCGAGTCGGTGCATTTTCTGGAGTGGCCTGAGATTGATGCTGGGTGGATTGATGAAACTTTGTTCGAATCGTATTCTGACTTTGTGAATCTTAGAGCCGATGTTCTCTCCCACCTTGAGACATTACGCCGAGATAAAATTATCGGATCGTCCCTAGAGGGAACGGTTGCTATTCATAGTGGGTGGGAGCCAACAAATACCAAAGTGTCGGAATTGGCTGAATTATTCATTGTTTCTAGCGCGACTTGGACGGTTGGGCTAAGGCCACCGGGAGCCCACAACCTACATCATTCGAACGGTGACGAAGTCGACAATGCTGGATTCTTTGTTGAGCGAACAACCCACCACAAATGCGGTCGCTGCTGGCGTCATCTCCCCGAAGTGACCGAGGATGGTGCGCTCTGCAACCGGTGTGAGGATGTGGTGAATGGTTGAACTTATGCACCTTTCGCTTTGCGCCTTTGCGCCTTTGCGTGAGACTAACTACCCGGCGTCAGCGCGCGGCGAACATGGGGATTTATCTCACGCAAAGGCGCAAAGGCGCGAAGATGGGAGGGCGTTATGACGTCCCGCAATCGCGGCTTTGCCATTGCCGCCGCCATTTTCATTCTCGATCAGGTCGCCAAAGCACTCGTGCTTGGCCCGCTTGGCCTGCGCGTTGAGGGCGACAGCGTTTACGTCATGCCGTTTTTCAGCTTCACGCTTGTCCATAATATCGGTGTGTCGCTTGGGATGTTTAACGCGACGACTGATGCTGCGCGCTGGGGCTTGGTGATTTTGACAAGCGCGATCGGGCTGTTTGTCGCGCGCTGGCTGTGGCGCGAAAAGAATGCGATCGACGCGAGCGGGCTTGGGCTGATCCTTGGCGGCGCGTTTGGCAATGTGATTGACCGCGTCCGGTTTGGCCATGTCACCGACTATGCCGACCTCCATTTTGGCAACTTTCGCCCCTTTTTGGTCTTCAACATAGCCGATGCTGCGATTACAATCGGCGTATTGGTCTTGCTTGCGCGCGCGTTGTTCGCCAAGGACGACGTCGGGGCTGATGGCACTCTTGCCGATGCGGAGAATAAGTGATGCGTAGGATTATTTTGGCGGCAAGCTTGGTGGCTTTGACGACGGCTTGCGCAAGCGGCAATAGCGGCTTTGATCGCAAGCGGCCCGATGAACTTGCGGTATCGCGCTCGGCCCCGCTTGTCGTGCCGCCCGATTTCGCGCTTGTCCCGCCAAAGCCCGGCACGCCGCGCCCGCAGGAAGCCGATTCGAGCACGCAGACGTTGCAGGCGCTCTTTGGTGGCGCTGCCGTGCGCAGCGCAGTCGAATCGGGTGCGCTCAGCAAAGCGGGTGGCAATCGGTCGCAGGTCGGCATCCGCTCGCAAGTCGGCGATCCGGGCACCGACGTGGTCGACAAGGGATCAACAACACGCGACATCATTGCAGCGCCTGAAGGTGACGGCGCAGACGCCAGCGCTTCAACGCCGAAGTGACCGTCTGCGGTTCTTAAATTGAACCGCGCGCGCCAATGTTGATGCTGATCGTCCGCCGCCTGAGCAGCACGGTGCCAACGCTGCTGATCGTTATCTTCCTATCATTCGTCCTCATGCGCGTTGCGCCGGGCGGGCCATTCGACGGCGAACGCCCGCTTGATCCGGCAACGCGCGCGGCGCTCGTCAGCGCGTACGGCCTTGATCTGCCGCTGCCACAGCAATTCATCCGCTATATCACGCGGCTGGCACGCGGCGATTTCGGGCCAAGCCTTGTTTACCGCGATTTCAGCGTCACCGATCTTGTCGCGAAGGGCCTGCCAATTTCATTGACGCTGGGCGGACTCGCGCTGATCCTCGCGCTGGCGCTGGGCATTTCGGCGGGGCTAATTGCGGCGACGCGTGCAGGGCATTGGCCCGATACCGTGGTGAGCATGGTCGCGACACTCCTGACCGCAGTGCCAAGCTTTGTCACCGCGCCGCTGCTGATCCTGCTGTTCGGGCTGACGCTTGGCTGGTTGCCTGTTTCGGGCTGGCATGAGGGTGCGCCGCCAAATCTGATCCTGCCCGTGATCGCGCTCGCCCTGCCCGTCGCCGGTGCGGTGGCAAAGCTGACGCGTGCAGGACTTTCCACGGTAATGAGCGAGGATCATATCCGCACGGCGCGCGCGCGCGGTCTCCGTCCGCTCAACATTCTGCTGCGCCACGCGCTGCGCCCTGCGCTCGTTCCCGTGGCAAGTTATATCGGGCCAGCGGCGGCAGGGCTGCTGACGGGTGCGGTGGTGATCGAAACGATTTTCGCGCTGCCGGGGCTTGGCCGCTATTTCGTGCAGGGCGCGCTCAACCGTGATTACCCGCTCGTCCTCGGCGTCGTGACGCTCTACGCCGCGCTGATCATCCTGTTCAATCTGCTTGCAGACCTCGCATACGGCTGGCTCGATCCACGCGTGCGCGGATGAAGGCGGCGCTGGCAATTGTCGCGGCTGTCGTACTGGCCGCGCTGCTCATCCCGCCGTTTTTGCCGTGGCGCTATGATGTGATTGACTGGAATGCCGTCCGCGCGGCACCTTTGACCAGCACCCATCTGCTTGGAACCGACAATGTCGGGCGCGATCTCCTTGCCCGCACGCTGATCGGCACGCGGGTGACGCTCGGCGTAGCGCTTGCAGCCGCGCTGGTGTCGCTGATCATTGGCACCGCTTGGGGGGCGATCGCTGGCTGGGTTGGCGGCAAGACCGATGAAGCGATGATGCGAATCGTTGACGCGCTCTATGCGCTACCGTTCATGTTTGTGGTCATCTTGCTGATGGTCGTTTTTGGGCGTTCGATCCTGCTCGTCTTCCTTGGTATTGGCGCGGTCGAGTGGCTGACGATGGCGCGCGTTGTGCGCGGGCAGGTGATGCAGCTCAAATCGCGCAGCTTCATCACCGCAGCCGAGGCCGCCGGAGCACCCGCCATGACGATTATCGTCGGGCATGTTCTGCCAAACATTGCGGGCGTGGCGATTGCCTATCTGTTGCTGACCGTACCGCAGGTTGTGATGGTCGAAAGCTTCCTGTCATTCCTCGGGCTTGGCGTTCAGGAACCGCTGACCTCGCTTGGCATCCTCGTCAAGGAAGGCGCTGATGATATGGACATCGCGCCGTTCGCGCTGCTGCTGCCGGGCGCGATATTGGTCGGCGTGCTGATGTGCCTGACGCTGGCGGGTGAAGCGCTGCGTGATCGGTTTGCGGCGTGAGCATTTATGGTGTCGAGGGTCTGCGTGTCAGCATTGACGGGCGGCTTCTCGTCGATGACATCGGCTTTTCAATCGAGGCAGGCGAATGTGTCGCGCTCGTCGGCGAATCAGGATCGGGGAAGAGCCTCACCTGCCTTGCGCCGTTTGGCCTGACACCCGGCGAAGTCAGCGGATCGGCGGTGCTGGACGGTGTCGAACTTTGCACTGCCGATGCACGCGCGCTGCGCCAGATACGCGCGCGCGCGGCAGGGTTTGTTTTCCAGCAACCGCTCAGCGCTCTGACACCGCACCTCAAAATCGGCGCGCAATTGGCTGAGGCGGCAATGCAGGCAGGCGGTGCGCGCCCGCGCCGCAGCGCGCTAGGCGACATGCTGAGCCGCGTCGGGCTTGACCGTGCCGGTGAACGGCTCGACCAATATCCCCATCAGCTTTCTGGCGGGCAGCGGCAGCGCGTGATGATTGCCGCAGCGACTGCGCACCGGCCCAAACTGCTGATCGCTGACGAGCCCACAACCGCGCTCGATGCGTCGCTGCGTCACGAGATCATGGCGCTGTTCGATAATATGCGGCGCGAAGACGGGTTGGCGGTGCTGCTCGTCAGCCATGATTTGATGAGCGTCGCGCGCGTTGCTGACCGCATCATTGTCATGCGCGGTGGGCGGATTGTCGAGGCAGGATCAACGCAGCAAATACTTGAAGCCCCGCGCGCCGATTATACCAAAGCACTGATCGCTGCGACCCCGCGTCTCGACGGAAAGCGTGTGGTCCACGGCGCTATGGGTCAACCGCTGCTTGAGGCGCGCGGCGTGACCGTCAGCTATCCGCGCGCTGGCTGGCGGCGGGGACGCATGATCGCCGTCGACAATGCCAGCGTGTCGGTTTGCGCTGGCGAAGCACTCGCGATCGTCGGCGAATCAGGTTCGGGCAAATCGACACTGGGGCGGGCAATTGCGCGTATCGGTTCACTTGATCGCGGAGAGATATTCTGGCGGGGCGCACTGCAACCCAACCGTGCCAAGATGAAAAGCGCCGACCGGCGGCTGATCCAACCCGTATTTCAAGATCCGCTCGCAAGTCTCGATCCGCTCTGGCGCGTTGCCGATATCATCGCCGAGCCACTGACACATCTGATGCCCGGTCTTTCCCGAGCCGAGCGCGGCGCCCGCGTCGCGCATGCGCTTGAGACCGTTGAGCTGCCCGCTGATTTTGCCGATCGCAAACCGCGTACGCTTTCGGGGGGACAGGCACAGCGCGTGGCGATTGCGCGTGCGCTGATCGCCGAGCCCGAAATGTTGCTGCTCGATGAAGCGACTTCGGCGCTCGACGTGCTGGTTGCGGGGCAAATTATCGCGTTGCTTGCAAAGCTTCAGGTTGATCGCAACCTTGCGATAGTGTTGATTACGCATGACCTCGCACTTGCGCATATGCTGTGCTCGCGCATCGCGGTGCTCGAAGTTGGCCGCATCGTTGAGACAGGAGTGACCCGCACGATCATCGCCAACCCAGCGCACCCGGTGACGCAGCGGCTCGTTTCCGCCAGTCGTCATTGAGGGCTTCAATATCGACGCGCCAACGCATAGGGTCGGCCGATGAAAACATCTGAACAATTGCTCGCCAGCGACTTCGCTTACCTTTCAGACATCGTTGCCGCACACGGCCGCGAAAGGCCTGACGCGACAGCCGTTGCTGATGAGGCGCGCCGCATGACGTGGGGTGAACTCAACGCGCTTGCGAACCGTATTGCGGCGCGATTACAACGCGAGGGCGTCGGCGTTGGCAGCGCGACGGCGATCGTCGGCCTCAATAGCGCCGAGCAGGTTGCTGTGTTCGTCGCCACTTTGCGCTGCGGCGCGATTGCAGGCTTGCTCACCAATTCGGCAACGGGCGAATCGATGGCGGCAATGGCGCGCGATACGGGTGCGCGCCACCTGTTTCTCGATGGCCAGGCGGGTGAAGCGCTCGCTGACCATGACACAGGCGATATGGCGCGGATCGCGATCGATGACGGCGCCGCCGGAACGCCGCTGATGTCGTGGGCTGATCCCGAAGGCAGCACCCCCGCGCTCGTCACAATCGATCCCAAGTCTGGTTTCAACATCATCTATTCTTCGGGCACGACGGGTATGCCCAAAGGCATTGTCCACAGCCATGCAATGCGCTGGCAGCATATCTGGCGCGGCATCCCCGCTTACGGGCCTAATGCCGTGACTCTCCTGTCAACGCCGCTCTATTCGAACACAACGATGGCGTGTTTCCTGCCAACGATCGCGTCTGGCGGGACAAGTGTGTTCATGAAGAAATTCAACGCGCGCGGCTTCCTCGAACTGGCGCAGCGTGAACGCGCGACCAATGCCATGCTCGTGCCCGTCCAATACCGCCGGATTATGGCCGTCGAAGACTTTGACAGTTTTGACCTGTCGTCGTTCGTGATGAAATATTGCACCAGCGCGCCATTCGCGGCAGAATTGAAACGCGATGTCGTTGCGCGCTGGCCCGGCGGGCTGGTTGAGATTTACGGCCTTACCGAGGGCGGCGGGGTCTGCCTGCTCGAAGCGCATAAATATACTGACAAGCTGCACACCGTTGGCCAGCCGTCACCCGGGCATGACATGCGCGTTATCGATGAAGACGGAAACGAACTGCCGCGCGGCGCGGTCGGCGAAATCGTTGGCCGTTCGCCTGCGATGATGACAGGCTATAACAACCGCCCCGATGCGACCAAGGCGATGCACTGGCATGACGCTGACGGCAATCTCTTCTACCGCCACGGTGACATTGGCCGGTTTGACGACGACGGTTTCCTGATCCTGATGGACCGCGCCAAGGACATGATCATTTCGGGCGGTTTTAATATCTACCCAAGCGACCTTGAGTTCGAGCTCATCAAACATCCAGACGTGGTCGAATGCGCCGTCGTTGGCGCGCCAAGTGACGAATGGGGCGAAACACCGGTTGGTTTTGTCGTGTTGCGTTCAGGCGGCGATCTGGCCGACATCTTAAAGAGTACCAACGCGCGCCTCGGCAAGACGCAGCGGATCAACCGCCTCGTTGAGGCCAAGGAATTGCCGCGCAGTGTGATCGGAAAAGTTCTCAAGCGCGAACTCCGCGATAGCTTGACGTAAACGTCAATGCTCGCCACACTCGGTGCTTATGCCAAGAGGAGCAGTTCATGTCCGATGAAGTTTTAGTTGAAGCACGCGATAATATCCTCATTGTCACGCTCAACCGACCTGAGGCCAAGAATGCGGCGACGAAGCAACTTTCCGAAGACGTCGCGGCGGCAATGGACCGGCTCGACAGCGACGATAGTCTGCGCGTAGGCATTATCACCGGCGCTGGAGGCACATTTTGCTCGGGCATGGATCTCAAGGGATTTTTAAGGGGTGAGACACCGTTCGTTGCAGGGCGCGGTTTTGCGGGATTGACCGAAGCGCCACCGCAAAAGCCCCTGATCGCCGCAGTCAACGGATATGCGTTGGCAGGTGGATTTGAAATCATGCTTGCGTGCGATCTTGTCGTTGCGAACAAAGACGCCAAATTCGGCATTCCAGAAGCAAAGCGAGGGCTGGCAGCGGCGGCAGGTGGCCTCGTACGACTGCCCCGGCAAATTCCGCCCCGGCTTGCGATGGAACTGGCACTGACTGGCGATTTTATCACTGCGGCGCGCGCCTATGAGATGGGGCTGATCAACCGGGTAACCGACGGCGATGCGCTTGACGCTGCATTAGAACTTGCCGCGAGCATTACGGCAAACGGGCCGCTTGCCGTCGCCGCATCAAAGCGCGTTATTACCCAGTCGCGTGAATGGAGCGAGGCAGACATGTGGAAGAAGCAGAGTGAAACGCTCGGCACGCTTTTCATGACCGAAGACGCCCGCGAGGGGGCGACTGCCTTCGCTCAAAAACGCAAACCCGAATGGAAGGGCCGTTAAGCCGCCACTGTCCGCAAAGCCTTGTTTCGCCGACGCATCGCAAAGCCTGTCAAACCAAAGCCTGCAATCAGCATCGCCCAGCTTGCAGGTTCTGGCACGGCAGCAAACCCTAGGCTGAGTGCTTCGTCGCGTGATAGTGCAAAGCTAAAGATGCGCGTATCAATCAGCGATTGCCCCGCTGTACATGTGCCGCCGAGTGCGACTTGGCTGGTTATGCCGCCCGCACCCGACGTGCAAACGTCAAACTGCGCGCCCGCCCCCGTCTGCGTTACCGAATAATCATTGTCGGTAATCAATATGAGCGAAATGCCGCCGTTTGCCAACCGGGGGCCAAACGCCAGCCCTTCGATCTTTTCAGGGATGGCGATGCCCGCTGCAATCAATTTGGCACGGATATCGAGGAACGCCGTTTTGGTTACCGGCGCGACGCCCGAAGGCAATGCACTGCTTCCCGCCAGGCTGATATTTGCGACGTTGGTCGCCCCTGCAAGATTGATGACAAACGCTGATTTCAGTCCCACCGGCGTTCGCGCGTTCGGATCATCGACGCCAAGCCCGCGGTTATCGCGTTCGAGGACGATCAACCGCCCGTCCGAAAGCGCATGGATCGACGACACACCGATCGACCGTCCCTGATTGGTGGCGCTGAATGTTGCTGTGGGTACGACAGCGTTAATGACAGTGCGGCTTTCGAGTTGATAAATATATTGTGCTGTCGATTGGCCACTTGCCACATCAAATGCGA
Source organism: Sphingomonadales bacterium (assembly GCA_043786595.1). Taxonomy (GTDB): domain Bacteria; phylum Pseudomonadota; class Alphaproteobacteria; order Sphingomonadales; family Sphingomonadaceae; genus Aquisediminimonas. The sequence goes on along the minus strand of JAYVVW010000041.1, from coordinate 19,831 downwards.
CGATACGCACGTTGCGGCTGCGGCGCCCGTCACCCTGATCACCTTCGTTGACCAGCGGATCCTGCAACACGGCATAAGCGGTGCGGCCATCGGCTGAAAGCGTCAGCCCTTCAAAGCCGCGATTGTCCTGTCGGCCTGTGACAATATCGGGGCGGCCCGCCACATAATCGGGTGTTCCGTTGGCACGTCTCGCGATCAGGTTGGCGGGTGTCGTGAACGTGCGGATTTGCCTGCCGCTCGCGTCGAACTCGATCACCGACGGCCCGTATTCGTCCGACACAAGATAGTGACCGTTAGATAGACGCACCAAGCCTTCGGGATCGAGTGACCGGCCAAGATTGGCTGCGTTGCCGTTAAGGAATGCCGGGTTCAGTCCCGAAAAGGCTGTGCCCCCGCCGTCGCGCAGGATCGTCGTCGCGTTGAGCGTGAAGCCGCCGATCGCGCCGGTGCTGCGATTGACGTTAAGTGCAAAGGTTTGAATACGCGGCGCATAATCGATCAGTCCACCGCCGGGGCCACGGTCGGTAAGCCCGAAAAACTGATTGGTCGCGCTGTCGTAAACAAGGTCTGATCCAAACCCGCCGAGCCGATTGAAATTGGCGCCGCTGCCGATTGTCGCCAAGTCGGTCGCCGAACCGGATACGCTGATCTGATTGACAAAAGTGATCGCGGACGCTGGCGTTGCCAAGGTCGCGGCCGAAAGCGCGAGCAAAAATCGAAAATGGCGCATGGAGTCTTTCCTGTCTGTTAACCTGAACAGGAATGTCTTTGACGTCGAATTGCTGCGTTAACGCTGCGTTTTGATGACACTTAGGTGAAAGTGGCGGCCAATTAGCTTTCGAGTGCCGCAAGCAGCACGATGTCATCGTCCAGTTTGAATGCGTCGATCGAATGCGCTGCATTCTGCACCGCGCCGCCAACTGCCGAATGCGCTGGGTAGATGAATCCCTGCGCGGGATAGCTCGTCGTGCCAAGGTCGCCGTTACCTGCGTACCAGATACGAACGCGGCTCCAATCGCCTTGCTCTGAAACATCGATCGCGCGGACGTTCCGCTCGATCCCGCCGCGATGCGACCAATTGGCGTGGCTCAAAAGGATTTCACGGTCACCGACAATCCTGCTCACAACTGCAACATGGCCCAACCGCATCCGGCCCGAACCTGGCATAGCGAGAACTGCTCCTTCACGGGGCAATCCGCCGCGGTCATAGCGACCCGCGGCTTGATCCCACCATGTTTTGGCGTTGCCGCGAATTTCAATCCCCGACATATCACGTGCATAAGGCACGCATTGCAACCCACGCGCCTGCGTAGCCTGAGGCGCAATCGCGAGCGCAAAAAGCAGCGCAGCGATGAGCTGTGAAAAAATTCGGTTCATGATGGAGTGCGTCCCCGACTAGGCTGGCTTAGCCCGATTGATTTTGCTTGGTCTGCTATTGCCTGTGATGATCGTCACAACCAATAGCCAAGCGTTGAACCGCACCGGAGTCGGGGTGAACCGATGGGATCAACGGAACATTATTTAATTCGTCGTATGAGGTGTGCAATCCGTCATGTGCGATTTTGTGCGCATGACGAATCGCCGTCAATATCAGGCCTTGGCGCGAAGGCTGTCAGCCACTGGCATTCCGTGTTTTTCAAGACCAGCCACGATCTTTGCCGCGCCTTCAAGATCACCCCAGAACATGGGGCCGCCGCGGTAAATCGGCCAGCCATATCCGTAGATCCAGACGACATCGATGTCCGATGCCCGCTGCGCCTTACCTTCCTCAAGGATCAGATAGCCTTCGTTCACGAGCGGATAGAGTGTGCGCTCGATAATCTCCTGATCGCTGATGTCACGCTTGGGTTGATTTGATTTGGCGGCCCATTCGTCGATCAGTGCCTGCACTTCGGCCGACGGCGTCGCGGTGCGCTTTGCGTCGTAATCGTAGAAGCCCTTGCCGGTCTTCTGACCCCACCGACCCGCAGCGCACAGTGCATCGCGCAGGCTCTCGACGCGGTTAGTGTCGCGGTGCCACCCGATATCAAGCCCGGCAAGATCGCTCATCTGAAACGGCCCCATCGGCATACCAAAGTCGGTATGGACCTTGTCAATCTGTTGCGGTGTCGCGCCTTCCATGATCAATTGATTGGCACCCTGCTGACGTAAGGACAGCATGCGGTTACCGATAAAGCCGTGGCAAACGCCTGCGACAACGCCGACCTTGCCGATTGGCTTGGCAAGCGCCATTGCCGTTGCCAGCGCGTCGGGTGACGTCTTTTCACCGCGCACGATTTCGAGCAATTTCATCACGTTGGCGGGTGAGAAGAAATGCATGCCCAGCACGTCGCCGGGACGCGAAGTCGATGCCGCGATTTCATCGACATTGAGGTATGAGGTGTTCGATGCAAGGATCGCGCCCGGTTTTGCGATCGTGTCGAGCTTGCCGAATATTTCCTTCTTGACGTCCATATTTTCAAATATGGCTTCGATGATCAGGTCGCAGTCGGCAAGGTCGTCGAGGTTTAAAGTTGGTGTCAGCAATCCCATCGCCGCTTCGACCTGTTCGGGCTTGATCCGGCCCTTTGCTGCACTGGCTTCATAGTTTTTGCGCATGATGCCCGTGCCCTTGTCGAGCGCGTCCTGCTTCATTTCAACGATGGTCACCGCAATTCCGGCCGATAAGAAGTTCATCGAAATTCCGCCGCCCATCGTGCCTGCGCCGATCACTCCGACTTTTTTGACCGCGCGCGGCGTGGTGCCTTCGGGCAGCCCGTCAATCTTTGCCGCCTGACGCTCTGCAAAGAAAATGTGGCGCTGCGCTGCGGATTGCGATCCCATCATCAGCTTCATGAATTCGGCGCGTTCGAATGTGCGCCCTTCTTCAAACGGCAATTTCGCGGCGGCTTCGACACACGCGAGATTGGCATAGGGTGCTTCAAAACCCTTCCACTTGCGCGCATTATCACTTTTCAGCTTTTCAATAATCGCAAGATCGCCGTTGACGGGCAAATCACGCGTTGCGCGCGGACCCTTTGCAATCATCTCACGTGCGAATGCGATGGCGTCGTCGGCAAGTGTCGTTTCGCCCGCAACTTTGTCAATGAGGCCGATGTCGAGCGCTTTAGCCGCGCTAATCGGATCGCCGAGACTGCACATCGTCGCTGCCGCTTCGATGCCGACCAATCGCGGAAGGCGTTGTGTGCCGCCGCCGCCGGGAAGGAGGCCGAGCTTGACCTCGGGCACGCCGAGTTTTGCCGATGGCACGGCAATCCGGTAATGGCATGACATCGCGGTTTCGAGCCCGCCGCCAAGCGCCGTCCCGTGGATCGCGGCAATGATCGGCTTGGGCGCGGCCTCGATCATATTGAGGACGTCATTAAAATCAGGCCCGCGCGGCGGCTTGCCAAATTCGGTAATGTCCGCCCCTGCGATGAACGTGCGGCCATCGCAGCGCAGCACCATCGCCTTGATTGCCGGATCGGCCAAGCCTTCTTCAAACCCCGATTTCAGGCCTTCGCGGACATGCCAACTAAGCGCGTTAACCGGGGGATTGTTGACGAGCACGACAAGAATATCGCCGTGGCGTTCGGTGGTAACGGACTGCATGTCATTTCTCCAATAGTTCAAATTTCGACGATGCTGGCTATCAGACGTTGATGCCATTCAGCCATAGCCGCAGTTTGGCCCGGCTCGGTCGCACAGGTCAGATAACCGCCGCCCGCGCGCACCGTCTTTTCAATGTGGGGCCACATCAATGAAGGGTCTTTTGCGTCGCGCCACAAAGTACTGATCTTGGGGTCAGCGCGTCGTTCACCGCCGAAGCGGTCGGGCCGTGCACGCGCGCCGTCCCAGATGTTGGTATTGAGCAGGCCGGGAAAGAGGATGGTGCTGGCGATGCCTTTGGTCGCGAGTTCTCCGCTTAAAGCATCCGCCACCGCAAAGCCGGCATGTTTGCTGACGGGATAAAGTCCCATCTGGGCTGGTACGGGGCGGATCGCAGCACTTGATGCGGTAAAACCAACATGACGGACGTCTCCGGTCATCAGCGGTGCAAATGCCTGCACTGTCCAGGCAATCCCCAGCACATTAACCCCAAATGCCCATTCGAGTGTCTCCGGCTTGCCCTCAAGCAGCCCCGATCCCACGCCCGCCCCGGCGTTGGCCCACAATAATGCGAGGGGTTCACCCCTTGAAGCCAGCGCGTCTGCCGCCGCCATCGTCGCTGCCCGATCCGATACGTCAAACACCAGTGGAAAGGCCTCATTGCCAATCTCATCCGCCACAGCCTGCGCCGCGTCACGGCGGATATCCTGAACGCAAACCTGCATCCCCCAGCCAGCCAAACCGCGCGCGAGCATGGCTCCGATCCCGTCTCCTCCGCCGGTGACAAGCGCCAGACGTCCTGAGAAGTCGCCTGTCATTATGGTCTAGGCGGCGAGCGACGCGTATAGCATCGTCTTGATCTCACGCCGGATCGGATAGCTGCTCGACGGCATCAACTGCGTCATGAAAATCATGCAAATGTCTTCGACAGGATCGACGAAAAAGGCCGTTGAATACATCCCGCCCCAAAAGAATTCGCCCTGTGAGCACGGCATCATCGTCGCCGCAGGTTCAATCACGCGGGCAAAACCCAACCCAAAGCCCGTACCTGCGTTTTCAGCTTCGCTGAATAGCGCTGTGCTGTGCTTCGTCAGATCGCCGCCGCCCGGCAAATGGTTTGCGGTCATCAGTTCGAGCGTTTTCGGGCTGATGATTTGCGCGCCATCAAGCGCGCCACCGTTAAGCAGCATCCGGCAGAATCGGTGGTAGTCGGCAAGCGTTGACGCAAGGCCACCGCCGCCCGATTGCATTTTGCGCGGCCCCGCCCAGCCACTGTCCGCGCCAGCCGGATCAACCAGCTTCATCTTTTCGGTCGGGTGCCAGGCATAGGCATCGGGCACGCGGTGCGCCTGATCAGCGGCGACGCGGAAGCTGGTATCGACCATGCCGAGCGGCGCAAAAATATTCGCCTCGAAATAGTCGCCAAGCGACATTCCCGAAACACGCGAAACGATCACACCGACAAGATCAGTCGCGACCGAATAATTCCAGCTTGTCCCCGGATCAAATTCGAGCGGAATTTTGGCAAGACCCGCGACGAATTCATCGTTGTCCCATTTTGCCCAGCTTTCGATGTCGGTCTTGCGGTAGGCGGCATCGATGTTGCTGCGTTCCTGAAACGAGTAAGTGAAACCCGCCGTGTGCCGCATCAAATCGATCACGCGCAGCACGCTTGTCGGCGGGCGCGATACGAACGGCACATTGCCGCCGCCCGCAACGAAGACGCCCAAATTGGCAAATTCAGGAATATATTTGGCGACCGGTTCGCTCAGCGCAATTTTGCCCTGCTCAACCAGTTGCATCAACGCTATTGACGTGATCGGCTTGGTCATCGAAGCAATGCGGAAAATTGCATCGCTGCTAACGCCCGAACTCCACAGATGTGCCACTTCGTCGCCGCGCCCGATCAACAGTGCGGCGTGCGGCAGCTTGCCCGTATCCAGATATTTGGTCTGGATATGATCATTGATGCGTTGCAGGCGCTCAGGCAAGAAGCCAAGGTCGGTTGGATCAGGATGAGTCATGCGCGTGCTCCTGCTACGATGGCTTCGGCTTTGGCAAAGAGTGCGGGATCAACGCTGAGGCCGCTTGCCGCCGCATTTTCTGTCACTTGTTCGGGCCGCGTTGCGCCGATGATCGCGCTGGCGACGCCGCGCTGACGCAATATCCACGCGAGCGCAAACTGAGCAAGCGTACACCCGGCTTCGGCAGCAATCGGCTTGATCGCGTCGACCGCGCGCAGGTTCGCTGGTGTCAGCCAGCGCTCGATCCACACACCCATGCTGTCATGCGTCGCGCGGCTTCCCGCCGGTGGCGGCGTATCCGCGCTATATTTGCCCGTCAGCAGCCCCTGCGCGAGCGGCGACCAGACAATCTGCGAAATACCATTGGCATCACATAGCGGGATCACTTCGGCTTCAGGGCCGCGCCAGAACAGCGAATATTGCGGCTGGCTCGATACGAATTTGACGCTGCCCGCGACACCAAACCCTGCGCGGATGTTATCAGGCGTCCATTCGGAAAAACCAATCGCGCGTGCCTTGCCCATACGGACAACTTCGGACAGCGCATCCATCGTTTCTTCGATCGGCGTTTCATCATCAAAACGGTGGCACTGGTAGAGATCGACGTAATCGGTCTGGAGCCGCGTGAGCGAAGCATCAATCTGTTTCATGATCTGCGCGCGCGATAGCCCCTTATCAGCGTCGGTCATCGGGAAAAACAGCTTCGTCGCCATCACATAGCTATCACGAGCGCGGCCCTTCAGCGCGTCACCCAAAAAAGTTTCCGCAGCGCCTTTGCCGTAAATATTTGAGGTGTCGATGAAGTTGATCCCGACATCGAACGCACGGTCGAGACAGGCGCGCGATTTATCGGCTTCAACCCCCACACCGTAGGTCAGCCACGACCCTAACGAAATTTCAGAGACGGCAATCCCGCTATCGCCCAATTGACGCATTTTCATGACATTATACCGCCGTTTGACCGGTTAACTGGCGCGTAACCGGATGTGATGATGAAAGCCCGCCGTCAACCGCAATCGACTGCCCGTTGACATAGCTCGATTGATCCGATGCAAGGAACAGCGCGACATTGGCCAGTTCTTCAGGTTGCGCCGCGCGGCGAAGCGGATTGAGCCGCCCGACCTTGTGCATCACGTCTTTTTCCTTGGCATAATCAAACGTCGGCTTCGTCATTCCCGTTTCGGTAAGGCCGGGACAGATCGCATTGCAGCGCACACCTGTCTCACACAGTTGCTGTGCTGATACAGCGGCAAGATTGATGACACCCGCCTTTGACGCCGAATAGGCAGCGCCGCCAGCGCCTGAGCGAATGCCCGCCACACTTGCCGTCATGATGATGGAACCGCCCTTGCCCGCGTCTGCCATTGCCTTGCCGGCATGTTTCACCATCAGCCACGGTCCGATCAGATTGACGCGGAGGATTTCCGCCCAGGCTTCTGCCGTGAGATCGAAAATCCCGGCCATCCCGCCCGAAATACCCGCGTTGGCGAACGCCACGTCGATTTGGCCGTGCGCGTCAATTGCCTTGGCAACCAGCGCAACAACGTCGGCTTCAAGCCCCGCATCCATCTGCACCGCAATCGCATCAGCGCCGACCAGTTTGGCAGTTTCATGGACGCTCTCGCTCTTATCCGCGAGAACTAGCTTTGCACCTTCCTGCGCAAAAAGGATTGCCGACGCGCGGCCAATGCCCGAGCCAGCGCCGGTAATGATCGCAACCTTACCATCCAAACGTCCTGCCATAATTCTCTCCTTAACCTGATGTCACGCCGCCATCGATGACGATGGTCTGGCCCGTAGTAAAAGCACCCGCGCGTGACGCGAGAAATACCGCGGCACCTGCAATCTCATCGGGCTCGCCAATGCGGCGGAGTGCTGCGGTCGCTGTTGACCTTTTGAGCGTGTCTGGATCATCCCACAACGCCTTGGCGAAATCGGTTTTGATCAGGCCCGGCGCGATGCAATTTACCGTTACCCCCGACGGGCCATATTCGTGCGCCAGATTGCGCGCGAGCTGCATATCCGCCGCCTTTGAGATGCAATAGGCGCCAATCGTCGTCGATGCCCTGATCCCGCCAATCGACGAAATAATCGTGATTGATCCGTTGCCACGTTCAATCATCGCGGGCGCAACCATCGATACCAGCCAGTTGTTTGCGATGATATTGTTGGTCAGTATCTTGTTAAACTGCTCATCGCTGATCCCAGCCATCGGCCCGTAATAAGGGTTCGAGGCCGCGTTGCAGACAAGCGCGTCGATCCGGCCAAACGCCTTGATCGTTTCATCGACCAGCTTTTGCAGGCTTTCTTTTGAAGAGATGTTCGCCGGAACTGTGATTGCGGTGCCCGCGCCGTGCTTGGCGTTGATTGCGTTTGTCACCAGATCACACGCATCTGCCTTGCGGCTGGAGATCACCACCTTCGCGCCGTGAACAGCCATTTCCTCGGCAATGGCCTTGCCAATCCCGCGCGACGATCCGGTGATGACCGCGATTTTACCAGTCATATCAAACAACGACATTATAGTCTCCTAAATCGGTTATGCGCCTGCTTTGACCGCATATTGCCAGGCCGCATCAGCCAGTGGGAGTACGCGTTCAGACATATCACGCGCGTGTGACGAATTGGCGGTGCCATCAAGGACGCGCTTTTTGATGCCCTGAATAATTCCTGCGAGACGGAAGAAATTATAGGCGAAATACCAGTTCATGTCGGGCACGCCGTCGCGCCCCGTCGCTGCACAGTAGCGCTTCACCATCTCGTCAAGCTCTGGAATGCCAAGCGCAGTGCGATCAACGTCCATGATTCCCGACCGTCCGCCATTTTCGGTTACCCACGCCATCGCGACATAAGTGAAATCGGCAAGCGGGTCGCCAAGCGTCGACAATTCCCAATCAAGCACCGCAATCACCTTGGCCTCGCCGCTCGCAAAGATCATATTGTCGATGCGGTAGTCACCGTGGACGACGCTCGTCCGCGTCTGTTCTGGCAACGTGCGCGGCAGCCATTCAATCAGCCGCTCCATTTCGGGCATTACTTCGGTTTCGGCCAGCCGGTACTGCTTCGTCCAGCGATCAACCTGACGCCCGAAATAATTTCCCGGCTTGCCAAAGTTAGACAGACCGGCACTTTCCACATTGATGTTGTGCAGTGCCGCCAGCGTATCGATCATCGCTTCATAAGTCTTGCGGCGTTCGGTCGGGTTTGAGCCTGGCATTGCGCCATCCCAAATCGTGCGGCCCTCGACCATATCCATGATGTAGAACCAACTGCCGATCACGCTGTCATCAGTGCAAAGGCCAAATGGCTTGGCAACAGGAAAGCCGGTTGGGTGCAGTCCCGCAATCACTTTATATTCGCGGTCAACCGCGTGGGCGCTTGGTAGAAGCGGCCCCAAAGGTTTGCGCCGAAGCACATAGGAACCGCTCGTCGTATTAAGGCGGTAGGTTGGGTTTGATTGACCGCCTGCGAATTTGAGGGCTTGCAACGGCCCTTCAAATCCCGCGACATGCTCCGTCATCCACGCCGAAAGCGCCACCTCATCAACGCGGTCATTACCTTGCGGAACAACCGTTCCTGAAAAGGCGGCCTGCGCATCAATCGGCGGCACGCTCATTGCTCAAACACGATCACTGACCGCGCCGCATCGCCCTTGCGCAACTTATCAAAGCCTTCGTTGATTTGGCCGAGCGGCAAACGCTCTGCAACAATTGTGTCGAGATCAAGCAGCCCGCGCATATAGAAATCCACCAGTCGCGGGATATCGACGGGGAAACGGTTCGCGCCCATCAGCGCGCCCTGAAGTTTTTTGCCGCCAAGCAGATCAAACGCGCCAAGGCTGACACGCTCATTCATTGGCATCATGCCCAGAATTGTTGCCGTGCCGCCGCGCTTGAGCGAGGCAACAGCAAGTGCTGCCGACGCCGGACGTCCGACGGCTTCGATCGCGTGGTCGACGCCGCCCCTGGTCATTTCAATGATCTGCGCCGCCGCATTGTCGGCACCCGTGTCAATCACGTCAGTCGCGCCGAGTTTCATTGCCAGCGCACGTTTTTCAGCGATCGGATCGGCTGCAATGATCCGGCCAGCGCCCGCAATTTTTGCAGCGTTAATTGTCGCTAGTCCCACGCCGCCGCAGCCGACGACAAGCACTGTCTCGCCCGGCGTCACCTTGCACGCGTTAAAAATCGTCCCCGCACCTGTCGTCACCGCGCAACCAATTACGGCTGCTCGGTCAAGCGGCATATCGGGGTGGATCGTAACGCAGGCATTTTCGTGGATCAGCATCTGTTCAGCGAATGCCGACAGATTGAGCATCTGATTAACGACACTGCCGTCGGGCTTCGTCAGTCGTGGTGGTTGGCCAACCTGCCGCCGCGTATCGCCACTGGTGCAAAGCGACAGCCGCCCCGTGACGCAGAAATCGCACCGCCCGCAGAATGCAGACAAGCACGTCACGACCGCATCACCAACCTTCACCGCACGGACTTCGCTACCCACCGCCTCAACAATTCCCGCCGCTTCATGGCCTGGAATGGCCGGAAGCGGATGGGGATAGGTGCCCTCGATGAAATGAAGGTCCGAATGGCACAGGCCACACGCCGCCGTGCGGAGCAGCACTTCGTGCGGCCCCGGTTTTGAAATGACGACGTCTTCAATCGAAAGTGGCTGTCCGGGCGTGTGAAGGATCGCAGCGCGCATCAATTGGCTCCATATTTCCCGAATTCAAGGCGCGCAATTGCACGCGAATGAACTTCATCGGGGCCATCAGCAAGCCGAAGCGTCCGCTGACCTGCATACGCTGCTGCAAGACCGAAATCGGTCGTCACGCCGCCGCCGCCGTGCGCCTGAATGGCATCGTCAATGATTTTGAGCGCCATGTTCGGTGCCTGAACCTTGATCATCGCGATTTCACACGCTGCCGATTTGTTACCGACGGTATCCATCATCTGTGCGGCCTTAAGGCACAGCAGACGGGTCATTTCGATATCGATACGTGCGCGCGCAATCCGTTCTTCCCACACCGATTGTTCGGCGATCTTCTTGCCGAATGCCGTGCGCGAAAGCAGCCGCTTCGCCATTTTTTCCAGCGCAACTTCGGCGACGCCAATCGTGCGCATACAGTGGTGGATACGGCCCGGCCCGAGACGCCCCTGCGCGATCTCAAATCCGCGCCCTTCACCAAGCAACATGTTGGTAACGGGCACGCGCACATTCGTCAGCAGAACCTCGGCATGGCCATGCGGCGCATCATCATAGCCGAACACAGGCAACATCCGCAGGACTTCAAGTCCCGGCGCATCCATTGGCACCAGCACCATCGACTGTTGCGCATGGCGCTTCGCCTCGAAATCGGTTTTGCCCATGACGATGTTGATCTTGCAACGCGGATCACCGACGCCCGATGACCACCATTTGCGGCCATTGATGACATATTCGTCACCCTCACGACGGATCGATGTTTCGATGTTGGTCGCATCCGATGAAGCCACCGCCGGCTCGGTCATCAGAAACGCCGAACGAATTTCGCCGTTCATCAGCGGCACCATCCACTCAAGCTTTTGTTCACGCGTGCCGTAGCGATTGAACACTTCCATATTGCCAGTGTCGGGTGCTGAACAGTTGAACACTTCCGAACCCCAGCCAACGCGGCCCATTTCTTCGGCACACAGCGCATATTCGACGTTGGTAAGCCCTGGCCCTTCGAGTTGAACCGTGTCGTCAACATGGGGGAAGCCCGACGACGGCGGCATGAATAAATTCCAGAGACCAGCCGCTTTTGCGCGGGCCTTTTCCTCTTCAACGACCTGAAGGACTTTCCAGCGATCGCCCGTTGCCTGTTCGGCGTAGTAATCGGCCTGACGCGGGATCACATGGCGCTCCATGAAATCGCGTACGCGGTCGCGCCAATATGTTTCGCGTTCGTTGAGTGTGAAATCCATCTCGCTTGATTCCTTTTTGGTTTACCTTAACGTCAATGTCAGCTTTCGGGAGAGTTAGCCACCCCCCGAATTTGCTTTTTATCGCTTATGTTTTTGCCAGCGCACGCACACGCGCCTGATGCTCGGCGCGGGTGATCGGGAATTTGCGGATGATCGACACACTAATCGTTGTGAGCACCATCAGCGATATGATGAAACTGACGATCAGATGATCGAGAACAGAATCAGAAACGCGCCCCGGAATCGCCTTCTCAGGCAGGCCCGACAGTGAAATGATCAAACCTGTTATCACCAGGCCAAGCCCCGTGGTGCATTTCTGTACGAAAAAGTAACCCGCCGAAAACATGCCTTCGGATCGGCGACCCGTCGTGACCTGGGCGGCCTCGACAACGTCTGATAACATTGACTGCATGACTATGCTTGCACCTGCGCCAAAGCCGTTGCCGATCGCAATGAGCGTGAACAGAAGTGGGATCAGGTAAGCGCTGTCGTTTTCAGGGAAAAAGCCGAGGTAGCGCAGGACATATGGAGCGACGCCGAATGCAAGGCCGAGCAACCCGAACACAAATGCCGCCTGCCGTTTCTCGACTTTTTCCTGCACTGCGCCCACGAGTAGAAATGCACCAACAACCCCGACGAATAGCGAAACCGCATATACAAGAAAGCCCGATTGCGGCACCCGCCATACAAACGTCAGGAGATAGCTTGTGATCGAAAAAATCACGCCAAGGTTGATAAACGCGAACAATGTGCTGCCTAAAAGTGTAAGATAGGCGCGGTTCGCGAGCGTCTCGCGGATTTCGACGATCGACGCCGCAAAGCCGTGGTGCGTTGGCGGAGTAAACGGCAGGCTGGCAATCCTGCGGTGCGTTGTCAGCGCCGAAACGAGCGTGGTAACCAGAATGAGGACGGCACCAAATTGTCCGTAATATTTGTATCCGTTAAGGTTGAACTGACCGATCGGGTAGCCGGGTTCTGGCACCAGAAACACTGTGAAGGCTGCCGCCAGCGTGATCAACCCACCTACCCAGCCGAACAGAAAGCGCCAGCGCGTGATCGATGTACGCTCATCATAATCTGACGTCAGCGCAGGAACGATCGAAAGACCAGGCACTTCGAACGCCGACACTGCGGCGCGCATCAGAAACGCGAATAACATCAGATGCGCGTAGAGCAGTGGCCCCTTTGTTTCGGGCGGATACCACAGCATCGTCCACGCGAGCGCCATGGGAATGATCGACGCATATTGCCACGGATGTCGCTGACCCCAGCGGCTGTGGGTATGGTCGCTCCAATAACCGACCAGCGGATCAATGATCGCATCAAGCAGCAATGCGCCGAGCAAAATCAGCCCGACAATCCCGGCGTCAAGCCCAAGCACCTGATTGTAAAACAGCATCAGCAACACGCTGAAGCCATTTTCCTTAACGCCGTATGCGATTGATCCGAACGCAAATCCGATTTTTATGCGGAGCGGCAATCGTTGTGCGGGTGGAACGATCATCCCGCGTTGGCAGCGTCGGCAAATGCTTCAAGCGAATCGAATAGGCCTGGGGCTTCGGGGTTCCAGCTATGTGGTTGTCCCGTTGTGATCCCGCCATCGACAAGGAAATGCGCGCCGGTGATAAAGCCTGCTTCGTTGCTGGCGAGGAACGCGACCATATTGGCAATGTCTTCGGGCTGTCCGCCGCGCTTGACGGGTTGTGTGTGGTTCGAGATTTCAAAGATGATCTTGTTCGCCTCTTCCTTTTTGTCGGCAGGCACGTCCATTGATGATGAAAATATATTGGTCTGGATAAAGCCGGGGCAAATCGCGTTGCATCGGATTTCATGCTTGGCAAGATCAGTCGCGGCGACTTTTGAAAGGTGCAGCACGCCTGCCTTTGCCACTGCATAAGCGGTCGGCGAATAGCCTGCGCCAAGTGCTGCGACACTCGCCGTGTTGATGAACGCGGCACCCGCGCGGCCGATCATGTGCGGCGTCGCGTAACGGATGCCCATCGCGACCGAGCGGAGCAGCAGGTTCATCGTCCGATCCCAGCCTTCGGCTTCAATTTCTTCGATCGGTGCGCGGTCGCCGCCTGCGCCCGCATTGTTGAATACGATATCAATACCGCCGGTTTTTTCAGCGGCAAAGTCCATCAGCGCTTTGATGTCTGCCACATTGCAAACATCGGTTTGCTTGAAGAAAATCTTGCCGTTCGATGTCGACGCCAGTTCTTCGCCACCCGCGACGTCGATGTCTGCCGCGATGACAGTCGCGCCTTCGGATGCAAATAACAGGCATGTCGCCTTGCCAATGCCCGATGCTGCACCCGTGATAACCGCTGTTTTGCCTGCGAATCTCATTTCGATCTCTCCATTACTTTTCAAAAGCATAGGGCCATGCGACGCATCGTCAACGCGCCTGACACTAACGTTACGGAATCGGGAGTTCATACATTGACGCTTGCGTAAAGCTTGGCTGTCGCCGTAGAGAATTGCGCAATAGCAGGAGAGACTTGATGAGCGATCTTGAACAGTTCCGAACCGAAACGCGCAACTGGCTCGAAGCCAATTGCCCGCCCGAAATGCGCGAACCCATGCGCGACGACGATGATGCGTGCTGGGGTGGCAGAAACTTCACTTTCAAAAATCCCGCCCAGAAACAATGGCTTGACGTGATGGCGGCGAAAGGGTGGACGGTACCTGACTGGCCAAAGGCTTACGGTGGGGCTGGGCTTTCATCGGCTGAAACCAAAATATTGCGCAGCGAAATGGCGCGCCTCGGCTGCCGCAGCCCGCTGATGTCATTCGGTATCTGGATGCTTGGCCCCGCGCTTTTGAAGTTCGGGACAGAAGAACAGAAGGTTCACTATCTCGGGCAAATTGCGCGCGGTGAAATCCGCTGGTGCCAGGGCTATTCCGAACCTGGATCGGGCAGCGATCTTGTCAGTCTCCAGACTTACGGCGAAGATATGGGAGACCATTGGAACGTCAACGGGCAGAAAATCTGGACGAGCTATGCTGACAAAGCCGACTGGATTTTCTGTCTCGTCCGCACCGACAAGAACGACAAATATCGCGGCATCAGCTTTCTGCTGTTCGATATGGCAACGCCGGGCGTCACGACCAAGCCGATCCTGCTAATCAGCGGCAACAGCCCGTTTTGCGAAACCTTCTTTGACAATGTGAAGGTGCCCAAGCACCAGATCGTTGGTGAATTGAACCGCGGTTGGGACGTTGCAAAATATCTGCTTGGTCATGAGCGCGAAATGATTTCGGGCGGCGGGCTTGGTGAGGGCATGGCATCAATCGGCGCGACGTTCAAAGATGTTGCCGATCAAGAGCCGTTGCTCCGCGCGCAAATGGCGCTGTTCGATGTCGATACGATGGCGTTCCGCGCGCACAGCGAACGATTCATGGATCAGTGGAAATCGGGAACGGGCCACCCCGCTTATTCGAACCTGATGAAATATGTCGGAACCGAGCTCAACAAGAAACGCCACGAACTCGTCATGGCGGCGGGCGGATCGGATGCGCTCGAATGGGACAGCACCCGTTCAAAGGGCGGCGCAAAACCGCGCACATGGCTGCGCACCAAAGCCAACAGCATCGAAGGGGGCACCAGCGAAGTCATGCTCAATGTTGTATCGAAACGCATTCTCGAACTGCCAGGAGCCTGATCGGATGGCGATGACATATAGTGAAGACCAGACCATGCTCAAAGACATGGTCGCGCCCTTCTTGGCCGAAAATGCGCCTGTGAAACATCTCCGCACGCTGCGTGACAGTGCCGACCCGACGGGTTTTGCCAAGGGGCTTTGGAGGCAGTTTGCCGAAATGGGGATCACGGGCATTCTGATTCCCGAAGCCGAAGGCGGCATGGGGCTTGGCCATGTCGAGGCAGGCATTGTGCTTGAGGAGATCGGCCGCAATCTCACGCCCTCTCCCTTTCTTTCGACCTCGGTTGCCGCTGTCGAAGCGCTCAAAGGTGCAGGCGCACATTTACGCGCTGAGTGGTTCCCGAAAATTATAGCAGGCGAAGCTGTCATCGCGCTCGCGCTCGAAGAAGGCGCGAAACATCGGCCACATTCGGTGGCGTTGACCGCGCAGCGTTCAGGCAATGGGTTTCGATTATCGGGCAAGAAGCAATTCGTTATCCACGGGCATGTTGCCGATATGATGATTGTGTCAGCGCGCACGTCGGGCGACGTCAACGACGAAGCGGGTATCACGCTGTTCGCAGTGCCACGCGGTGCCGACGGAATGCACATTGAGGCTGACCGATTGGTCGATTCGCAATTTGCCGCGCGCGTTACATTCGACAATGTCGACGTCACAGCAGACGCCGTGATTGGCGAAGTCGATGGTGGTTGGGCGGGCCTTGGCAAACTGCTTGACGGGGCGCGCGCAGGTGCTGCGGCGGAAATGGTCGGCGTTGGCGGCGGCGCGATGGATATGACATTCGCCTATCTCAAGCAGCGCAAGCAATTCGGCACGTTGATTGGAGAGTTTCAGGCGCTGCAGCACCGCGCCGCGCATCTCTACGGCGAAATGGAAGGCGCACGCGCGCTCGTGCTCAAGGCGCAGAACCTGCTTGACGACGGTGATCCGCGCGCCGAGCAATTTGTCGCTGCTGCCAAAGCCAAGGCAGGCTTTGCCTGCAACCTAGCGGTGCGCGAAGGCGTACAGATGCACGGCGGCATGGGCATGACTGACGAATATGATATCGGACTTTACATGAAACGCGACCGTTCGCTCAACGAAGCCTTCGGTGACGCATGGTTCCATGCCGACCGCGTCGCCAAACTCAACGGTTACTGACAAAGGACAGAATATGGATACATCGAAACTCTTCTCGCTTGAAGGGCGCGTTGCGCTTGTCACTGGCGGATCAAAAAATATCGGCAAGATGATTGCGGCGGGCTTCATTGCACAGGGCGCGAAGGTCTATATCTCGTCGCGCAAGGTGAAAAACTGCGAGGAAACGGCGGCCGAACTCGGTCCTGATTGCCACCCGCTGCCGATGGACGTGTCAACCGTTTCGGGTTGCAAAGACCTTGCTGCGGCATTTGCCGAGCGCGAGACAAAGCTTGATATCCTTGTCAACAATGCCGGCTCAGCATGGGGGGCGCCGTTTGCCGAATTCCCCGAAAGTGGGTGGGACAAGGTGATGGACCTGAACGTCAAATCGCCTTTTTTCCTGACACAGGCGCTTTACACGCAGCTCAAGGCGGCGGCAACCATGTCGCAACCTGCCAAGGTCATCATGATCACGTCGATTGACGGCATCCGCCTCAATCCTTGGGATACTTACAGCTATCACGCATCGAAAGCGTCGCTAATCTATCTGACGCGGCGGATGGCGGCGGAGCTGATCAAGGATCAGATCAATGTCACCTCGATCGCGCCAGGCGCATTTGCATCGGATATGAACCGTGCGGCACGCGATCACGGTGAAGCCGTGGCAAAGCGCATTCCAAATGGTCGTATCGGCATTGACGAGGATATGGCGGGCACAGCAATCTTTCTTGCCAGCAAGGCCGGTAACTATGTCGTTGGCGAGACGATCGCGGTTGATGGCGGCGTCGCATTTGCCAATGTGTCTGGCGGCAGTATCGACGCTTAGGCTGAATAGCCGCCGTCGCTGGTGAGCGTCGCGCCCGTAATGGTCGCGGCATCATCGGACAACAGAAACGCGATTTGTGCGGCGATTTCGTCAGCCGTGGCAAATCGTCCGAGCGGTGTTGCCGCCTTTGCCATGTCGGCAAATGCTGCGTCCGCGCTCCCGCTCGTTTGAACGAGGTTGCGAAAAGATTCGGCCTGCTGCCAGATCGGGGTTTTGACTCCGCCGGGCGCGATCGCATTAACGCGGATGCCGTGCGCAGCGCCCTCTTTGGCTGCAATACGCGTCAGGTGGAGCAGTGCCGCTTTTGACGCTCCGTAAGCCGCAATCCCCGCCTCGGCTTTCAGACCGGACGCAGAGGCCGTCACAACAATCGCACCGCCGCGTCCGTGGCGTTTCATTGCGCGCATCGCCGCTCGAATTGACAAGAATGCGCCGTCAAGGTTCGTCGACATCACGCGCCGCCATTCGGTAAAATCGAGCGTATCGATCGGGCCGCTGCTTGTTACGCCGGCGTTGACCACCGCCAAGTCGAGTCCGTCGAGCAAGGGTGCCGCATCGGCCCACATCACTTCATCGGCAACATGCCCTGCAATTAGCTGCGCGCCCCTGATGTGCCCGCACGCTTGATGCAATACAGGTTCAACGCGGTCGAATAAAGCGAGCGGTGTTGCACCACTGCGATCAAGCAAGCCCGCAACCGCAAGACCAATGCCTGACGACGCGCCCGTGACAAACGCAGACTTTCCGGTAAATTTTTGGGTCATGGCTTCAAATATCAGCACGCGCGCTGCGCCACCAGCGCGAATCAACCCCAAGGCTAATCATGCCCAGATCTAATCAGGCAACGTCGCTGATCCCGAGTTCGGCCAGTTTGCGGTAGAGCGTCGAACGTCCGATATTGAGCCGCCGCGCGACTTCGGTCATCCGGCCGCGGTAATGGCCGATCGCCAGACGTATCACGTCAGCTTCAATTTCTTCGAGCGAACGCATTTGCCCATCGCTCTGATACAAAGTGATGCCTGCTTCATTGGCGGCACGTTTATTGACGCCGTGCCCAACCGCCGTTTTCATAATCTCGGGGAAATCTGAAATGGTAAGCGCGTCACGGTCACAGCAGACCGCTGCGCGGAAAAGGACGTTGTGGAGTTGACGAACGTTGCCCGGCCATGTGTAGTCAGCCAGCAAAGCAATCGCTTCATCGGTGATGCCCAATCCGCGCATTCCAGGCTGGCGCGCCATACGGCTGAGCAGATGGCGCGCTAAATGCGTGAGATCACCCATCCGGTCGCGCAGCGGGGGGAGCGTGACATGCACGGTGGCGAGGCGGTAATATAAATCCTCGCGAAACCCGCTTGAGGCAATCGTATCGAGCAGATTGCAATTTGACGTCGCGATGACGCGGACATCGACTTCGGTAAAGCCGCGCGAACCGATCGGAAAAATTTCGCCGGTCTGGATGGCTTGCAACAGTTTGAGATGGATATGAGGCGGAAGTGATTCGATCTCATCAAGCACCAATGTTCCGCCGTCGGCTTCAACAAATTTGCCGAAGTGGCGCGAGAATGCACCGGTAAATGCGCCGCGTTCGTGACCAAATAATTCTGATTCTATCAGATTGGCGGGAATCGCCGAACAATTGACGGTTATCAGTGGCCTTTTCTCACGCGGTGATGCAGCGTGGATTGCAGCGGCGACAGCCTCTTTGCCAGTCCCGCTCTCGCCTTCGATCAAAACGGGCAAGCGCGCGCGCGCGGCTTTCGCTGCGATCGCAAGGCCGGTGCGAAACACCGGATCAGATCCGACGATTTCGCCAAAACCGAGTACGACCGAATCCTTTTCGGTCAGCGCGCGCAGTTCACCTTTTGCTGCACCGGGGTCGATGGTGGCGTCGAGTGCCGCAAGCAAACGGTCTGGTGCAATCGGCTTCACAAGAAAGTCAGTGGCCCCGGCACGCAGCGCATCGACTGCAAACGACGCCGAATCGAGTGCGGTCATCATCAGTATCGGAAGTGCTGGCCGCCGCGCACGCAGACATTCGATAAGTTCGGTACCGTCGGCACCTGGAACCGCCTGATCAAGCAGGATTGCATCAAGCATCATGCCGTCATGCGTGCCCAGCATCGCAATCGCCATTTCGGCGTTCGTTGCAATAATAGTTCGCCAACCCGAACGGCCCGCCAGAGCTGAAATCAATCGCTGTTGTGCTGGCTCATCATCGATGAGCATCACCACACCCGTAACTGTGCCTGCTTGCATCATACGCCCACCTTCACAGAGATTCCCCGAATCAAAGCTACAAGCCCGGTGTAAACATGCTGTTAATTCAACAGTGTGACAAAGATCGCAGGTGCAGCTTTTTTGTGCAGCACCCCCCAACTTTCCGCGACGCGCTGTACGGACGGTCTTGAGAAAACGTAAAGCGACGCCTAAGCATTACGAATCAAGACACATGCCAGCATAGGGGTTGAAAATGGGAACCAGCGATAGCCAGAATGATATGGCAGC
The DNA here is from genome assembly GCA_043786595.1 of Sphingomonadales bacterium. Classification (GTDB taxonomy): domain Bacteria; phylum Pseudomonadota; class Alphaproteobacteria; order Sphingomonadales; family Sphingomonadaceae; genus Aquisediminimonas. The sequence continues at coordinate 161 of JAYVVW010000041.1, read as the reverse complement.
ACATAGCGACACCTATTTGAGTGTCATGAGCATGTTGAAATGGGGCACTGTCGCTTCGGCGGTTGTTGCGATCGTCGTCGTCCTCCTGATTGCCAGTTGAGGTGGTTCGGATTGCAGTTGTAAAAGAATCTGCCGCTGGCGAAAACCGCGTTGCCGGATCT
>JAYVVW010000040.1:0-5508 GCA_043786595.1 Sphingomonadales bacterium | reverse complement strand
GTCCGCCGCTATGGTCGTAAAGAAGCAGCCTGAGGCGTGTAGCGGCCGGGTGGCGCCCGTTTTGCTTCCCGGCAATATGTGCGATGCGCGGCTTTGGCGTGGCGGCGGCCACGCGATTATCGATATGCTCGCTAATGAACAACACGGTCCTATTTTCGACGCCGATCTGACGCACGATGACAGTATCGCCGCGATGGCGAAGCGGGCGCTTTCGGCGACGACCGGGCGGTTGCTTCCCATTGGCTTTTCGCTGGGTGCCATCGTTGCAGTTGAGATGGCGGTGCAGGTGCCCGAACGCGTCGCAGGGCTGGTGCTTGCGGGTTATAACGCGACAGCCGATCTGCCCGAACGCGCGGCGCACCGGCCCTTCCAGCAAGCCGAGGTTCGCAGTGGCGGGCTTGAACGCGTGCTGGTTGAGGAATTGAAGCCGAATTATCTTGCGACACAAAACCGGGGCGATGCGGCGCTGCTCGATCTGTTGCGCGCGATGGGGATGGCTCTTGGCGACGAGGTTTTTGTCCGGCAAAGCGAGGCGCTGCGACTCCGTCAGGACAGGCGTGTCGCGATTGCTGCGCTCAATGTGCCCGTGCTGTACATGTGCGGCAGTCAAGACACGCTCTGCCCGCCTCAATGGCACCGCAACTGGGCGCAATTGACCCCTAACGCTCATCTTGTCGAAATTGCGGGCGCAGGCCACATGCTTCCACTCGAAGCGCCGCACGACTTTGCTGCAACAATAAAAATGTGGCTCGACGATAACCAAGAACAATTTGCCCGATCACCGATCGCATCTTGACCGCCCATATCGGTTTATTATCGCGCTCTGCCATAATCAATCAGACCGCGTTCTAATTGCGCAGCCATCGCGGCGTGATCGATCACCGTCGCGTCGGCGTCTCCTGTAAACACGCTGCTACCAATCAGGCGCACGCGCTGCCCGTTTTCATGGTGGCCGTGGACGCGCCAGAGGATTGCGGTCTGCCGTTCCCCGACAACGGCGTGTTCAAAGTAGAATGTGGCGTCGGGCAATTTGCGGATCAGAGCCGGGAGCCATGCGCGGTCATAAAGGTTAAAGGCGCGGCCGTTCCACGCCCGATGAAGCCAATTTACAATTTCTCGGGCTTCTTCGGGAAAACCGGGTGGCAGAATTGCTTTGTCGCTTGCGGCATATTGCCCCTCACCGCTGCGCAGTTCACCTAATGGTGAATGTGCAGGCGACGCAATCTTTGCGTCACCGCGATCTTCAATTACGACTTCGCGCAATATTCTGTCATCTTCGCGCCAGACCCAGCGATGGCCGTGCCAATCGTCGACCTTATAGGCGATCATATCTCCGAAATCGGAGGTGATGGTGATGTCGTTCGCATCCTCTTTCACCCATTGGAAGGTAATGGCGTCACGGCCTTTAATGATGCTTAGGCTATCCTCTCGCGTTGCACGGTGAACATGGCTGAGGGCAAGTGCGCCGAGGCAGCGGTCGCGTCGCAATGCGGTTTCGAGGTTAGCGAGTTCGCTCACAGCCCGCCTTCCATCTGGCGCATCAGCGCGACTTCATCAAACACGGTTACTTCATCGACAATCACATTGTGCGCGATTCGCCAATGCGTCACGGCAAGTATGTAGACGGGTTCGCTCGTAGCAGCACCGTAGAGCGCCCCCCCATCATGCGTGCCTGCCAATTCCCAGCGCACTGCAATCTGGCCGTCAACAGCCGCGACATGCTGGATCGAAATCCGGGCATCGCCAAAGCTGCCGATCAGCGCTGTAAACCAACCCGTAATTTCACCCCAGCCAAACAGTCGGCGTCCACCCGGCCCCGTCCAATGCGCTGACGGAGAATAGGCATTTCGGACTGCTCCAAACCGTCGGTGATTGACGACGCAATCAAAGAATGCGTGCGCAAAAGCGTGAGGGTCTGCTGATGGATCGGGCAATGGCGCGGTTGGGAATGGCGTCGCAGCGTTTGACCGAACGCGTTCGATCGCCGCCTTGCGCCATTCTGCGCGAACGCCTGATGTCTTATCTGTCGCAGCATGAGCCTGGGCAATAGTCCTTGGATGATAGCCCAGCTCCAGCGCCATCGCGCTATAATCGCGCACCAGCCATTCTTCGATGATTAAATTCGCTTTGCACAGGCAATCAGCGATGGTCGTGAAAGTGATCTTCTTGCCGGTGGCTGGACCAAGTTCAGATGTACCCAGATTTGTCGCCGCCGAAGTGATCCGGTGTGACGACAGATAGACGCCCTGACCCTCGTCAGACCAGATCACTGCCTCCCCCGTCAGCGCCCGGTCAGGAAAGGCAGAAAGCGTTCGCGACGTCCCCGTAATCACCCCGTCCATGCCGAGTACTGGCCCCGTCATCATGTGCACCACGATATCGGGCGCGTAATGTGATGCGATCAGGCCGACGTCCTTCTGCTCCCAAATGCGGTGGGTGCAGCGCAGAATATAATCGACAATGTCACTATATTCGTCGCCGAACCCCGCCATATCGTGTCGACGCGCGCCTTGCGGTTTCAAAATTTGCGCAATATCACGGCCCCCAATGTTTGGAATGGCTCCATTGGGGATCGCCATCAAGGATGAACCAAAAACGTAACCGCGCCCGCAGTTGAAGTCAGTCTGCGCGGCAATCCGGCGGGCAGACTGACGGTGTCACCTTCAACCAAAGTGACGACGCCGTCGTCGCATTCGATGTCCACATGACCGTTATGAACGAACAACACTTCTTTACTTTCTGCGCTGTCCCAATCGATCATGTCGCCCGCAGCAATGTCAACGCGGTCGATTTGAAAACCATGATCCCAATCAAGCGGAGCGTCTTCGCCTATGATCGCGGTTACATCGGTGCCATTCGCGTTTGCATTGCGCCAGACGATGGCCTTCGCCTGTTCAAGTGACATTGTTTCCAACGCATCGGCAGCTTGGCGCGATGTCGGAGCCATCAGCGATACATTGGCGGGCACGTTCTCGCCAGCGGTCGTATCGACTAGCGAACCATTTTCAAGGAGGATGAGACCGTAATCCTGCGCCATATCAAACACCTGAGGCGCCCATGTCACGCGCCCGGGATTGTCCTGCCCTAAAACCGCCCATAGGAATCCGGGGCTGCCATCATCGGCGGGGGCCGTCGCGGTGAAACCGCGAAACACCCGTGTCGGAATTGAAATGACGTCGCCCGGATGCAAATCGAGTTGCGCATCGTCGCCGTGTTCACCCAGATCAAAGCGCCAATGGCCGCTATGCGCGACAAACACCTCGGCTGTGTCGTGGCTATGCTGCGAGTTCACGCATCCCGGTGGCTGCCGCGCGCCGCCGATATTGTAGCCATGCGGTTCGGCAATATGAACATGCTGGTCAGGATTTTCTGACACGCCCGGGCCAATAATCGTAAAGTTTTCCTTCGCCTCTGATCCGGGTGTTCGGCAATCGATAAAAGCATTGTAGCAGGGGATCAAATCGCCATAACGCACGACCCGCTTCGCGATGACGTCGGAATTCCAACCTTCATATGCTGTAATAATACCTGCCATGTGTTTCCCGATTTTCCAGTATCCGCACGATTGGACATGCAGCGCATACAGCAGTTTACGGCGACTGCATTCGAAGTCAATCGCCACAGTTTCGACGTCGTCTGTGCAATCATGCAATGATCCCCAAACCACGATACCGAATTGATCCAGAATTCAACTGAAATTTCGGAACGAAAACACCCCCATTTTTGCCAATATTCGCCCGCTCATAATTGCGGCATAAGCCGCAGTATGTTGGTGGGAGAATAGCCGTGGATCTGGGATTGACAGGCAAGAAGGTGATCATGAACGGTGGCGCGCACGGCCTTGGCCTTGCGGCGCTCGAACTGTTTGCAGGCGAAGGGGCCGATGTCGCCTTCTTTTCGCGCGACCCTGAAAAAGTAGCGAGCGCGGTAGCAAAGCTGTCCGCATCGGGCGGCAAAGTTCACGGCCAGGCTTTTAACATGACGAGTAACCCCGAAGGATATTCCGCGTGGCTATCAGGCGCCGCTGACGCGCTTGGCGGGTGCGACATCTTTATCCACACAGCCTCATCTTCAGGGCAGGGTGCGACGCAGGATTGGCAGCGCAGTTTTGATATGGATATCATGGGGGGGGTTCGCGGGGTTGAAGCGCTAATGCCTGCGCTTGAGGCAAGCGGCAATGGTTCGATCATTTTCATGTCGTCAACGGCGGCGGTCGAGACTTTCATCATGCCGCAAGCATTTAATGCGCTAAAGGCCGCGCTCATCACTTACGGATCGCAATTGTCGCAATCGCTTGCGAGCAAGGGGATCCGCGTCAACACGATCACGCCGGGACCGATCGAATATCCCGGCGGCAACTGGGAAATGATCAAGGGCGCGATGCCCGATTTCTATCATGGCACCGTCGCGCAAATGCCGATGGGACGGCTCGGCGCGCCCGATGAGGTTGCGCGCGCTATCGTCTTCCTCGCTAGCCCGGCGGCCTCGTACATCACCGGAGCCAATCTGGTGATTGATGGCGGCTTCACCAAACGCGTGCAATTCTGATGAAACTGTATCAATCAGTCGGCCCCAACCCCCGCGTCGCAACCATGTTCATCGCCGAAAAGGGCCTGATCATCGCGCGCGAATTCATTGATATTCGGCAGGGTGAAAACCGACAGCCCGCTTATCTCAACAAAAACCCGGCGGGTGGAACCCCGTGCCTTGAAATCGATCACGGACGGTTTGTCGCCGAAAGCGTTGCGATCTGCGAATATCTGGAGGAGCTTCATCCGCTTCCGGCGCTGATCGGAAGCAATGCCGAAGAACGCGCGATGACGCGTATGGTTGTGCGTTCAGTTGATCAGAATGTCGTGGTGCCAATGTCGAACGGCTTTCGCAGCGCGGAAGGCTTGCCGATGTTCAAGGACCGGCTGCTGTGCGTTCCCGAAGCGGCCGAGGGCAACAAGGCCTATGCGCGCGACGGACTTGCCCGGATAGACCTCGCGCTGACCGGTCGTGACTGGCTGTGTGGAGACCGGTTCAGCCTCGCTGACATTCTACTTTATTGCTTCGTCGAATTCGGGGCGTCGGTTGGACAGCCAATGCCCGACGGTTTGCGAAACCTCGCCGCCTGGAAAATGCGCACCGGTGAACGGCCCAGCGCTGCGCTTTCTGCCAACCCCCAGAACGGATTGTAACCATGAACCGTGACACGTTGCTCGACATTTATACCCGCACGATGAAAGTTGCGCGGGCTGACGAGAAATTCCGTTCGCTATTGATGACGGGCAAACTGGCGGTGATTTACTATACGGTGCGCGGACAAGAGCTGGTCTCCGCCGCGATGATGGCGGCGCTCAATCAGGACGATTATCTCGTCACCACTTACCGCGGTCAGCATGATCAAATTGCCAAGGGTGTGCCGCTTGACCTGCTCTTCGCAGAAATTGCAGGCAAAGCGACCGGAACTTGTAAAGGCAAAGGCGGATCGATGCACATCACGCACCCCGATGACCGGCTGAT
>JAYVVW010000039.1:0-20875 GCA_043786595.1 Sphingomonadales bacterium | reverse complement strand
TACGCGCTCAACGCGCCGTATGAAGGCGGTACGCACCTGCCCGATATCACCGTCATCATGCCCGTTTTCGTTGCGCATGATGACATCCCGGCTTGGTTTGTCGCGGCGCGCGGGCATCATGCAGACATTGGCGGAATCTCGCCCGGATCAATGCCGCCAAACAGTATGAGCGTTGAAGATGAAGGGATATTGATCGACAATTTTCTGCTCGTCGATCGCGGTCAGTTCCGCACGACTGAAATCGATGCGTTGCTGCGTTCGGGGCGGTGGCCGTCGCGCAATCCCGAGCAAAACATTGCTGACCTGCGCGCGCAAATTGCCGCCTGTGCCAAGGGCGCATCCGAACTGACGCGGATTTCGGCTGAATACGGTCGCGCGACGGTCGACGCATTCATGGCGCATGTACAGAACAACGCCGAAGCGGCGGTCCGCGCGCTGATCGGCAGCCTCAAAAATGGTAGCTTTGCCTATGCGATGGATAATGGCGCAGTCGTCCGCGTCGCCATTTCGGTCGATCACGACGCGCGCGGCCTGACCATCGATTTCACTGGATCGAGCGATCAGCTACCTGGCAATTTCAACGCGCCGTTCTCGGTGGTGCGCGCGGCGGTTCTCTATGTCGTGCGGACGCTGATCGACGGTTCGATCCCGATGAACGATGGCTGCCTGCGCCCCGTTACGATTATAGTTCCCGAAGGATCGATGCTGCGCCCGCGCTATCCAGCTGCGGTGGTTGCGGGTAATGTCGAAACGAGCCAGGTGATCACCGATGCGCTGTTCGGCGCGCTTGGCGTGATGGCGGGCGCGCAGGGGACGATGAACAATTTCACCTTTGGGAGTGATCGCCACCAATATTATGAGACGATCGCCGGAGGATCGGGCGCTGGCACCGATTATGACGGGGTGAGCGTGATCCAGACGCATATGACCAACAGCCGGTTGACCGATCCTGAAATTCTTGAAACGCGCTTTCCCGTGCTGCTCGAAGAATTTTCAGTGCGCGTGGGTTCGGGCGGGCAGGGCGCACATTGTGGCGGCGACGGCGCGGTGCGACGGATTCGCTTCCTTGAGCCGATGGACGCCGCGATCCTTTCAAACCGGCGGATCGTCCCGCCCTTTGGGTTGGCAGGCGGCGAAGACGGAGCGTGCGGCGTTAACACCGTCATCCGTGCGAACGGAACGCGCGAGCCACTCGGCGCAACGGCGGCGGTCAAAATGGCGGCGGGCGACGTGTTTGAAATTGAAACGCCGGGCGGCGGTGGATTTGGGGTAAAGCGCTGATGCTGGTACTTGGCGGCATTGCGGTCATCGTGCTGGGCTTCATGCTGCGTTTCAATCCGCTGCTTGTGATCATGGCGTCTGCGCTGGTGACGGGTGTCGCAGCGGGGCTTGATGTCCACGCAATCATCAGCGCGTTTGGCAAAGCGTTTAACGATGCGCGCTATGTGAGCGTGATCTGGATTGTGCTGCCCGTGATCGGTCTGCTCGAACGCTACGGGTTGCAGGAACGCGCGCGGATGCTGATCACAAGCTTGCGCGGCGCGACGACGGGGCGGCTGCTGATCGGCTATCTGCTGATCCGGCAGATCACCGCAGCGCTTGGGCTGACATCGGTTGCCGGGCACCCCCAAACTGTCCGTCCGCTCGTCGCACCGATGGCCGAAGCGGCGCTAATCAAGGTTGATCCAGGCGCGACCGAAGATGCGCGCGAAAAGGTCAAAGCATTATCTGCCGCCACCGACAATATTGGCCTGTTTTTCGGCGAGGATATTTTCATTGCAATCGGGTCGATCCTGCTGATGAAGGGTACGCTTGAGCAATTTGGCATCGAGCTTTCCCCGTTTTCGCTGTCGGTCTGGGCGATCCCGACCGCAATTGCGGCGTTCGTCATTCATGGCTTCCGGCTGCTTCTCCTCGACCGCAGGATTGCGCGGGGGCAGATCGGATGATCGGTATCGCTGCCGTCTATCTGGTCGCAGGCGCGCTGTTCGCTGGTTTCGCAGTGCTAAGCGCGCGCGATGCAACCAACCCGAAGCGATTTGGCAATGCGGCATTCTGGGCGCTCCTTTCGCTCAGTTTTTTCGCAGGTGACTGGTTGGGCGATTTTGGAAACGGCTTGTTGGTGCTTGGGCTTGTTGCAATTGCCGGTTTCGGGTTGACCGGGCGCAGCGCGGAACCCCGAACTGAACACCGCGGTGAACCGGCACAAATTGCGTCAGCAAAGCAGCACGGCAACGCCCTGTTTCTGCTCGCTCTTGTAATCCCGGCTTGTGCGCTTGCGGGGACTTTCGGGTTCAAGCAGTGGCCGGGGCTAATCGATCCCAAACAGGTGACACTGATTTCGCTCACCATCGGCGTGATTGCCGCGCTTGTGATTGGCACGGTCTGGCTCAAACCGCGCCCGCTGGTTCCATTCGAGGAAGGGCGCCGGTTGATGGACGCCGTTGGTTGGGCGGCAATCCTGCCACAGATGCTCGCAAGCCTTGGCGCAGTGTTCGCGCTTGCCGGGGTGGGCGGGGTCGTTGGCGGCATTGTCGGCGATATGATCCCGAACGGCAGCCTGATCGGTGCTGTCCTTGCTTACACGCTGGGGATGGCGCTGTTTACGATCATCATGGGCAATGCTTTTGCGGCGTTCCCCGTAATGGCCGCCGCTGTTGGCGTGCCGCTATTGATCAAAATGCACGGCGGCGATCCGGCGATTGTTGCCGCAATCGGAATGCTTGCGGGCTTTTGCGGGACATTGCTGACGCCGATGGCTGCAAACTTCAACATCGTTCCCGCCGCTTTGCTTGCGCTCAAAGATCGCAACGGTGTGATCAGGGCGCAGGCACCGACCGCGATACCGCTGCTCGCGGTCAACATCCTCTTGCTGTATTGGTTGGCGTTTTGATGACGAACGCACTGACGCCTGCGCTCGCCGCGCGCTTCGCTGGATTGACGCTGGGACATATCGGGCGCGAATATCCCAACAAGCTCGATCATGTCATGGCTGGCGCAGACGATGTGGCGTCGCCCGCCGCGCTGCATCCGATCTTCTTTGGCAGTTTTGACTGGCACAGCTGTGTTCACGGCTGGTGGCAATTGCTGCGGATCGCGCGGCGGTTTCCCGAACTCGCCATCGCCGCAGAGATCAACGCGCGCGCTGCAGCTACGTTTGTTCCAGAAAAAGTCGACGTCGAACTTGCCTATCTTGACCGCACCGCGTCGGCAGGATTTGAACGACCTTACGGCTGGGCATGGCTGCTTGCACTGCATCATGAAATGACGTTTCACGCCGCACCTTGGGCGAATGCGCTCGCCCCGCTTGCCGAGGCGTTTGCGCAACGGTTTCACGCGTTTTTGCCAAAGCTTACTTATCCGCTGCGTGCGGGAACACATTCGAATATCGCCTTTGCCCTGATCTTGGCAGGGCAGTGGGCGCGCGAACGCGATGACGCGCTCAACATGTTGATCGCCAAACGTGCGGTCGAGTGGTTTGGCAACGACCATGATATTCAGGCGTGGGAGCCAAGCGGCGATGAATTCCTGTCGCCTGCACTGTGCGAAGCGATGCTGATGACCCGCGTTTTGGACACCGCCGCATTCAGCTCTTGGTTCAGTCAGTTTCTGCCGCGTATCAATGCGCTCACGCCGTCATCGCTGCTCACACCTGCGACAGTTTCAGACCGTAGCGACGGCAAGATTGTTCACCTCGACGGGCTTAATCTCAGCAGGGCGTGGTGCTGGCGCGCGATTGCGGCAGCGCTTGGCGCTTCACACGGCGTAGCGGCGACCGTGCGCTCTGCCGCAGACACGCATATCGCCGCGAGCCTGCCGCATGTCGCTGGCGACTATATGGGCGAACATTGGCTGGCAAGCTTTGCGCTCCTCGCGATCGACGGTTTATAGCTTCAAGATCATCCGCGCGGTTTGGGCGGCAATAGTGTGGGCAACACATCATCTGGAATGTCGAACGTCGTAAATAACTGCGTTGTTGCCATCATCGGCGCAAGCACCTCAAGCCGGGTGCGCGCGGTGCGGAAGATATCGACGTCCTCTGATGACAGATTGAACTTCTGATTGTCATTGTCATGGACGTCGAGATAGAGTTTCAGCCGCTCAAGCAGATAGCTGACGCCGCTGCGAAACCACGGGCAGTGCGAACGCGTCGCCGCGCGCACAGCTTCAACCGCACGGTCATGATGGCCTTCGCGCGCGAACAATTCGGCGCGCAGGCAGTGCGTATCGGGCACATCTGGCGCAACGACGGCAAGCCGTTCGAGCCACTCGTCCATCCCGTCGAGTGTATTGGCACGCAGCATCACATAGGCGCCCATCAATCCGCGCAGTAGCGACACGCCGTCGCCAAGCCGCGCCGCATCGCCCTGCGTAATCATGTTGGCAGAAACGGTCTGCATGTTGCCAAGCAAGCCGGCATCAAGATAGCCAAGCAGCGCATTCGTCTCCGCGCTGACCGACGAAGAATATTTGACCGCAGGCGGATCAATATTTTCGCGAATGCTGGCTTCGATCAGCCGCGCTTCGGGCGCATCGGGCGTGGAAGCGAGCGACGCATCATAGGGCACCACGGTGATCCGTACCGTGCGCCCGCCTTCGCGCGGATACCATGTGACGATGAAACGATCGTGATCGTCGTCGGCAAATAATATCCGCCGTTCGGATTCAGAAAGCGTGAGCTTGCTCGGGCTCATCCCCATCACGAGCGCCGCGCGCGCGCTGCTCCAATGTCCGAGCCAGTGGCCGCGCCACAGCCGCGCTTTGATAATCCGCGCAGGTTTGGCGGTATCGCTATTACCCCCTTGATTATAGAGGATCTCGGAAACGTTCGCGCGCGACGCCATTGCGGCTTGCGACACCGCATCGGGCAAAAGAATTTTGGCAGCCTTGCTATCTCCAGCCAAAACCTTGAGCATCTTTTCTGCCATGATCTCTTGGCCGTCGGGCATACTCGCGCTTACCATATATGCGCCCTCAGGAACCTCGATCGCCTGCCCTGAAACGCCCTTTGCAGCGATGGCACCGCCCATCGTCCGGATCGTGACGGGGAGGGTGCCAAGCGGTTCGAGCGCTTCGGGTGGCGTCCAGGTGATTGTAGTTTCGTCGCTCATGTTCGCACTCCCAGCGACTCAACCCATGGCATTTTGGTCTGGATCGTCAGGAATACAACCTTTGATTTGACCATCGTAAATTCATCCGCGCCGGGTTTCACAGTAAGCCGGTAATATCCCGCTGCGATATCATTCGTCCACGGGTCGACTGCGGGATCACCGGTTATATCTTTTTCGATGTCGGCGTTGACATCGTAAAGCAGCGTATGTTTGACCGATTGGCGCATTTCGGGAGGGCCGAGGCTCAACCGGAACGAAAAGCTCGGCGGGTCGCGGCGAAAACAGAGTGTCGGATCGGCCACAAGACCGGTCAGTTCGATCCGGTTTTCAAACAATTTGTTAGCGCACTCGATCCCGACCTTGAGTGATTGTGCCGTCACCGGCCAGCCGGTATTGCCGATTTCGGGGATCATCGTTTCATTGAATGAGCCGTGGTCGAGCGCCCAGAGCAGCGCGTCGACAAAATAGGTCGGCTTACCCGCAACTCCTGCCGCCGAACCGCCGGTCTTGGTTGCAAAATAGATCGGTGCCTTACGATCATCATAGCTGTTAAGCACCGCCTGAAACACCTTGGGCGTTTCAGTATCTTCAAGCTCATCAAGCGCGTCGGGTTTGTCGCGGCAGGCATCGACGAAGTAAAATTGCTCGCGGCCAATTTCGGGATAATCCTCGGATGGCACCATGCCGTTGCGCACGCTGCTGAGGCGAAACGCATTTTCAAGCGAGACTTCGTCGGGATCAAGGAAATCGGCGCACAGCAACATCGATTCTTCAAGTGATCGCCGGATGCCGTGCCCGCTGAACAGGAACAGCGCCTGTTCCTCACGCGAGACCGAAACATCCTGACGCCATGCACGCAGCGCCAGCTTGACGGCCTTGGCATTGGGTATGGTGGCATTGAGCGTAGCCAATGCTGGTTCAGCCGTGATTTCAGCGGGTGAGGGCGCAATCAAAAGCCGCAACGTTTTCAGTTTGCGCACCAACCGCCCTTCGACGTCGAGCGACTTTAATTTCTCAGCCATGCAGTACGCAGAAAGCGACGATGACTGTAGTTTTTTTAACGCCTTGAGCTTGTCGCCAGGCGGATCATCGGCATCGGGCAGAAACTGGTAGTCGCTCACCCCGATCAAGATCGCGTGGAGTCCGGCACCGATACCCGGTTCGTTACGCCGATCGAGGATGAGCGATGTATCAGGCATTGGGCGGCGGCACATCGCGGTAAAGCAGTTCGACTGCGGCTATGTCACCAGCGCTCAGTGCAACCCGCTGGCCCATGACGACGCCTGGCGGCAGCGTCACCTTGGGATGGATTGTTTCGGCATTGGTCAGGCTGAACGCGGTCGCGGGATAATGCATGATCGAACCGAAGTCATAGGAGCCCAGATCAACACCGTCATGGATGTGCTGATCGAAGTTAAATTCCTTGCCCGGCGAAATATTGTTGCGGATGATATCGACGTGCAAATGGCGATCGGCGCGGCTCTGTTCATGCCAAAGCCCTATTGCATGGCCAAGTTCGTGGATGATGTTGCCCGTTGTGCAACTGTCGCGCAGGATCATCTGCTGCATTCCCCCTTGCCGACCGACAAGCGACGCGCAACCAAGCCCCGTGCGCACGATATTGACATAATCAGGTTGGCTGGTGCGGGGTACAAACCGGATTGAAGTGTGTTGATGCCAGTGTGTGATTGCAGCCGTCACGCGTTGTTGTTCGGGCAGATCGGGCGCGATGACAAATGGAATCGTCCGGTTTTTCCAGCGATACTGTGCGCCTTTGATCGCTACGCCCATTGTGCCGGCGTTTGCTTCGGTCATCACTTCGGGCATTGAAAGTTGCACGTGCTCAAGCTTCTTTGCATCGGCTTCAACAGTCGCCGTCTCACCTAGTATTATACAACCTTCAAATATGGCAAGCCCGTCCACATTGGCATATTGCACCTGTTTCCAAGGCTTACCGATCGGTTTGACATAGCCGGTGCGGACATCGTCGCTGGTCAGAAAACCACCGTCCTCACACATATCGCTCTCCTCTCTTTAGCAGCGCCGTTTTAACGGCTCTTGTCATCGTCGAATGTGGCCACAGCCTGCCGATAGCCTTCTGGCACGCGGACGGTGCCGTCGGGATCGGTGCGCCTGCCATCGAGAAAATAATCCACGGTGAAATTCTTTGAGACCGAAACGAGACAGACCAGCAGCAGCAGGTAAAGAAAGAAGCCCGTTGCCAGTCCCAATCCGTAAGCACCAAACAATGCCGCCTTTTCAGCACCAAACAACGTCGTGACGACCGCGCCACCGATCGCACCCACCACCGTTGCGAGATCGCCAAGGCCGACTTCGCCCGTTCGGTAGCGATTGACGAAGTAGAGGAACCAGCCAATCACGAGGCCAAAGCCAAATGCGCCGATTTCGGGTAGGGAGCCAATCATACGCGCCTCGCCTTGATCACGGTAAGCATCGTGAAGTGCGCAATCGCGCCGATCGCGACGCCGGTGATAACGAATGCGGCCTGTTGTTCGCCAATGCTGGAAAACCAGATCGGGATCGGCGATGCTGCGATCGCGCGCCACACCCAATCCTGTATTCGCAGTCCGACGCTGAACATCGCGGCCCAGCCGATGACCGCTCCGATCAAAAATGCAGACAGTGTTTGCACGGGCCAACCCCTTTCGCTTTTCCAGTCCGCTTCGGGACTCGTTTTTTCGGCGAACTCAGGACGCAACATCTCAACTGCTGGTCATCTTATACCGCAAAAAAGTGAAAAGCGTTGATGCAAATCACAGTCAAGGCGCAATATTTTAGCCGAAAGGGAGGCCGCAGTTGCAATTTTTGTCTGCCAGTGCGAGCTTCGGGCGATAAAACGACTCGGGGTCGCACATCTCTGATACGGGGAATGGTGCTATGAAGTCGCGCTTGAAATCGGTTCCGCTTTTTGCTCTGACAACAGCAGTGCTGTTGCTGCCGCTCACCTCATGCCAGCAAACTATCGGCTCAAATGGAGACGTCCTGACCCAAGGGTGGTCGGTAACGGATCGGGAGCACTGGTACGAAGCGACACAAGGGTCTCGTTTGATGCCCTACGCGTGGTTTGTCGCACTTGAACAACCGGGATCGCAGGCGACCTTTGCCGATCCGGCCTATCTCGAAAGCTTTGGCTATCTGTCGTCACGTTCCGATCGCCCTGATACTTTGCCCGTCGGTTTTGCAATCGACCGTCAGGGTGACGATGATTTCAAAGTGACCAAATTGCATTGGTATGAGGGGCAGACCGGGCGATCAAAGGACGATGCCGAACCGTGGGTCGGCCTCAATTGTTCGGCGTGCCATACCGGCGAAGTCAGTTATCAGGGCAAGGCTGTACGCGTTGACGGAGGCCCCGGTCTTGGTGACCTTGATAAGATGACGGCGGCGCTCAACACGGCGATGATCGAAACGCGCGACCAGCCCGCGAAGTGGGAGCGTTTTGCGACAAAGGTATTGAAAGCGCGCGATACGCCAGCGAACCGCGCTTTGCTCAAAACCAAATTGTCCGATTTGATCGCATGGCAATTGGCCGCTGATAGGCTCAACGCAACTAACGTCACCGCCGGTTTCGCCCGCGTCGATGCGTTCGGCCATATCTACAACAAAGTGGTGCAGTTTAGCGGCGCGGACGATCCTATCATCAATACGCCTGACGCGCCCGTCAGCTATCCTTTTCTATGGGATATTTCGCGGCATCATCAGGTGCAGTGGAACGGTGTTGCGGTAAATTCAAAGCTTTCGCTCGGCGGAACCAAGTCGCTCGAATACGGGGCACTTGGCCGTAATGCTGGAGAAGTGATTGGTGTGTTTGGTGAAGTCGTGATCAAACCCGCGAGCGGCTTTGGCGGCACGTTCAAGGGATATCGCTCGACGCTCAATGCACCCAACCTTGACCGGCTTGAAACAATGCTGACCCGGCTTGAACCACCTGCTTGGCCGGCAAGCTTTCCGCAGATTGATGAGCCTCTGCGCGCGCGCGGCGAAATCCTGTTCAAGCAGGACTGCGCCAGTTGCCACAAACCCAAGGAAACATGGGAAGCTGGCAAGCCAATCGAAGTGATGGTGCCGCTCAAGACACTTGGCCCCGACAATCTGACCGATGTCTGGATGGCGTGCAACGCATTTACCTATCAGGCGCGATCGGGCCTTCTGACAGGCACAAAGTCGGGCTTCGTCAGTGGCGACCCGCTCAAACCTACCGAAAAGGTCGTTACGTTGCTGGCGACGAGCGTGAAAGGCGCGCTGGTCGGCAAAAAGGGCGATATCATCAAGAGCGCGGCAGGCACGTTCCTCGGGATCAACCGGCCACCTGTCGTCTTTACGGGGGGCGAAGAGGATGCACTGACCAAAGCCGAACAGCGTGAACAGCGTCGTGATTTCTGCAAAACGACGGCTGATCCGCTGCTTGCGTATAAAGCGCGACCGCTCGACGGGGTCTGGGCAACAGCGCCCTATCTGCACAATGGCTCGGTGCCGACGCTCTATCATCTGCTATTGCCTGCCAAGGATCGGCCCAAGCGTTTCTGGCTGGGCAGCCGCGAATATGATCCCAAGGCAGTCGGCTATGTCTGGGCAACCAAGCCCGAGGGCCGCGCGTTTGACTATGTCGCAGTGGGCGCAAACGGCAAAGCTGTCGATGGAAATAGTAATGCCGGCCATGAATACGGCGCTGCTGGCTTTTCGGAAAGCGATCGCTGGGCGCTGGTTGAATATATGAAATCGATCTGAGGGGGCGAACATGACCGACTATCTTGCGCTGATTGACGCGGCAGTTCCCGAACAACGCTGGCCGATGGTGCGGCGGTGGATTTACAGCGAGCCGCTAGCGTTCTTCGCACAGTTGCGAGCGCAACGGCCCGTGCTGGTTTTGCCCGAATTGACGTTTTGCACCCGCCACGCCGATTGCTCGCTGATCCTGCGGCGACACGATGTGTTCGGTGTAGACCTCTATAAGCCCAAACAGGGCGATTTCTACATGGCACAGGATGATACCGCGCGACACTGGCGCGAGAAATCGATCATGAAGGCGATCCTCGATTTTGAGGATCTGCCCGCAATCCGCAAATGGACGGCGGACGAAACCGCTAATCGCCTGCGCGACGCGAACGGCACAATCGAGGCGGTGCGCGGTATCGGGCGCGGTGTACCCGCCGCGATGGTGCAACACTGGTTCGGCTTCACCGGAGCGGACGCGGATGATCTGATCAAGTGGTCATACTGGAACCAGCAGGATGCGTTTCACAATCAACCCTTTGATGCAGTAGGGTCCGTCAGTCCCGACGATATTACCAAAAAGCGTGACCGTGCGAATATCATGATGGCAATCTATCTCGGCAGCCTGATCGCCAAGCGCGCGATTGCAGTGAAACTGGGAAGCAAAGCCGAAGATTCGGTGTCGCGCCTGCTCCGGCTGTCGTTCACCGGATCACTCAAGTTCAACCTCAAACAGGTGATCTTCAATACCGGCGGGCTGCTGATTGGCGCGATCGAAACGACATCGCATACCGTGACGAATGCGCTTGAATTTTTACTCGCCGATCCCGCGCGTTTCGCCGACGCAAAGGCCGCAGCGGCGCTCGGTGACCCGAAATCGTTTGACGGGTTCGTCTTTGAGGCACTGCGTTTCCGCCCCGCTTTTCCTTATTTCTTTCGTACTGCACACCGGCCAACCGAGCTCGCAGGCGGTACGCCGTTTGCCACCGTGGTGCCCGAGGGCGCAACCGTGCTCGCGGTAGCGCACAGCGCGATGTTCGATGAGGCGGGATTTACCGACCCGACACGCTTTGACCCGACCCGCGATCAAAGTGACGCGTATACACTCGGTGTGGGGATTCACGAATGTCTTGGCCGCGCAATCGCGACGGTAATGGTGCCCGAAATGGTGCGTCAAATGCTGCGATTACCCGGCCTCAAAGCAAACGGGCCGGTCGATAATGAAGGCACCAAAGTGCCGCAAAAATGGCAGCTTAGCTGGCAAGCTTGAGCAGGTTCGTTAACGCGTACCGCCTGCAACATAATCCGCCATCGTCGGTTGATCGATAACCTTATACGGTATGCCGCGCGGTGTGAGGAAAAGCTTCTCCATTTCCTTGCGCGTGAACGGACGCGATCCCAATCTCCCGAAAACAGCGATCTGATTGCCATTTTCGTCAACAGCGCGGTCGCGGTCGAGACCTTTGGAGAGCGACAGCGCGGGTGAGGGCGTTTTGGTCCAGGCGATGAGTTCGGGCTTTGGTGCGGGTGAGAAACCATAAAAGTTACGCTGACTGTCAGGCGAGGTAAGCTGGATTACCTTCATCCCATTGCGACCGTCGGCAACATAAGCGAACAGCGATGCGTTGGTCGACCCGACAATCACGTCCTCAACGTCGTTCATCAGCCCACCAAATGTCTCTTTACTGTAAATAACGGGAGCGGCTGGCTTAGTAACGTTGACGATGACGAGCCCTTCGTCCTTCGCTGCAACATAGGCATAAGTGCGTGCGACGTAGACTTTGCGTGCATCTTTGATCGAGACCATCCCCGATGGAATCTCGGTGGGACTTTGCAAGTCAGTCACGTCGAATAGCTTGAGCCCTTCGGCGTCTGTAACCCACAGATAGCGGAACTGGATTGCGCTTGCCCGGGCGTCGCGCATCGCGATCTTGGTCACGAGTTTGGGCTTGAGCGGGTTGTCGAGATCAACCACAACGAGGCCTGCATCAGCGGTAATATAGGCATAATGACCCGCAATTGTGATGTGCCGCGCGCCGCTGAGCACACCGCCCGGATTAAACGTCGCGTTGCGTTTCAGGAAATTGTTGCGGAATTCGCCGTCTGCCATCGTTGTGACGTCGACTGTGATGAGTCCTTCGACGCTGTCGGTGACGAACGCGTAATTATAGATCGGATGGAACGGCTGTTCTTGGTTTTCCAACTGCATTTCACGCGTGTTGCGCAGGGGATTGATCGGCTGATTGGTGGGCAATGCGACGCAGGTCGCGTTTTTCGTCGATACGCTGGTGTCATGGCCGAGCGGAGAGAAGGGGGCGGTCACTATTGGCTCTGAAAAGCCTTTGTTTGCGATTGACGCCACATCATAAACGCGGAAGCCGCCTTTGCCCTGCGCCACAAACATATATTCGCCGCGCAGTTGCAAACAGCCAACACGTCCGTTTGTCCCTTGTACAACATTGCGGAAATATTCGGTGCCATTTGCTTCACCCGACAATCCGTCGCTAAACGTTTTGCCGCGTGTCCAGTTGATGAGCTCGCGCTTGTTCTGATCAACATGGAGCCTGTACCAGTCGGGGTAGGCGTATTTCTGCAGATAGGAACCGATGACGGCCTGTGGTTCTTCCCACTCGGTAACGCGGACAGCTTCGAAACCGCCGTCAAGCCCGGTCCACGCATTCATCCCCACGAAGTTCACAAAATTGGTTCCAAGCAGCATCAGTTGCGACATGATCGCATTATTGTCTTCGTTGGCGCTCAGATGGCAATCGCTACACCCTTTGGTTTCGGTTGTGCGGACGGTGTGAGGGAAATGCGGCGCGAATGCCTGGCTTGAAAATCCCGCCGATGAAATTGGAGGTTGCTGGACATAAATCCGCTCGCGATTGACGTTGGTCGATGACAGGACGAGCGCCGAAGTTGACCGGACGGGGGTGATGATGTTGCCCTTTGTCGTCTGGTGGCGGCCAAGCTGGAACATGTCATCGCGCGCGACCTGCGGATTATAGGTCGCAAAGTTCCGCGTTTCTTCGCCCGAATATTTATGGCTCTGCGATTTCCAGTTTGCCTCAATCGGCAAATGGCAGCCGCCACAAGATGTTGTCCAACTGAGATGGCAGGTGAAACAGCTCATCTTGTCGTCGGCGTGGGCGCGTGATGGCGCGGCAATACCGGGCCCCCAGCCATATCCACCGTCGGCTTTGGTGCCAATCAGTTTGGCGCGGGCGGCCTTCATATTATACCGTTTGTTGGTTGGATCGACCGTGTCTTTGACAAGGCTGACCTTCCATTGAAGTTTGGGATCAACGATTGAGCGCTGCATCAACACGCGGTTGCCATCGTCATCGTAAAACCACTCGAACCGTTTTTGCCCGTCGGGGTTGCGCAGCAGCGACAGGTTCGTGCCTTGTGGCCCTGCGGCTGGCCCTGACGTCAGCAATGTCGGAAAAGCGTCTGCGGTGCCGTGGCAATCCTTGCAGCCAATCTCGATTGCATTGGCAACTTCGCCGTAAATCAGGCCATTCCCGTGGCTATCCTGCGCGAAATGACAGTCAGCGCACTGCATGCCCTTTTCTGCGTGAATATCCATCAGGTGGACGGTCTTGCCGGGGTTTATACCAGGTTCGACGAATTTGGGTTCGTCCTTCTTTCGCCATTTTTCTGGATCGTCGGGCGAAACAATCTTGCCGTCTGCGTCGAGCAAATTGCCTTCGCGGTCGCGCTTGAGGATCGCGCGAAAATTCCAGCCGTGGCCGTGATAATCGGCAAACTGCGTGTCTTTAAGGCCGGGGTTCAGATCATATACGTTGCGCAGGAAATCGAGATCACCCCAAAGCCCGATCGCGGCCGCAGCCTCTGGATTACGCGTGTTGGTTTCGAACCGCTCGGCCGATGTCGGGTATTTCTGTTTTTTTGGCCACATCGAAGGCGCGTCGGATTCGTAATCCCACATCGTGTAGCCAAGGAAGCTGTTGAGGAAGATGTTTGGCTGATGCATGTGGCAGTTCATGCACTGCGCGGTCGGAATTGCGCGTGTAAAGGCATGTTCAATCGGGTGGCCTTTTTCTTTTACAGCGCCTTCGTGGCCACCACCGTGCCCGCCGCTGCCTTTTTTCGCTTCGCTATACGCTTCCCCACCGTGCGCGGGCGGTGCCCCGGCTTCGTGGCCTGCATCCGCATCGCCTTCCATCCGGTCTTTGATCGTCGGGTCAACCGTCGCTGTTTGCCCGTCGCGGCCATATTTGGCGTAAATGAGGCTGTGGCGCGGTTCGCGGTCATTGGCGTAGATCACGTGGCACGATGCGCAGCCTGATTGGCGGTAGTCGCCGGGCTGATCATTCGTACCCATGAACCACATGAACGGGTCATTGAGCCGCGTCTTGTGAATATTGAGCGCCGGGATCGCAACGCGAAGCCCGGTTGCGGGGCCACGGCTTGATTGTTTGAGATCGGGGCGACCAGGCTCTTCAAGCCGCTGGATCGATCCGGTGGGGTTTGGCAGACCGACATCGGCAAACTGCGTCTGAACATTGCGACCACCGCGTTCGAAAACCCGGAAAATATCGCCCGGCGGGATCACCTGCCACGTCGGCAGCGGATACAGCACCGGCAGCGCGCCGCGTGCTTTTTGTGCAGGCGTCACGGTGCCAAATGGCTGGCCTGGCGAGACAAGTTTCGCGGGCTCGCCAGTGCGGGTATAGGCTTCGCCAACAACATAGTTTTTGAATGGAACGATACCGTTGTTATAAGCCGCGCCGCCCCACAGCATCGCGCCCGAGGCCATGATCGATCGCTCTGCGGCCTCAATCGTATCGATATGACATGCACCGCAGCTTTCGCGGGCGATGCGGTAGTCTGATGGATTGACGAACCGGATAAATTCAGGCGATTCGCGGTTAAAGATCGTATAGCTGCGCTTCGGGTTGGCCGATGAAGGCCATGATCCTGCGTAGCGGGGCAACACATGTGCGGCGTCACGGAGCTGAATATAACCCGGATCCTTGAACGGCAGTTTGGCA
Source organism: Sphingomonadales bacterium (assembly GCA_043786595.1). Taxonomy (GTDB): domain Bacteria; phylum Pseudomonadota; class Alphaproteobacteria; order Sphingomonadales; family Sphingomonadaceae; genus Aquisediminimonas. The sequence goes on along the minus strand of JAYVVW010000039.1, from coordinate 6,012 downwards.
TTGGTCAGCGTGATTTTGGCATTGCCGCCGTGGCAATCGGTGCAGCCGAGTACGACAGCTTCGCTTTTGTGCATCGTCCACGCGTCGGATGCGCTGTGGCATGAGATGCAGCCTTTGCTTTTTAGGCGGGCCTCGTCCTTGGTCTGGTTTTCAGGGGCGGGCGGCGCAAACACTGTCGCATAATTGCGAACGACAGCTTTTTCTGCGTCTGACGCGCGTAGTTGGCTCGACCCCAAGATGAACATCGCGGCGAGCACCAGCACCGCAACGATGACGCGGATTGCAGTAGAAGAAGGGCGGCCAAGGATCATGGTCAGAAAGTCGCAATCGCATTGAGCAGGACGGAATAATAACGGTTGTGTCGCGGCGCGTTGGCGAACAAATCCTTGAAACCCTTGCCCGGCTGCAACGTTGCGGCAGACAGACGGTAGACCACATTCTGGATTGCCTTGGGGCGGTAGATCACAGCTGCAGAAATATCATAGCCAATCGCTTTGGGGATCGACCCTTCGACGCGTAGCGCCTGTAATGTCGATGTATTCTGAAACCAGAGATGGTTAACATTACCCGACACGCGCAGTTTTGGTGATATGTCGGCATCTACCCCGGCGCCGAGCAACATCGTGCCTGGATTGTTGAAATTCGATTGGCCCTGTTCCTTTGATGATCGCAGCGAATTGAGAATGCCGTTGCGCCCGTTGATTGCGATCACACGGCCACCGCCGGCGAATGGAATCGTCTGGCGAATGAAATACGACGTGTCAGCACCGGCAAAGATCGGATTTTCGAAGATCGCGTCAAACCCGCCCTCGCGGTTGTCATAAGCGTTTTTGTCGCCCGAGGCATAAAGCGCTGCGAGACGAACGCGGATATAGTTGAAGTCGATACTGGGCTCAGCGGCGGCAAAGAACGCGCGAACTTTGGCCTTTTGATTGGTGAAAAAACTATTCCGGTCGCTGCCCAGTGCGGCGTAGCCTTGGGCGGTCAAGTTGATGCGACCAAAATGGCCATCAAGTGCATAGCCTAGATAGGCGACATCATAATTGCGACCGCGGATTGTACCAAGCAGAGCGGGGCGCACGGGAAAGCCGTTGTCATCAATTTCGATACGGTTGCGCTCACGGTTCATATTATAGGTGACCGACACTTGGCTCGTCATCCCGACAACGGGGAAATCCTGACGGTAGACATTTCCAACAAACACAAAATCATCACGCGGACGCTGAAGCACCGCGTTCAATCCACTGTTGGTATCTTTTTCGAGACGCCAGAATGCGCCCAGATTATATTGGAAGCGATTATTATCGCGGTTGCCGAATAGCCGGATGCCAAGCTGATTGTCGTTGAACAGAAAGCCCCTGAAATCCTGCTGGAACGGCTGGATGCCAACGCGTACCGAATCGAAATCGTACCGGTCCGAAACGTTGCGGATGTGATAATCGACAAACAGTTCCTGAACGCCAAGAAACTGATCAAAGCGATGCGATTTGGCCGATGGCTCGACCTTCAAAACACGCCTTTCGGGCACGTTGACGTAGTTGAAATTGGCTGCGAGCAAAAAACGATATTCGACTTCGGGTGGCTTGAAGGCTGTCTGTCCTTTTATCAGCGCCGCACCAAACAGAAAGGTTTGGGAGAGCACTAACGAGTTGTCCTTACCGAACACATCATTGCTGCGTGGCCGTTCGGTTGTCTGGACGCTGACGGGTATCGGAAACGACCGTGGTTCGATCACCGTATCGGACACGGCACTCAATGCGAGAAACCAATCGTCACCTGTCAATCCGAGCAATTTTGGTGTGCGGCACTTGCTCTGGCCGGACTGAGAACGACGCTCTTGTTCCTGCGCGGACGGAATGCAGATTGGCCGGTCGCCCTTATATGTGTTCTGATTATAGGGATCGAGAAATTTATTCTTCCGCGCAAGGCCAAGCGTTTCTGACAGGCGAAAACGGTCAGGGATCGGAAACTCGGGGTCGCCGGGGAACGCTTCAGGTGGCGGTGGCCGGATCGCTCCGGGATTATTCTGCGTAACCGGGTCGGGCAGTGGCTTTTCATCGCCCGGGCGACGACGCCCGTCTATCAACGCGTTTTCGGCGTCAATGCTGGGTTCAGCCTCAACCGCAGGCGTTGTTGATTTGATCGCGTCTACTGGCTGCGCGGGATCGATTGCGGGCGAGGCTGGCGGCGCGTGATCGCTGCTTTCATCGGGCTCGGCAACGGCGCGACCGCCAAATTCCGACGCGCCCAAAATTGATGTGAGCGTTGCTTCATGGGCGCTGGCAGACAGACCATCTCTTCCCATCGCATAAGACTCAGCCGACAGTGCGGCGAGCGCGGGCAGGAAGGAGAGGCCAATCGGCATCGATCAGCGGCCCTGACAGACATTTTGTTCGGACGTATCGAGGAACGGCGCGAACGGGCAACCGACGTAGCGCAAGCGAACATTGCGCCCGCCCACGTCGACCTGGACAAGATCGGACCGAACCGCGAGTGGCGCGTTGCCAAGGCTGGTTCCCGCTCTTGTGCCGCCGTTGTTCGCGCCGAGGAATGCAATCATATCATCCTGATCGATACCGTCGCCCGAAACCCCGACCGCGCCGACAAGAACATTGCCCCGGTAAACGGGTACCGAACCCGGAAATATCTGAATGCCGTTCTGAATCCGGTTCTGTCCTGCGACGACATCGGGTGTTCGTGTGCAGCGCGCTGGCGTGTCCGGATTGGCGCCGCCGCTCAGGATGAAGCTGACATGTTGCCGAATATTTTCATTGATCAGTGTCGATTGCAGCCCGACCGAAAAGGGGCTGAACCCTTGAATACCTGGAGAAAACGGCCCCGGCGGGCGCGCTTGTTCGCCGTCAGGAAAGAAGGGGCGCGCAATGTTTCCGATCGCGCGGTTGGTAAATGCGACTTTGCCCGTAAATGCGGTAGGATCGTTGAAGAAAACGCGCGCGGCCAGCAACATATCGGCAACGCGCGGGCTGGGATTGGTCAGCAATTCATTTGAAGCGGCTCCGCTGCTGAAAAAGGCGGCAGTGCGCGCCTTTTGTAGTGACACATCGGTGCCGAAAATTGGCGCATCGGGCGACCGGACGATGCCGAGCGGCGCGCCATATGTATCAACAACGCTGATTGTAACTTGCGCGCGGCTGTCGAGCGGCTGCCTGATCTGCGCGCGCGCGCGCGTCATGATGAGAAATGCCTCTTCAAGCAGCGCTCTTGCTTCGGCTTGCGTGAGCGCCTGTGCAACCGCCGCGCTGTCGGTGCCGGCGCGAACGGGGAAGCGGTTATTGCCCGATCCATCGGTCAGAATGAATGCGTCGGGGTTTGAAAACTCAGCCGTTGTCGATGCGCGAATGCCCGAATTTTCAGAGCCATAAGCACTGCCTGCGATAATGGGGCCAGCGGTATAGCCTGCAACCGGCGTCACATTGCCGACGATGCCGACAAGTGTTGCGTAAGCGGGTGCAGCACCTCCCCGAAATCCATTGGTCTCAGCATCGCTATAGCGCAGCGACGTCCCGTCAACCGTGATGCGATTTGCCAAAATCGTTGGCGAAGGGGTGAAACCAACTGTTGCGGCGAGCGCGATGAACTCTTCATCCTTGCTATCGGTATCAAGGATGTTGGCGTCAAAATCATAAACGCCGTCGCCCATCACACCGATGCCGCCAACAACAACGCCGTTCTTGTATAACGGAAATCCGCCTGCGTCGGCGGACAAACCGAGCGGCGACCGTTTTGGCCCGATCATTGCCGGTGCGCCGAACCGGCTACTCAGGTCTGAACAGGGAAGTTGGCTGAATTGCACGCCGTAAAGCGGGCCACTTTCAAGACCGACAGCACTTGGTGAGGGTGGGAAATTTTGCTGAACAATCTGGCTTGCGGTGCGCGTTGAAAATGCGTTGCCCGCGCTTGAAAGATAAGCGCCAGTCACAGCCTTTGCGATTGCGCCTGCGATTGCTGCCGGGCCGTCGCGAACACCGTCAATCGAAAGCCCCTGCAGGTCGCGGTTGAACGACGCTCCGCCGGGCGCATCGGGAATGCGCAGCGATGTATTGGCACCTGTCATGACGAATACAGCAAGCACATTGCCAACGCGGTCGGTAATCGCAATCGTCGACGGCAGGTTACGCGCGCGGGCTTCGTTAATCGCTTGCGCAAGCACTTGCTGCACATCGGCGACCGACAGAGATTCCTGTGCGGGAACGGCAAAGGCGCGCGTCGGCGCAGGTGGCGGCGGCGGTGGAGTGACCACGGGGGTGGTACTGTTGCTTCCCCCACCGCCGCACGAGGCAAGCACAAAAGCCAGCGCATTCAGTGTCGACAGAGAGCGGTATACGCGCATCAACGCAGCGTCCTTATCGTGCGTACGGCACTGCCCAGCGCGCGGCGAAATTCGGCGGGGCTGTAGGCGTTAGGATCGCGGACGGCGGCATATGCGCGGTTGATGTCACTGCGGATGCTTAACACGGCACCCCCAGATACTTGGCCTGACGTAACAAGCGCACTGATCAGCGTGTCGACCGCCATCACGGCTTGGGTACTGCCGGTATAATCGGTGAACCGATCTGCAATTGCATCGCTTGAAATCAATTCAAGAATCGCGAAAGTCTGTGCGCGCGAAAAATCAGACAGTTCGAACATGCGCGCAAGTGCGGCTGCGCTCGACCGTAGCTTTTCGCCCGCCGCCACGGCGCTTTGCCGATCGCGCGTCATCGCGACATGGAAGGCACGGCTGTCAGATTCAAAGCGCGCGGCAAGTGCGGGCGCGGCAATGCGTGCAGCCGCACTGAGCATGATGATATTTTCGTCGTTAAACGGTGTGCTTCCCGCTGCAACGGGCCGACCGGGATTGTTGATAACCGTTGGTGCGAATTTTTGATCGTCGCTGATCTGGCGGTGACAGCTATGGCAATCGTAAAAGTAAAACTCGGGGAACGCGCCATTGGTCGCAAGTGAGGCATTGGCATAGAGTGAAAGCTGACGCTCAACCGCCATCGCTTGGCCAACAGCCCACACGCGGACGCTGCTGACGCGTCCTTTTCGGGCGGCGTAATCTGTGTCGTCATTATGATGTTGCTGGAGCGTGGTAAACAGGTCGAGTTCATATGACACGCGCGGGTGACCCGCAGCCATCATGCGGTGATCAACAAACTGATTGCCGTCTGCCGAACCAAAATGGCAATCAAGACAAATTGCTGCCTTAACAACAGGGCGTTCAAGCGCGGTCAGCCCCGCGCTGAGGCTCGCGCGGTGATTTCCGGCCTTGTGCACGTCGATCCAGTTGGACGCACCGCCGTGGCAGGCTTCGCATCCGACACCGTCTGAAATTAGAAATTTCGCACCGCGCGATTTCGCAGGATCGCTGTGACAGCCAAGGCAGACTGGCGCCGAGGTTGCAGCGCTAATCCCCATGCGTTCGGCGATCTGGCGGCTGCGGCTGTTAGAGAGTGTCGCATATGACCGGCTATGCGCGCCGGTGGGGGATGACGGATCCTGCCAGCGCAAAATTTCGTCCTGGCGAACAATTTTGCCATCGGGATCGGCGCGGCCATGGCATGTGCTGCCCGCACAAGATGCAACGCCGAGATGCGACGAATCGTTGGGGAGCGCCGCAGTGGCAGGAACCGCCGCAGATGTGAGACCAACGATCAGCGCGACGGTCACGAGCGCAATGCACAGTGAGACCGCGCACACCGCACGCCAATCACTCAATACCCTCTGCATTCCGTGCATACGCACCGCAGTCCCCTTCGCCCAGCACCGCTGTGCGCCTTTGAATATACGCGATGCAACCCATTCTTATGTGTGAGAGAAGTTAGGCCAATTGGACTGACTGGCAAGGTGAGATCGGTCACACTTTCTCTATTTTGCGACAAATTTCAGCCGTTTGTGAGATGCTTGTGACGGAATCGCCACATATGGTTAACGGCGACGGCGAATAACGAGGTTTCGGATTTCGGTCATGTCTTCCATCGCGAATCGGATGCCTTCGCGGCCAAGCCC
>JAYVVW010000038.1:0-10081 GCA_043786595.1 Sphingomonadales bacterium | reverse complement strand
TTGCGGTTGGCCTGCGATTTCTGAACTGCTAAGGCGGGTGCGCAAGCTGCCCGTCGCGGCCAGCAGTTGCGGTTGGCCTGCGATTTCTGAACTGCTAAGGCATATTTGCCAATGAATTGCGACTTGTCATAGTTGCGGTTGGCCTGCGATTTCTGAACTGCTAAGGCGACCAAATTGACGGCCTTGGCGGTTATCCAGGTTGCGGTTGGCCTGCGATTTCTGAACTGCTAAGGCACCGGCTTGCCTTCGGCGTCGTCAACGAGAGTTGCGGTTGGCCTGCGATTTCTGAACTGCTAAGGCCGCCGCAATATCCAGATAGAGCCAGCAAGAGTTGCGGTTGGCCTGCGATTTCTGAACTGCTAAGGCTACCGCGATCAATGACATAATTCGGATTGAGTTGCGGTTGGCCTGCGATTTCTGAACTGCTAAGGCCAAAGCTCTTGCCGCGCCGGTTGCTACCGAGTTGCGGTTGGCCTGCGATTTCTGAACTGCTAAGGCCCTTACGGCTACAGACCTACCCGAACTTGTGTTGCGGTTGGCCTGCGATTTCTGAACTGCTAAGGCGAATTTCGTTTCTTTTCCAAGTCGAAAAATGTTGCGGTTGGCCTGCGATTTCTGAACTGCTAAGGCGTAAGTCATATTCGCAACAGTATAAGGTTCGTTGCGGTTGGCCTGCGATTTCTGAACTGCTAAGGCAGATGTGGTGTTAATTCGTTGATTTGAAACGAAAAAATGCCATATCTACCTTGGTAAAAATCGCCAATCGCATCAGAACAAAGCGAGTTGATCAGGGTTTTTTCGCTGGCGTTTGCGGCGTTGACTCGAGAATCGGACGATGTTTTCATATTGCTTGTCCGTGAAGGTGAGGACGTGAATGTCCCCCTTTTCGGGCAAGTTGCGCTCGATTCGCTTGAGGTGCGACTCGTAGCTGTCCTTGCCATTGCAGAAGCGAGCATAGACCGAAAATTGACTCATTTCAAAGCCCTGATCGAGCAGAAACTCGCGGAATTGGGTGGCTTCGCGCGATTGCTTCTTGGTGCCGACGGGCAGATCGAACATCACGAAAATCCACATCAGCCTGTATCCGCTTAAAAAGTGAGCTTCCTTCATGCGTCGGCTTCGTCATCCTGCGGGCGCGCAAGCATGGCCCATTCCATCGGCGTCGGCGGATCGAATAGTGCAAGACTGGGCACCCCCGTTTCAAAGCTCCGCGCCAGCGACTGGGCGAGTCGTTGCGCAGCGACTGAGACGGGCGAGGTTTCGCCCGCAATGTGAAGATCAAACGCGATAAGCTTTGCGAAGCGGCGCTTGGTGGGCGGATCAAGTGCCTCAACGCCTTCTGCCACCAACGCACAGACCAGCGCATCTACAATCGGGCGGAACGGCTCGATCAGATCATCGGCGAGCGCAAAGGCGTTGCCGCGATTGGCGTGGTGGATGCCAATGGTCGGGTGCAGCCCCGCCGCGATCACCGCACGAGCGACGGTAGCGCGCATCACCGCATAGCCATAGTTGAGCAGCGCGTTGGCCCCAGCGCTGTCGCGGTCGCGGCGAAAATCCTCGCCCATCAAGGCAGGCCAATAACGCCGCGCGGCCTGCGCTTCGCTATTCTCAGGGTCGCCCGAACGGACGCGGCGAGCGATCAGGCCAAACGCGCCCGCGCTTGGGGAGCCGCGCGCAGCAAGGAGCGACCCTTGCATGGTGATCTTCGCCATGACCACGCGCCGCCAGAGTTGCTTGGAAAGCGGCAGGCCCGCCTCCCATTGCGCGCGCATTTTCGCGCCTTGGGCATGATGGCCTTCGAGTGGGAGCGTCACCGCGACGGGGCTGTGATTATTGCCGCAAAAGACAATCGGCGCGCCGCGTTCGGCAAGGGCGGTCACAATATTGCCCGTCCAGGTGACGCCGTGGGCGTGAACGATGACGGCGTGGACATCATCGAGCGCGATCCGCCCCACTTCCTCGCGGTCGCGCGTGACGATCAGGAAGCCGCGGTAGGTGGAGAGGTGCTGCCCATCGGTGGCAATATCGACAATGCGTTCCATTGACCTCTCCCCCTTTGTCTTGGTTTCGTTAGCGTGGCCCCGGATCGAAAATGCGGCCCAGCGGGTCGATGCGGATTTGGCGGGCTTTCATTTTTCTCAATGGACCGGCGGATGTCCTGATATATTTGAATGGGTCAATATCATTAGGAGCGGCATCGCGCGCCTTTAGTGCTCCCGCCTCAGTTGAAGGTGCCAGATTTATTGAACCGTCCGATGAAAACTTGACCACCCGCACTATCAAGCGCGCCTCGCCCTCGCGTTCAATCGCTATCATGTCATTCTGGCGCAGACTGAGCATTTTCTTTGCGGCGGGATGGGGGCGGCGGTCTGCTGTGCCGGACTGGTGTGCGTCAAACATAGAGACAATGTCTGAAACCCACTTCCCGTCGGGCAAGCGCCACACATCAAAGCGCGCATTGGAATCGCCCTTATACGCCTTGTAAGCCCTACCCGTTTTGTCGCGGATCGGGATGACGTTGAGTGGTTCGCGCACACGGATACGCCTGACGCCATGCTCATCGGTGAAGCGCTTCAAGGCCGCATCATACTCCTTACCGCTCCTTCCCTCGGTGGCACGGTAAAGCGCATCACGCAGATCGCGGTCGGGAATGCGATCCGGATCCGTCATGTCACCGGGCTTGAGGCTCGCAAGCGGAACGCGGTGGACGACGATGGGCAGCCCTTTGTCATTGACATCACCCGTCAGACCGTAAGCGGTATCATTGTGCAACCGCCCCGCCGTCACATCCCGCCCCGGCGCAGCCTTGCCCTTGCGGCCATGATCGGGCTTGTGGCTTATGGTGACGGATTTGAGCCGTTCTTCCAGTTCCTCGCGAAACTCGGGCCAGGGCTTGGGCAAATCCTCAAACAGCCGGTCGAGATCCTTGTCCTCTGCCAACCCCGCCGCGCGCGCGATTTGCATGAGCAAACCGCGCGTCGTCACCGCGATCACGGCGGCGTCTATCACGTGGTGGCGGTGATCGAGCCGGTTCTTTGGGGCATCGCTATGCTTGTTATCGACGATGTTATGATCGTAGAGAATCGTATTCAGCCCCCACAGGCGGCGGAGCATTGCCGTCATCCGACCGGGGATGACATAGACGCTGCCTTCGCTCTTGTCGGCATAGAGGCTGGACAGATAGCGGCCTGCCAACCGCGAAAGATATTGCGTGTCGGTCAACTGGCGGGCGATGAAGCCACCATCCTTTTCCACCCGCGCCATTGCATCGGGGCCAAAGCGCCACTGCTTCGATTTGTGCAGGCGGCTGACCTGATCGGTGATCCTGCCCCAGCGTTCGTCATCATGCCCCCATTTCTCAAACGGTGTGCGGTTGCCTTTCTCGCGATTGCAGGAGCGATGGGCGACAATCTTGTTTGATGCGCTGTCGTCTAGGGTGCGGGAATAGGGAAGAATGTGATCAATATCCGCCTCGCCTGTGAATAGCGCGCGCATCCCGATTGGCTTGGCGCAATAAGGACAGAAATGATCGAATGCACTGTTAGGTGACAAATCGTCCCACATGCGCAGCAACATCCGGTTCGCGCCGGTGTTGGGGAAGCCTTCGGCCTCCAGAAGCTTTGCGCGCCGGTCTGCATCCGCCGTATCCTTGCGGATGCGCCGGTTATGCTCTTCCTTTTCCTTCTCATTGAGCTTCAGATCACGCGCAAGTTCGACGACGATAGTGTCGGGGCGACCATGCACCTTGATGACCGCGTTGACGATCTTCTCCAACTGTCGCAGCCCGATATGGACGGTGGGGTTGGTGATTTTGCCCCAGCGTTTTTCCGGGGGATCGTTCGGGTCTTGGCTGCCCGGCGGTATCTCCCGGGTCAGCAGCTCGCCATAATAGGGAAGCTGAGGCAGGATTTCTCCAGTGCGATTGTCAGAATGATGCCAGCCGCAGCGGGCGACTGCTTTGTCATAAGTGATAACCTGTCCATTTTCATCAAGGTATCGCCTCAACTCTTCAAGAATCCGCGCCGTCGCAGTCGGGCCAAGGCGCCCATGTCCTTCGGGCAGCGATGCCTTGGCGGTTGCGGCAGCTTGATCATCGTCCAGCCCGCATTCGCCCGTCAGGAAAGCGTGGAGGGTGTCGGGATTTTCCTCCTCGATCAGCCGTTCGAGGATCGCCCATTGCCGGTCGACGCTCATATTGGGCCAAGCATTCCCAAAGCGTGCATCGTCACGCATTGTGTAAGAGATTTCATCACCCTCCAAATGTGTGCGCGTTTCGCTGGCCTTGTTGAAACTCTGACCAGAATCGAGCTTGATTTCCTTGGCCAGTGTGGAAAACGACGGCTTCTTTTTGGCCTTCAAGAGCCGGATCAACCTATCACGCTCATCCAGCGTCAGTTTGCGATTGGCCTCGCCCGGCGTGGTGATTTCAAGGTGATTAACCTCTTCATACAGTCGCCGCTCCTGAAACAATGGATGCGCTTTTGGGAGGCGGCGCTCGCTATGCACGAACGAGCAGACGCCCACCTCCTGATCCTTAAGCGGGCGTTGAAATTCAATGATGCGATAGACTGCATCAAATGCGTCGTCGGTCAAAACGCCCGGATGATGCGCCTTTTGCGCGCTCCAGATTTTCTGAAACTCATCGAGAACGTGGTGGCGTTGAGGGTAAAAATCATAACTTTGGTTCTCGCCGCCCATGCGAACGCGGGCTGCTTCGCCTGCGGAAAGGCGCATGGCGAGGAACTGCCCAAGCGTCTGTGCGCCCGCTGCGGTCATGGCCTCGGTTAGTGCTTTGGCACCAGTCTCAATCTTGCCGTCCTTTTCGTCAACCTTCCGCTCCGCCTTCCGATTCGATTTGAACCCGCGCCGTTGGTTGAGGTGGAACAGCGCACGGCCAATCTCGTAAGGCTCAAGCCGCTCGTCGAGCGCGCGGGCGCGGAGGGCGTAAGGATCGCGCTCGGCGATCAGCTTGGCCTCATCCGCATTGGCGGGCATCAGGCCGTGCACCACCAGCGCCTCCAGAAACGCTGAACGCCGCCCAAGATAGCGATCCCGCCGCCGCCGCGCGCCTCGCGCTTCCCGCCGGTCAACCGCGAGCGAAGCGCCGGATTTGGGATCGCGGCCATCCGTAAAGATGCGTACGCCAATATCGACGATGCGGCCATCATCTCCGACCAAGCACCAGCCCACACTGGATGTGCCCAAATCCAACCCGAGTCTGCGCGTCATGTTCCATCATCCTTTCCCAAAGGGGAGGGCGGAGCCGAAACCCCACCCTCCTCGCTCCCGCAACCAGTTTCATCGGTGAACAAGTCCAGCCGACTACACACACGCCACCTACCTCGCCAAAGCGGGTGGGTCAATAAACTTATCCCTACATCGCTCTTATATTACAAATATGGGTTGGCGGGCGATTTCTGAACTGCTAAGTGCACCACACAGCGCGTTTGAAGAGCGATGTGTTGCAGCTGGCCTGCGATTTCTGAACTGCTGAGTGGGGCTAAATCTCCGATTTCATAGTCAAGATGGATATGAACCTAAAAAACGCTAGAATGCAATTGACTCCCGTCGAAGCTCAGTCCATTCTTAGCACTTCAGAAATCGCAGGCCAGCTGTTAACAAGCAGTTTGAACTGCACCAAATAAGGGCGAGGCTACGGCCTCGCCTTTTTTGTTTGGGCACTGCACCTTGGGCAATTTGCCCTATCCGCCTACGTGAACCAAATCCGCCGGATAGAGTCTCGGAAACCAGCGCTCGGCGACGTCGGCGGGGAAGCCGAGCCGCAAGGGCGCGCGGTGGCTGGTGGACGTGAGCAGCCCCTTTTCGATCAGCGCTGACGTGACCATGCGCGCGGCGCGTTCTTCATAGTTGGTGAGCGTCGGCACCTTTCCGCGTTCAACCTCGCCGGTCAGCGCCGCTTCGCGTAGCACCGCGAAGCTGCCTTTGGGCAGACGCTTGGCGCGGATTTCCTCCTCGACATGGATTTCCATGCGGCGGAGCATTTCTGCGGGTTCGAGCAGATCGCCCATAAAGCGCACCTGATCAATCGCGCGGTCGAGGAAGAATTGGCTGAATGCCACGAGGCCCCTTTGGGTCAGATTGCCGCGCCCGTCGCGGTCTCCTTCACGTGTGCTATCGGCGGCCATCAACAACGCCTTGTAGCGCGCTTCATCGCGGGCGAGCCCGCGCGCTACCGACCACAGGCTGGTGCCGATCCCGAGCCGCTTGAGCAACGCGTGTGACATCAGCCTCGCGGCACGGCCATTGCCATCAAGAAACGGGTGTATCCACAAGAAGCGGTGATGCACTGCGCCGACCGCCTGAATCTGCCTCAATTTCGATAGGGGCGGTGCGCCGTAAGCCTGATCGAAGCGCGCCAGAAATCTGGGCAGATTTTCCGGCTCGGGGGGAATGAGGCGACCGACGATCACTCCCTGCTGGCGCAGTTCACCGGGGATGATCGGCAGCCGCTCGCCGGTGTCGGGGTTATCGATCCAGAGCATCTCGGGCGGCAGCCGCTCGCAAAATTCGCGGTGCAGCCAGCGCGCATAGGTTGCGGTGGCTGGCCAGACGTCGGGGTCTTTGCCTTCGTCGATCAGCTGCTGAACATGGATATGCGCCACCGCCTCAAGCTGCAATTCGCGCTTCTTGGGCTCTGCCGAAAAATCATTGGCAAGCGCCCTGTCAATATCACGCGGGTGTGTGTCATGCCCTTCGATCAGGTTGGAATAATAGCAATTCATCGAACGGACGAGATCGCCTATGGACTGCTGCAATATGGGGTGGACACGCCCGCCAAGCCGGTTGGCCTCAGCGATCAAGGTGACTGCGCTGTCTTCCAGCCCAGCGGCGGCCTCTTCGGGCAGCATCGGTTCCATCGACGAGATATCCATGCCGGATAATATGCCGGTTTATTTGCCGCTTGTATAGACTGAATTTACGGCAATTTCCCGACTTTAGCGATCCTATCAATGCCGGTTATAATTCCGTGCCTTTGGGGTGATCCGGGCACAACAACATGTTTGGGCGCTGCCCTTCGTGCCACCTGCTCTTTTCGCTGGTGCGAACCAAGCCTGAGGTCTTGGCCGTTGCCGGTGGCGATCAGGAGCGCGGTCAAAATGAGCGGGGCTGACGACGCACACTGCCGATTGGAAATCGGACAGGGTGCGGTCATTTGATGGCGGCCCCGCGCGCACTCTGAATCGGCGACAGTCGGGCGAGCGCGGAATGGGGTAGGACGACACGCCCCGCCCTAGCCCATTCTGCACACACCTTTTTGCCGTCGCCTCTTTCAGGGTGCGAGTCTTTGTTTTTGTCATATCGCTGGTCGCTCTCGCGATCGTCAGCCTGAAGGTTGCTGCGGACGGCGCAGTGCGCCGGCGTTTGTGTGTTCGGCTCCGGCGATGGGTGCTGTTCAGACGATTGGGAGAGATGACAAGCAGCGCAAGGGCCGCGCTTCGCGCGCCAAAGCGGCGGCGCGGGAGACAGGCCAGCCCCAGCGTGGTTCGCTCTATGATGAGGTGACGGCCAAGATCATCGCCCGGCTTGAAGCTGGCGTTTTCCCGTGGGCGCAGCCTTGGACCGCAGCGGCAGCCGTGCCGGGATTGCCCCGCAATGCGATTTCGGGCCGTGCTTATTCGGGCGTCAATGTGCTGATATTATGGGGGGCTGTCATTGATGGCTGTTACCCATCGCAGGATTGGCTGACCTTTCGTCAGGCGTTGGCGGCAGGAGGATGCGTCCGCAAGGGCGAGAAGGGCGAGAAGGGCGAGACTGTTTTCTATGCTGACCGCTTTACGCCTGACAAGGATCAGGAGCAGGGCGCGGCCAACGGGGATTCCGAGGGTGAAGCACCCCGTTCGATTCCTTTCCTCAAACGCTTTGTTGTGTTCAACGCCGCGCAGTGTGACGGACTCCCCGCACGGCTGACCGCTGATCCTGTGCCACTTCCGGCCAGCGAATTGCACGAACGCGCAGAAGCGTTGATCACCGCGACCGGTGCAGATTTCCGCATTGGCGGAGCGCGGGCCTTTTATGATGTGGCCTGCGATTATGTGCAAGTGCCGCCGCAATCGGCCTTTGCGCATCCGCTCGATTTCTACCGGACGGCGCTTCATGAAGTGTCACATCTCGTTGGCAGTGCGGCGCGGCTTGGGCGGGATCAATCGGGCCGGTTCGGTTCGGCGCTTTATGCCAAAGAAGAATTGGTAGCGGAATTATCAGCAGCCTATCTTTGCGCTGTGCTTGGGATCGCGCCGACGGTGCGACATGCTGATTACCTTGCTTCATGGCTGGCCGTGCTGCGCGCTGACAGCCGCGCCATTTTCAAAGCCGCGAGCCAAGCGAGCAAGGCCGCTGACTATCTGTTGGCGTTTGAGCGCGGCCATGACTGCGCCTTGGAGCGGGCGGCATGAATGCGTCCGCACCGCAGCTTGAGTCCGAGGTGACGCCGATAGGTGTTCAGACCTTGGTGTCAGGCGTTGCCCCGATCACGCCCGCGCAGCGACTAGCAATCCGCGCTGACGCCCCTTTGCAACCCCGTAAACCCCAGCGCGCCATTGATCACGGCCTGTTCGACATGAACGCCCGCAATCAGATCGAACTGTTCAGATGACCTTCCGCCGCCTTGATCCCCCTCAAGGCGCGAAAGCCCGTTCGTCCATCAGGGATGCACGGGAAACCGGCCCCATCCTCACTGCCCCCTCAAAATGCCCCGAGGATGGGGCCACCCGCAAGAAGAGGAGTACGTGACATGAATATCGATCATATCCCGCTAGACCGTCTATCGGTCTCCAAAGCCAATATGCGGCAGGGCAAGAAGCCACCCGACATTGCCGACATATTGCCTTCGATCATCAAGCGCGGCGTCCTGTCGCCGCTGTTCGTTCGGCCAAACTGCGCGGACGGCCATTTTGAGATCGTCGCAGGCAAGCGGCGTTACTATGCGAGCCTTGAGGCAGCGAAACAGGGGAGGGATGATGTGACCCTGCCCTGCATCACTCTGGCAGACGGCGATGATGCCGAGGCGCTCGAAGTCTCAATGATCGAGAATATGCTGCGCCAAAGCCCTGATCAGGTCACGCAGTGGGAAAGCTACACTCGGCTTGTGAAGGAAGGCCGTAGCGTCGAGGATATTGCCGCAACCTTTGCGCTCACCGAATTGCAGGTGAAGCGTATCTTGGCGCTCGGCAACCTCTTGCCGCGCATCCGCGAAGCCTTCCGCGCCGAAGAGATTGATGCTCCCACGGTCAAGCACCTTACCCTTGCGACCAAGGCGCAGCAAAAGGCGTGGCTGGCACTGTTCGAGGACAGAGATGGCTATGCACCCCGTGGCAGTCAGCTGAAAGCATGGCTGTTTGGCGGCGCATCAATATCGACCAGCATGGCCTTGTTCGATCTTGCCGACTTTGACGGCCCTATCGTGAAAGACTTTTTCGAGGATGATGGCTATTTTGCCGATGCCGATCAGTTCTGGGCGGCGCAGTCCGCCGAGATCGAACGGCGAAAAGCTGCCTATCTTGAAGACGGGTGGAGCGCGGTCGAGATCGTCCCTGCCGGTGTCTATTTCCATTCCTATGAATATGAAAAGACCCCCAAGCGCAAAGGCGGGCGCGTCTATATCGACGTCAACGGCAAGGGCGAGGTGACATTCCACGAGGGCTATCTTACCGCCAAGGAAGCGCGCAAGCGCGAAGATGGCGGCAGCGACGGGGCCAAGCAGCCAGCGCCCGCCCGTCCTGAGATCACGTCCGCCATGACCAGCTATATCGACCTGCACCGCCATGCGGCAGTGCGGTCGGCGCTGGCAACCAAGCCGTCGCTGGCGCTTCGGGTGATGGTCGCCCATGCCATTTGCGGTTCGCCGCTGTGGAACGTGAAGGTGCAGGATCAGCGCAGCCGGAATGAGGCCATCACCGAAAGCATCGAAACCTGTGTTGCCGAAGCCCGCTTCGACGAGCAGCGCCGTGCGGTATTGGCGGTGTTGGGGTTTGATCCTGAAACGCCGAACGTGACCAAGGGCCATGAACCGAGGAACGGGTCAAGCGGTCTGTTCCTGCGCCTGCTGGAACTGCCCGAC
>JAYVVW010000037.1:0-4996 GCA_043786595.1 Sphingomonadales bacterium | reverse complement strand
GAAGCGTTGTACGTGGTCGACGTGCTGGTGACGTTGACGTTGTTAACGATATCGACGGTGTCACCCGCAAGCGTGACGGCGTTGAGCGCGGCGATACGGCTACCGACGATATCGAGGTCGCCACTACTCGGTATGCCCGAAATGCCCGCACCTGCGCTGATCCGGACAGCGCCAGATGCCGCGCCAATCAAGCTGCCGATATTAGAAACCTGTGTCGTGTCGACGACGTTGCTGGTCTTTGAAACGCCAAGAAAGAGACCTGCACTGCTCAGGCTAAAGCCGCTCTTTTTGACCTTGGTACTCGTCAGATAGTCGCTTGTCGTTGGCACGCTGCTGATCGTGATATTGCCGCCCGCCGTGATATCGACGGCCTGATCGCCAGCAATGTCGCTATCGAGAATTGATGTCTGTCCTATGCTGTCAAGCAATATCCGGTTGCCCGAAATGCTGCTGGCGAAGACCGTTTCAATCTGGTTTGATGTGACTGATGTCGTCGTTCGTTTGGAAAGGAAACCGCGTTTCACCGTGCGAATGGTTTCATCGAAATTTGATGAGTTGACGCTGCCTGTTACAATGATATCACGCCCCGTCAGCGCGACGTTACCCGTTGCCGCGATATCGGATCCCGCAATGTAAGCAGTGCCCTGCGCCGCGCGGATGTTGACACCACTTTCGGAGCGCAGCGCCGACCCCGTGACGTCGAGTTCCTCATTCGCATTAATGAACAGGCCCGATCCGGCGGAGATATTCGAGCCATCATAGTTTGAGACGGTTTCAACCGAATTTCCAAACGTATTCTTGCTCGATTTCCAGCTGAGCGTCGTGGTGCCCGTTGATGCGATTCCGCCAATCGAGATATCGCGTGCAGCGCTAACCCCCACGACGCCGTCCGCCGTCAGCGCGGCGGCTTCGAGGCTGACATCACGACCCGCCGTCACGAACAGCGCGCCGAACGCGTCAAGCTGAGCGCCGATCACTTCGGTGCTGGTCAGATAAGTATTCTGGTACAGCCCCCTGCCAAGGTCGGTGTATTGGCTGCTGTTACGAAACGTTGTATTTGCTTTCAGGCTGACATCGCGCAGGGCATTTAATGAAAGGTTGTTGGCATAAATACCCGCGCCTCCACCGATCAGAATGTCTTGGTTCGCGATCAGGCTGACCGCGTCACCACTGATCGAGCCGCGATTGACGTTGAGAATATCGCGCCCTGCGGACAGCACGACACTTCCCAACGCATCAATTGAAGCGCCGACGAGGGGCAAGGTGCTATATGAATAGGATCCGCAATAGCCGTAAAAACAATAGCTGTATGAGGTCGTAGCCGCTGTGACGGCGGCTTGGTTGTCAGCGATGATGATGTCGGTCGCCGCGTTAATGATCGTTGCGCCGCCGCTAGACACCAGCTCTTCGACGCGAACCGAGCCGCTGCGCGAGACAAGAACGGCGTCACCGCCCGCATCGATGGTGCGGACGTTGATTGCGCCGTCGGCGGCGATAGACACCGGCCCGTCAAGTGCGCTCACGACACCGGCCAGATTGATACCCACGCCTGCGCCGGTTCCGATCAAGCGGATGCGGTTGGCATACATGCCGCCAAGGATACTCGAATCGATTGCCAGCAGCCCGCCTCCGGCAGCGCCTGCTGTCGCGGTCCGGTTCGCATAATTGAAACTACCATTGCCGCCCGCGACGAGCAGATCACGCGCGTACAAGCTGGCGTTGATCTGCGCGCTGCCAGTTACAATATCAAAAAAGTCGACGTTCGATCCCGATAGTCCGCGCCCCTGAATTTGAACCGCGCCGCCGTTTACCTGAAACCCTGTGAATGCCCGGTTTGCATCAAATGTAGGCACCCCTGTCGACAGCGACGCACGCGAGATATTGATAAAGCCACAGCCATCACAGGTGATGCCAGCCGGATTGGCAATGACCAGCCCGGCCTTGGTCCCGAATATTTCGATCGTGCCGAGTAGATCAGACCGGGTGCCATTACGCACTTCGTTGATGATCAGCGCGGCAGGTCTTGGCGCAGCATTGACGCGGAGATTGTTGTTGGCAAGCACCTGACCCGCAATTACCGATTGGCCGATGACCTGACTATTGTTGAAAATCGTGCCTTCGGGGCCGACATTGAGTTTGGAAAACACATTATAAGAGGTGCCATTCGCATCGGGTGTTGCGATGTTGACGATTGGCGTACCGCTTGTGGTGATATCAAGCCCGGTTCCCGGCACAGAGACGACGATTGGTGCCGTTGTTGCGGTTTGCGCATAAGCGGACGACCAACCTTGCGTTGCGATGCCCAGCGCAAATATGAGCTCGATCGCTGTTCCGGTTTTCATTGCCTTCATCACAAATGCTCCCCCGTGTTAAATTGCTTTTGCTAAATTGTGAGTCGCACCGACGCGGCGAGTTCGACCCGCGCGCGTTGGACGGTTGCAGGCGCTGACAGCGGCGCTGCGACTGAAATTTCGGCGAGCATTCTGCGGTTCAGCAGGCGCAGACCAAGTGATGATGAATGCAAAAAACCCCGCTCGAACGGATCACCCCGTTTGGGGACGATGGCCCCAGCGTCATAGCCGACGATGGCCGACAACTGCGTTGCCGTATTGTTTGGGGCATCGGAGAACAACCTGAACAAACCAATGCCCAATTGCTGTCGGACTGTAGCGCCGCGCGTGCCGCTAATGCCATCGTCGCGAAATCCGCGCACAGTCGAACTACCGCCAAGGCTCAATCGCTCAGCGGGCAGCACGGGATCGAACGCCCATTGACCGCGGAGCGCGACGCTATAGTCGGTTGCCACGCCCAAGATTGCCATCCGCGCCTGATAGCCCAGATTGGCCTCAAGCTTGCGGAATTTGAGACCATCAGAGCCTGGGCCTATGTCGGCCGCTTCAGCGCCGAATATCGCAAAGCCGCGCGATAGCGTCAGGTCGGCGAGGACAAGCCCGGCACCAATGCGGCGCTGCGCGCGAAATCCGACCTGACCCGAGACAATCCGGTAGCTGTTCGTTGATAGGCGAATGTCCTGAATACGGTTGACGGTGTCATAAAATGACAGTGCACCCGAGACTGAAATCTTGGTTTTGCGATCGCGAAACAGTAGATGATCAATCCCAAGCGAACCGTTGACACTGTCACCCGTATTTCCAAACCGAAGCTCATTGCTTTCGAGCACAGTGAAAAATTTATAGCGGCCACCTGAGACGATGAGCGTGGTATAGCCGTAAGGAAGCGAGAAAAACGCGCCATAACCCTCGGCCCCTTGTTCGGCGCCGCGCTCGACATCGCGGATATAATAAAATGACCAGAAATCAGCCGCACCAAAGGGGCTATCGATATCGAGTGACGCCGTACCGACCTGTCGTCCGGTATTTGCCGAGCCGTCATTGCTCAGCGTGATGCTCGGGCGGATCCACGGCGCGTTCGCTTGTCGTTTGACGATGATGTTGCTTGTTCCGGCGGCTGTGCCGGGCACGATGTCAATCCGCGGTTCACTGCCGCTCAGTCGGGCAAGCTGGTCAACACCTTGTTCGAGATCTCTCAGATTGAGCTGATGCCTGCTCAAGCGTGGGAACGCTGAATCCAATTCGCTGTCATAAGTCAGCTTAACCGCGCTGCCTTCGCCCTCAATAGTGTTGAGCTGACCTTCCACCACAGTAATCCGTACCGCGCCTATTTCTAATTTTTCGGGCACGTAGATTGCGCGCGATGTGATGTAGCCGTCGCGAACATAGCGGTTTGTAATTGTGCGCAACAAAGCATCAATCTGAGACTGTTCCGTGCACGGACTGATCAAATCATTCAATGCAACTGAAAAATCAGCTAGTTTATAGCGGGTTAAACCCGATATCAATGCCTTCTTGACGGCTATGCAAACATTGGAATTGGCCAATGGCGCATCTTCTTCGTCGCCTAAATCAATTTCTGGCGCGCGTATTTGGGAGTCATGAAATACTCGCTCGCGTTGCTGAAGGCGTTCGGACTCGCGTTCTTCTAGTCGCTGCGCCTCACGCCGTACCGAATCGGGTATTTTCTGGCCGTGCGCATTAGAAATGCACAGTAATACGCCAAAAAATGCGACAAATATTTTCAATTATTTCGACCCGCGACTTATTTTGACTCGATCCTAACGATCTGATCATTCAAATCAAGTCAAAAACTAGGGCGTGTCAGTGAGCCGACAAAGTTTTTTGCATTTAACATTAAATCGAGTTCTCCTCCCATCAGTCAAATTAAGCTTTGATCGCCCCCTCACTCTCGCCAGCATCGAGGCGGCAGCCGTTGGACGCAGGCGCAAGCTTGCGTCCGTAGCGCAGCGCCGTAGCCGTTGAGGCCCAGCGCGTTGCCGCAGCGATTGCCCGGGGTTCGGCTTCGCTCCGCACGAGCAGCGCAGCACCACCGTTGCTCGCGTTAAACTCGCCGATCGTTTCAGTCCCATCATAGAGGAACCGCGTCGTCACGCCTGCGCCAACGCTCTGAAACAGTCAAAGTGCTGGATCATAGCCAAGCGTGACACTGAAAGGCATCGTGCTAATTAGTATCGTGTCCCCAAAATCCCCCAAAATTCCGAAAACCAGCCATGCGCCCAGACGCTGCGCGGTATCAGCACGCGCCCGTTTGGCGGCACTCTCGCCATCAGTGGCGGGTGTAGCGTTGAAGATTGACGCGCAGGCCAATGCGGAACTCGTCGGCAGGCTTGGCCTGCGTGACGATCGTCGCAGGGCCGCCCACGCTGTTGCGTGCATATTCGACGTGCAGACTGGCGAGCTTGCCGGTCAACGGCAGATTGTAGTTGAACCCCGTCCGCAACGCATTTTGTCGCGCGCGTCGGGCAATCGCGTCCTGCCCGAGGCTGACAAAGTCATAACGCAGGAAGAGGTCGAGGTCGCCCGTTTCGCGCCGATCGAACAGCAAAATCTGCCCCATGACATAGCCACCGAACACATCGCTGCGGCTACGCGAGAAACGCGAGCGGATCAGTTCGGCCTCG
>JAYVVW010000036.1:0-6414 GCA_043786595.1 Sphingomonadales bacterium | reverse complement strand
CCTTGGCAGGCAAACCCCCGATCAGCTATACAACCCCCAGCCGCTTCTCGCAGCAGCGTAACAGCGATGCGCAATCCACTTAAAAATCGCGCGCGGCTGTGCAGACACGCCGAGCCACCTCTCTACTCTACCCTCACCCCGCCGTTTCGCTGGCCTCCAGCCATTTCGCTTCCGCCGCCTCAATCTTTTCGCTCACGTCGGCGCGCAGTTTCATCAGTTCGCCCATCGAAAGTTTGGCGTCGGAACCGACTGCCGAGGACGGGTCGAACATCGCGCGTTCGATGGTGCTGCGGCGCTCGTTCAGTTTGGCCATTTCGGCCTCGGCGACGGTCGCAGCTTTTCGCGCGATGGCTTCCTTCTCGCGCGCGGCGGCGGCGGCTTTGCGTTCTTCCTTTTTGTCGCGTTTTGGTGCGGTTTCGCTCTTTCCGCTGCCGCGCAGGATCAGGTCGGTATAGTCGTCAAGGCTGCCGTTGAATTCCTTCGCCGTGCCGTTATCAACCAGCACGAGCCGGTCGGCGGTCAATTCGATCATGTGGCGATCATGGCTGACGATGACGACCGCACCGTCATAATCGTTGAGTGCTTGAACCAGTGCCTCACGCGCATCGACATCCAGATGGTTGGTTGGCTCATCGAGGATCAGCATATGCGGCGCTTCCCGCGTGATCAGCGCAAGCGCAAGCCGCGCGCGTTCACCGCCGGAAAGCCTGCCAACCAAGGTCGTCGCCTTTGGCCCCGAAAAACCGAAGCGGCCAAGCTGCGCACGCACCGCAGCAGGTGAAGCGCCCTTCATCACGCGTGTCATATGCTCAAGCGGCGTATCGTCGCGGTCCAATTCCTCAACCTGATACTGCGTGAAATAGCCGACGCGCATCTTGCCTGACGAGGCGATGCCGCCCTCCATCGCGGGCAGTTGCGCCGCGAGCAGCCGCGCGAGAGTCGTCTTGCCATTACCGTTGCGACCGAGCAGCGCAACACGGTCATCAGGGTCAAGCCGGAAATTGAGCTTGGTCAGGATGGGCTTGTTGGTTTCATAGCCAACTGATGCCATGTCGAGCGTCACCAAAGGCGGCTTCAAAGCGTCGGGCGTCGGAAAATCAAATGACAGCGACGGATCTTCGACGAGCGACGCGATCGGCTCCATCCGCGCGAGCGCCTTGGCGCGTGACTGCGCTTGCTTTGCCGTGCTGGCACGTGCGCTGTTGCGCGCGATATAATCCTGCAGCTTGGCGCGCTGATTATCCTGCGCTGCGCGTGCTGACGCCAATTGCGCGAGCCGTTCGGCGCGCTGGCGCTCAAACGCATCGTATCCGCCAACGTAAAGCGTGGTTTTGCCACCTTCGAGATGGAGGATATGATCGACGACGTTGTTGAGCAGATCGCGTTCGTGGCTGATCAGCACCATAGTCGCGCGCGTGCCTTTGAGGAAGCTTTCAAGCCACATCGTCGCTTCAAGATCGAGATGGTTCGAAGGTTCATCAAGCAGCAGAATGTCGGGTTCGGAAAACAGCAGTGCGGCGAGCGCGACGCGCATTTTCCAGCCGCCCGAATAGCTGTCGAGCGGACGGTGCTGCATCGCTTCGTCAAATCCGAGCCCGACAAGGATGCGCGACGCACGCGCGGGGGCGGCGTGGGCGTCAATCGCAATCAGCCGCTCATGAATTTCGCCGATGCGGTGATGATCTTGCGTATGTGTTTCTTCATCAAGCAGTGCGGCGCGCTCAACATCGGCGGCGAGAACGGCTTCGAACGGCGTCGTTTGGCCCGCAGGGGCTTCCTGCGCGATGTAACCGATCCGCGCGGTCTTGGGCATTTCGATGCTGCCTTCGTCGGAATCGCCAAGCTTTGCGATAACCTTCATCAGCGTCGTTTTGCCCGCGCCATTGCGACCGATCAGGCCAACGCGCGAGCCTGTAGGAAGCGCCGCTGTCGCGCGATCAAGGATGGTACGCCCGCCAAGGCGCACAGTGATACCGGAAATGTTGAGCATGGCGCGAGGCCCTAGCCGATTAGCGCTTCGGCGGCAACGGAAAGAAGCCTGAGGTGCGCGCGATATAGTCGGCGTAGCCTGGCCGGCTTTTTTTGAGGCTGCGTTCGAGCATCGGTACGCCACTGAGCCGCGTCAGCACCCATGTGATGAGGATCGGGCCGGGAATTGACCACCATCCCGGCGCAGCCTCGGCAGCGATCAGATAAAGCCCCCACCACGTGCAAGCGTCGCCGAAATAATTGGGGTGCCGCGTGTAGCGCCATAGGCCGGTGTTGAGCACCGCGCCCTTTGACGCCGGGTCACTACGAAACGTGCTGAGTTGCGCGTCGCCGATCGTTTCAAAGCTGATGCCGGTGATCGCAATCGCAGCGCCAATCCACGCGAGCAGACCAATCGGTTGCGTTGCAATCTGGCCAAGCTGTACGGGCAAGCAAACAACGAACAGCAGCGGCCCCTGCATCGCAAAAACCATGATCAGCGATGCCTTGGCAAAGCTCCACCGCTTCGTCTCCATGCTATGGCCAAGGATTTTTTTGTAGCGCGGGTCTTCGCCGTGATCGCGCCACCGTGCAAAAAGATGCGACGCAAGCCGCATTCCCCAAAGCACGCACAGGCCGGTAAGCAGCAGTTTGCGAAGCGGATCGCCACCCGTCAAAACGTAGCTATTGACCGCCAGCATCACCATGCCGAACGGCCAGAATGCATCGATGAACGATACATCGCGGATATTCACCGCCACACGCCATAATATCAAAACCGCGACCATGATGATCGCGAAATTGATCAGCAGGAGCGACGATATGCTCAATCAGCGTACTCGCGGTCCGCCAAACGGCAGTGGCGGCGGCGGCTTGCGGTCACGCCGCGGCATCTGCGCCTGATAGGCATGGCCACAATGCGCAACGCAATATGGAAAGCCCGGGTTGACCGTATCGCCACAGAAATGGAAATTAGGCTCACCCGGGTGACCGAGTGGCCATTTGCAAATGCGTTCATTAAGATCGAGCAGCGATGTCTTGCCTGCGATTTCAGCACTTGGCTTGGCGGGGACAAGGCGGCGCGGTGGCGCGGGAGTTGCTGGCGGCGCCTGATCGCCAGGGCCCTGACGCAGAAAGCCACCGGGCCCGATTGAGCGCAATTGCTGCCCCGTTGGCGCGTGCGGCGATGTTGGTACCGGAACGGGCGTGATCACAGGCGCGACCGGCGTTGGCGGGATCGCGCGCACCGGCTGCGGTTTGACGACAGGCGGCGGCGCTTCGGCAACGGGCTGTGCCTTGACAGGCTTCGCGGGGGCGGCACGCTTTGCTTCGGGCTTCGCCGTATCGCCGTCAACCGGCTTTACCGGCGATGGGCGCGACTGGAGGTCAAGCCGGTGTGCTTTGCCGATCACGGCATTGCGGCTCACGCCACCCAGTTCTTCGGCGATCTGGCTCGCCGTCATGCCTTTTTCCCACATCGATTTCAGTTTATCGATTCGTTCGTCAGTCCAGGACATTCAATCGCCTTATTCAAATAAACCATACTTGCGGTTCAACGCCGTAGCCGATAGGCCAGAATGATGAACAGCGTGCCAGCAAACCCGGCTCAACAGCGGTCGGTAACAGACAAAATGGCTGCGGGCCAGCCCACAATCAATGAACCCGGCGTTCCCGTTATCAAGCGCGTCAATTGGGGTGGTTTGCGTACGCTCTATATTAAGGAGGTGCGCCGATTTTTCAAGGTGCAGCTTCAAACGATCTGGGCGCCTGCGATTACAACCTTATTGTTTCTGGTGATATTTTCGGTTTCGCTCGGCAAATCGCGACCAACATCGCTTGGCGTGCCCTTCGCAGATTTCATCGCGCCGGGCCTGATCATCATGGGCATGATGCAGAACGCGTTTGCCAATTCAAGCTTTTCGCTGCTTGTTGGCAAGATTCAGGGCACGATTGTCGATTATCTGATGCCACCGCTATCGTCGGGGGAATTGCTCGCGGCACTTGTGGGCGGCGCTGTAACGCGCGCAATTTTTGTTGGTGGCGCGGTTTGGCTGGCGATGATGCTGTGGCCCGACGTCCATGTGGTTCCTCAGCATTTGTGGGCGGTCATCTGGTTCGGGCTGCTCGGTTCGTCGATGTTGGCACTGCTCGGCATTCTGACCTCGATCTGGGCAGAAAAATTCGATCATGCGGCGGCCGTTGGTAATTTCGTGGTGGCACCTCTGTCACTTTTATCGGGCACATTTTATTCGGTAGACCGGTTGTCGCCTACTTTCGCCGCAATCAGCCACGCCAATCCATTCTTCTACGCAATATCAGGTTTTCGATACGGCTTCATTGGATCGGCAGATTCGCCCGTGCTGATCGGCAGCATAGTGCTGCTCGGCATCAACATTGCCTTTGCAGCCCTGTGTTATACCCTTTTACGTTCGGGTTGGCGGCTCAAATCCTGACTTGAAAACGCGCGATCAATTTAATCTGGGGTATCGAGCAATGACAACACTCATCCGCGCGGCGGACCTGATCGAAAGCGTCGCCGACGCGCTGCAATATATCAGCTACTATCACCCGATGGATTACATCCGCGCGCTTGGCGAAGCCTATAAAGCCGAGCAGGGGCCAGCCGCAAAGGATGCAATTGCGCAAATTCTGACGAATAGCCGGATGTGCGCCGAGGGGCATCGACCGATCTGTCAGGATACCGGGATTGTCACGATCTTCATCAAATGGGGGCAAAAGTGCCAGCTCGATTCGGAGCGCTCGTTGCAGGATGTCGTCGATGAGGGCGTGCGCCGCGCCTATATGCTTCCTGAAAATAAGTTGCGCGCATCGATCGTCGCTGACCCGGCTTTTGGTCGTCAGAATACCAGGGATAACACGCCCTGCGTGCTCAACGTCGAAATGGTGCCCGGTGACCATGTCGATGTCCAGGTTGCCGCCAAGGGCGGAGGGAGCGAGAATAAGTCCAAATTCAAAATGCTCAATCCGTCCGATTCAATCGTCGATTGGGTGCTCGAAATGTTACCACAAATGGGCGCGGGCTGGTGCCCGCCGGGGATGCTTGGCATCGGCATTGGCGGCACAGCTGAAAAAGCGATGACGATGGCGAAACAATCGCTGATGGGCGATATCGATATGGCCCAGTTGAAACAGCGCGGGGCGGTGACCGACATCGAAAAGCTGCGTGTCGAGATTTTTGACAAGGTCAATGCGCTTGGCATTGGCGCGCAGGGGCTGGGCGGGCTATCGACCATCCTCGACGTCAAGATTATCGATTACCCGACACACGCGGCGTCGAAACCCGTTGCGATGATCCCGAACTGTGCGGCAACCCGCCACGCCCATTTCCAGCTTGATGGCAGCGGCCCGGCCTATCTTGATCCGCCAAAACTCGATGAATGGCCCGACGTCAATTGGGCACCCGATAAAGCTGCGATTCGCGTTGACCTTGACAGCTTGACGTCTGAAACCGTCGCAAGCTGGAGACCGGGTGACCGCCTGCTCTTGAACGGCAAGATGCTCACCGGGCGCGATGCGGCGCACAAGCGCATACAGGATATGCTGGAAAGGGGTGAAGAGCTGCCCGTCAGTTTCAAGGGCAGGGTGATCTATTATGTCGGCCCGGTCGATCCGGTGCGCGATGAAATCGTCGGGCCAGCGGGGCCAACGACAGCGACGCGGATGGATAAGTTCACCGAGATGATGCTGCAACAAGGCCTGCTCAGCATGGTCGGAAAAGCCGAGCGCGGGCCCATAGCCATCGCCGCGATCAAAGCCCATCGGAGCGCATACCTGATGGCTGTCGGCGGCGCGGCCTACCTCGTCTCGCGTGCGATCAAGGCATCTGAAGTGGTTGGCTTTGCCGATCTCGGGATGGAAGCGATCTACGAGTTTACCGTGCAGGATATGCCAGTGACAGTGGCCGTCGACAGCCATGGCGAGTCTGTCCACCAAACCGCACCGCTCGTCTGGCGCGAAAAGATCAGGAAGGAACGGTTGCTCGAGGGAGTTTGAGTTGGCGTTGCCTTCGAAAGGCGTCACCAATCCTATATCTAGAAAACTAACTAATTTGCAAAAATAGCGACAAGAATGTCACCCATTAAATAGACCCCTTTACTTTACTTTACTTTACTTTACTTTACTTTACTTAACTATCATCGTTTAATATGGGCAATCGAATGCACGAGCAACGAGAAAATTTGGATTCCAAACGTCAGTCTGAATCACATGATTCAGAAACAGCCGAGCCTGTCGTGATTACAGTCAAAGAAAAATGGCAAGGTGCGGTTACCGAAAGCTCAGGATTCGTGGCCGTGCCAATGTCTTTGCTTCGACTGCAAACGAAGCCTAGGACGTGTTGACAAAGGGGATTCCCAAACGGCGTAGTATCTGATTCAAGGTAGCTTTTGAGGAGGCTATCTTGATCCGGGGTTTAATGAGCGACGA
>JAYVVW010000035.1:0-2205 GCA_043786595.1 Sphingomonadales bacterium | reverse complement strand
GCTCGCCGATTGTTCACAGTCGGCAGGCAAGCTGCCACTGCCCGATGCAGACATGATCGCAATTTCAGCTCATAAACTTGGTGGCCCCCCCGGAATTGGTGCTTTGCTGGTCAAGGATCTTGGCGCTCTCAAGCCTTCGGGAGGACAGGAACGCGGCTATCGCGGTGGGACAGAAAATCTACCGGGCGCGCTTGGCTTTGCCGCAGCACTTGAGGCGAATCGGGGATGGCTCGACCGTGCCGCCGATCTGCGTGCGCATCTTGATGGCGCAATCGAAGCTGCAGGCGGTGAGGCTGTGGCGCGCACGACACCGCGCATTGCCACGATCGCAAGCTACCGCATGCCTGGTGTCGCGGCGGCGGCACAGCTTATCCAGTTTGATATGGCAGGCATCTCGGTATCAGCGGGTAGCGCCTGTTCATCGGGGACGCTGCGTTCAAGCCCCGTTCTGGGTGCAATGGGTTGGGACGAAAAAACGGCGAGCGAAGTCGTTCGGGTCAGCTTTGGCCCGGATACCAGCCGCGCCGATGTCTACCGCTTCATCGACGCGTGGAAACGTATCGCCAAGTGATGCGCTACACGTGACAATTTACCTCGATTATCAGGCAACGACTCCACTTGCGCCCGAAGTGCGCGCATCGATGCGGCCGTGGTCTGAAGAAAAATTCGCCAACCCACATTCGTCGCACAAGCTTGGCCGCGAAGCCGCCGCAGCCGTGTCTTATGCGCGCGATCAGGTCGCGGCGCTTTTGCCCGGCGGCGGAAAGCTTTATTTCACGAGCGGCGCAACCGAGGCAATCAACTGGGCGTTGCAATGTGCAGGTGGGGGCGGGATTGCCGCCGCAGCGACCGAACATGCGGCGGTGCTTGATACTGCGGCCTGGCTTGAAGCGCGTGGTCGTGACGTTTTCACGCTGCCCGTCGGCGTCGACGGCTTGTTGAACGCCAACGTCGATCTTCCCAACGGCACAGGGATGGTATGCACGATGCTCGTTAATAACGAGATCGGCGTCATTCAACCCGTTGCGGCGCTCGCTGCGCGTGCCCATCAGGTTGGCGCACTGCTGCTTTGTGATGCCGTGCAGGGTTTTGGTCGCGTCGCCATTCCTGAAGGGCCAGACCTCATCGCACTGAGCGCGCATAAAATCCACGGCCCCAAAGGCATTGGTGCATTGTGGGTGAGGGACGGTGTAGCAATCACACCGCTGCTCCACGGTGGCGGGCAAGAGGGCGGCTTGCGTTCGGGCACGCTGTCGCCTGCCCTGTGCGTGGGCTTTGGCACCGCAGCGACGGTTGCGGCGCAATCGAACGCCGAAGATGAACGCCATATCGAAACGCTATGGAAACTCGCAACATCGATGCTGCCCGAAGGCTGGATCATCAATGGTTCGGTCAAGCAGCGTTACAAAGGTAACCTCAACATCCGCCGTAAAGGGCTTGATGTCGCACGGCTAATGTCGGAATTACGCAACCTCTCGTTTTCGGCCGGCTCTGCCTGCGCAAGTGGATCGGGGCGGCCAAGCCATGTGCTCCGCGCGATCGGTTTGAGCGACGTTGATGCCAAAACCAGCGTGCGGCTGGGCTTTGGCCGTTACACGAAAGCAACCGACCTGCGCGAGGCGATTCAATTGATTCTCGCAGCCGCGCACCGTCAGGAGCACTAGGCCATGATCAAAGTGACGTTTGAAAGTGCGGACGGCGAGAAGCGCGCGACCTATGAAGCGCTGTCAGGCGTAACCCTGCTTGAAGTCGGCCAGGATAATGGTCAGCCGCTCGAAGGGACATGCGAAGGGCAGATGGCCTGCTCGACTTGCCATGTAATTGTAGCATCTGAACATTTTGCGCGTTTGCCCAAGGCGAGCGAAGACGAAGAGGACATGCTCGATTTTGCTGCCGCAACAACGCGGACGAGCCGTTTGTCCTGCCAGATTACGCTTGATGCGAGCCTTGACGGCATAACCGTCCGCATCCCACCACAAAGCCGCAACATGCAGGGGCGGTGAGGCGTAGTCGGCTCCTACAAGAGGAGAGGAAGATTACCGCGACACACTTGCAAACCTGACCGCCCACCGCCATATGGCCAGCGGGAGTCGGGCGGGCGGTGCACTCGCCAACTTGGTCAGGTCCGGAAGGAAGCAGCCACAACGAATTCGTACCGGGTCGTTCCGGCTCCTACCACTCCTGCAACTTGCCCGGTGCTTTTCT
>JAYVVW010000034.1:0-21540 GCA_043786595.1 Sphingomonadales bacterium | reverse complement strand
CGTCCGACAAATCCCCGCGACCCATAACTGCTCCCCAAAAAGCAGTCTTGAATCATAAAACACGCCGTTTGGGAATCCCTTTTGTCAACACGGCCTAATTGGAATTATCGCCTGCGTCTATCGGCAAGAAAGATTGCGCTTTGGCGCATAATAACTATTTTGCACACAGGGGAGTTGGGTCGTAACCGGCTCGTGAGTTGAAATTGCAGGATAAGATCCAGATGGCCACCGTCGCACGTACGCGAGACGAAGAGTTTTCAAACGCCAAGCCAGTTTCAGAAGCGGTCGTTGTCCGTTTTGCCGGCGATTCAGGCGATGGCATGCAGTTGACCGGCGGACAATTCACGCTTTCGGCGGCATTGGCGGGCAATGATTTTGCGACTTTCCCTGATTTTCCCGCAGAAATCCGCGCGCCGCAGGGCACGCTGTTCGGCGTTTCGGCGTTTCAGATCAATTTCGGATCGAGCGCGATTGATACCGCGGGCGACACGCCCGATGTGCTGATCGCGATGAACCCGGCAGCACTCAAAACCAACGTCGGGTCGCTCAAACCCGGTGGCCTGATCATCGCCGACAGCGGCGAATTTGGCGCGCGCAATCTGACCAAAGCCAATTATGCCGCAAATCCGCTTGAAAATGACAGCCTTGCGAAATGGCAATTGATGGCGTTTGACATCAGCGCGCTGACACTTGAAGCGGTCAAACCGTTCGGGATGGGCAATAAGGATGCGCTGCGCTGCAAAAATATGTGGACGCTTGGCCTTGCGCTTTGGATGTTTGATCGCGATCGCCAGCCGATTGTCGATTGGCTGAATGAAAAATTCGCGAAAAAGCCGGTGCTGGCTCAGGCCAATATCGCCGCGCTGAACGCGGGCCACGCATACGGCGAAACAGCCGAAATCGGCGGGCCGATGAAGCAGCACAGCATCGGCGCGGCACCCGCTGCGCCCGGGCTGTACCGCACGATCACGGGTGCGGAATCAATTTCGCTCGGTCTGGTCGCAGGCGCGCAGCTTGCCGGGATCGACATGTTCTTTGGCGGCTATCCGATCACACCGGCGTCAGCGATCCTCCACCACCTCTCGCGGCTCAAAGAATACGGTATCACGACATTTCAGGCTGAAGATGAGATTGCCGCGATTGCCTCGGCCATTGGCGCGTCCTACGCGGGCAAGCTTGGCGTAACGTCTTCATCGGGGCCGGGCATCGCGCTCAAAGGCGAAGCGATGGGGCTTGCGGTAATGACCGAACTGCCACTGATCATCGTCAATTCGCAGCGCGGTGGCCCTTCTACGGGGCTGCCGACCAAAACCGAACAGAGCGATCTTTATCAGGCGGTTTACGGACGCAACGGCGATACGCCGATGCCGGTGATCGCGGCTTGCTCGCCTGCCGATGCGTTTGAATGTGCGATCGAATCGGTGCGGATCGCGACGCAGTATATGACCCCCGTGATGTTGCTGACCGATGGATATATCGCCAACGCCGCCGAACCCTGGCCCGTGCCCGATATGAGCAGCTATGTGCCGTTCCCCGTGCAGCATCTCGATCATGTGCCCGATGGCGGGTTCAAGCCTTATGGGCGCGATCACAAGCTGGCGCGGCCATGGGTGAAGCCCGGCACGCCCGGCCTGCTACACCGCATCGGCGGCATCGAAAAGGAAGTCGATACCGGCCACATCAACTATGGTTCGGAAAACCACCAGATGATGACCGACATCCGCCAGAACAAGGTGCTTGGCATCGCCGATACGATCCCCGATCAGGCGGTGTCGCTGGGCGAAGCGGGCGGTAAGCTTGTGATGGTCGGCTGGGGATCAACCTTTGGCCCGATCCACCAAGCGGTGCTGCGCGCGCGGCGGCGCAGGCTTGACGTCAGCCATGTCCACGTCCGCCACATCTGGCCGCTCCCCAAAAATCTCGGCGATCTGCTGCATAGCTATGGCACGGTGATCGTTCCCGAAATGAATACCGGCCAATTCAAGACAGTGCTACGCGACCAATATCTGGTCGATGCAAAACCGCTCAATAAAGTCTCGGGCCATCCCTTCACGATTGCCGAAATCGAAGCAGCAATTGAGGGGGCGTTAGGTTAGCTGATGGCCGGATTCCTAGTTGAGATGGTGGTGCAAGCTGCGGGTGAGGTGATCGCGGATGTTTTCGGTCGCTTGTTCAGCAGGAAACGACTTTCTCAACGACATGTAACGCCAAATGTATCAGGAAATATGCGGAAGCAAAGACGTAAGAAGGCTCGAAAATGAACGACATGACGCCCGTTACCACCCCACTCCAGCGCTTCAGCGCGGGCGAGATTTCGCGGCGCGAGTTAGGCAATTTGCTCGGGGAACCAATTTCATTTGGCGACATGCTCATTCAATTGCACGAGCATAACTTGCCGTTGCCGCAATATGGACGACCCTATAACCCGACAGGGGTTGAATTGATCAGGAAGTGGGCTGAACGCAACCGCGATGGCTGAAGAACCCGTACCGCGCATTCTGGTGATGGATACAGGGCCGTTGATTACCTTGGCCGTGGCGGATTCGCTTGATTATCTTTTGGTTCCCGGCTTCCCGGTGGTCGTCCCTGACGCAGTCTTCTTCGAAGCGACGCGAAAAAGTGACGCGATTGGTGCGGAGAATATTCTCGAATGGGTTCAACTCCACGCCGACAAGGTCAATATTGTTCCGACTTCGGTTTATGCTTCGAATGCCGTCTCGTTGGAAGCCGGGGGACCCAGGGTGCCGGATTTGGGCGAACGGTCTGCGATTGAGGTCGTCAGATACACACCTTTTGCGACTGAACACGAAGTCGCGATCTTGTTGACTGAAGATGATGAGGTTGTGGAAGGACGGCATTTCTCGGCAGACGTGCGACACCGGATTATCGTAGTTACAACACACGACTTTCTGGAAGGTCTTGAGAAGGCCAGACGCATCAATTCGGTTCAAGCCGTCTATGATCGCGCGAATGATGGTGGCAGAATGGCATCGAAGAAACAGACTGAAAAAGAAAACCATGACCGGGCGATGGCTGCCCTCGAAGCCGCATTGAAAACGAACGGACCAAAATCATGAACGACATGACCCCCATTACCAAAAGCACCCCCAAGGATTGGGAAACCGATCAGGAAGTGCGCTGGTGCCCTGGTTGCGGCGATTATGCGATCCTCAAGGCGGTGCAGCGGACGATGCCTGAACTGGGCGTCAAACCTGAAAACACCGTTTTTATCAGCGGGATCGGCTGCTCTTCGCGCTTTCCCTATTATATGGAAACATACGGATTTCACACGATCCACGGCCGCGCGCCTGCGGTTGCAACAGGGGTCAAGCTCGCCAATCCAGAGCTTGACGTGTGGATCATTACCGGTGACGGCGATGCGCTTTCGATTGGGGGCAATCACACGATGCACCTGATCCGCCGCAATCTTGATTGTCAGTTCCTGCTGTTCAACAACGAGATTTACGGCCTCACCAAGGGGCAATATTCGCCGACATCGCGGATCGGCACGCGCAGCCCGTCAACGCCGTTCGGTTCGGTTGACCGGCCCGCGACGCCCTGTGCCTTTGCACTGGGATCGGGGGCACGCTTTGTCGCGCGCGGGATTGATACGCACAAGAAACTGCCCGAAGTGCTAAAGGCGGCGCATGCGCACCGCGGCACGGGCTTTGTCGAAATCTACCAGAATTGCATTGTCTATAATGACGATGTGTTCGCCAATTTCACTGACAAGGCCAATGCGGCGGTCAATCAGGTCTGGCTCGAAAACGGCGCACCGATGCTGTTTGCGGGCGGCACGAAGGGGCTGTCGCTCGACCGCGCCGATCTCAAGCTCCACGTTGTCGATGTTGTTGACGGCGATTGGGCGGCGGCGGGGGTGATCACGCACGACGTGACCAACCGCGGGATCGCGATGATGCTCGTCGATATGACCGTCGAGGATGGTTTCCCGATTGCGCTTGGCGTGTTGTTCGATCATCCCCGTCCGACATTTGACCGCGTCGTGACCGAACAGAATGCCACGCTGTCACTGGGCAAGTCGCGCGATCTTCAGGGCCTGCTGTCAAAGGGCCAGACCTGGACCGTCGACAAAGATAATAACATCTTGGGCTAAGACGTTTTCAACAGTCAGGATTTTCAATGCGCGCATTTATTTTCCCCGGCCAGGGCAGTCAGTCGGTCGGCATGGGCAAGGCGCTGGCCGACGCCAGTCCGGTTGCACGCGAGGCGTTTCAGGAAGTGGATGATGCGCTTGGCCAGCATCTCTTCAAGCTGATGTGCGAAGGGCCAGAAAGCGACTTGATGCTGACGACGAACGCCCAGCCAGCGATCATGGCCAACGCGATCGCGACGCTGCGTGTGCTCGAACGCGAAGGCGGTGTTCGGCTGTCAGACAAAGCCGATTTCGTTGCCGGCCATTCGCTCGGCGAATATAGCGCGCTGTGTGCGGCGGGTGCGATCGATCTGCCAACCACGGCGCGGCTACTGCGGCTGCGCGGGCAGGCGATGCAGGCGGCGGTGCCCGTTGGGATCGGCGCGATGGCGGCACTGCTCGGCGCGGATATTGAAAAGGCGCAAAGCCTTGCCGACGCAGCAGCAGAGGGTGAAGTCTGCGCGATCGCCAATGATAATGATCCGACGCAAGTGGTGATATCGGGCCACGTCGACGCGATTGACCGGGCGATCGCGCTCGTCAAAGATCATGGCATCAAACGCGCGATCAAGCTTCCCGTGTCGGCGCCGTTCCACTGCTCGCTGATGCAGCCCGCCGCCGACGCGATGGCACAGGCGCTTGGCGACGTGACTTTTAGCGCGCCGCTCGTTCCGCTTTTTGCCAATGTTACCGCCGCCCCCGTGGCCGATCCCGAAACAATCAAGGCGTTGCTCGTCAAACAGGTGACGGGCCGCGTCCGCTGGCGCGAATCCGCAATCGCCATGGCAGCGGCGGGATGCACCCACTTCGTCGAATTTGGCGGCAAAGTGCTCGGCCCGATGGTCAAACGCAGCGCGGGCGAAGATGTGAGCGTAAGCTCGTTGATATCGATGGACGACATTGAGGCGCTGTTGAAAGATTTGTAAAAGGATTGTTCACGCGGAGACGCGGGGACGCGGAGGGATCGCTTGAAGGATATTGATGAGATTTCTGGAGCAGTGATTGATGTTGCGTTGCGCATCCACCGTGATCTGGGGCCAGGCTTGCTTGAAACTGTTTACGAAACTGTTTTGGAGGGTAAGCTGGCTAAACTTGGATATTCGGTTTTGCGGCAAAAGCCTGTTGATATCGAATTTGAGGAATTGAGGTTTGAAGCCGCATTCAGAATCGATTTGCTGATTGAAGGGTGCCTATTGATAGAAATCAAGTCGGTTGAGCAGTTGCACGCGGCACATGCCAAACAGTTGCTGACATATCTCCGTTTGACGAAGCAACCCGTCGGGTTGCTCATAAACTTTGGCGGCGCAACGCTTAAAGAAGGCCTCCGCCGGATCGTAAATAACTATACCTCCTCCGCGCCTCCGCGTCTCCGCGTGAACCAAAAATAGGGAAACGAAATGTTCGATCTGACAGGAATGACCGCACTGGTAACAGGCGCTTCGGGGGGGATTGGCGCTGCGGTCGCCAAGGCGCTGGCAGCGCAGGGCGCGCGCGTTGCGCTTTCGGGTACGCGTGAGGATGCGTTGGCGGCAGTGGCGGCGGATATTGGTGGCGACGCAGTGATCCTGCCGTGCAATCTGTCTGACACCGCCGCTGTCGACGCGCTGGTGCCATCGGCGGTTGCGGCACTGGGTCAGCTTGATATCCTGGTCAACAATGCCGGGGTGACGCGTGATAATCTGGCGATGCGGATGAAGGATGAAGAGTGGGATCAGGTGATTGCGATCAACCTTTCGGCCGCATTCCGCCTCATCCGGGCCGCTGCAAAACCGATGATGAAGGCGCGATTTGGCCGCGTGATTTCAATCACCAGCATTGTCGGCGCGACGGGCAATCCAGGGCAAGCGAACTACGCCGCATCAAAGGGTGGCCTTACCGCAATGTCAAAAGCATTGGCGCAGGAATTGGCGAGCCGGAACATCACGGTCAATTGCGTCGCGCCGGGCTTTATCGTCTCGCCGATGACCGACGCGCTGCCCGACGCGCAGAAAGCGGCGCTGACAACGCGTATCCCGGCAGGCAGGCTTGGCGAGGGCGCAGACGTTGGCGCGGCGGTTGCTTACCTTGCCAGCCGCGAAGCCGCATATGTTACGGGGCAGACAATCCACGTCAACGGCGGGATGGCGATGCTTTGATACGGGCGTCGGAGCGTGAAAATGCTTAACACAGGGCTTGCAACGCTTCCCACTGCGCTTTAGGGCAAATTTCAACATTGCTTTCACATGAACGAGAAGGATCACCTATGAGCGAGACAGCAGATCGCGTTAAGAAAATCGTTGTCGAACATCTCGGCGTCGAAGCCGATAAGGTGACAGACGATGCGAGCTTCATTGATGATCTTGGCGCAGACAGCCTTGATATCGTCGAACTTGTCATGGCGTTCGAAGAAGAATTTGGCGTCGAAATTCCTGACGATGCCGCAGAAAAGATTTCGACGGTCAATGATGCGATCAGCTTCATTGATACGCAGAAAGCCTGATCTCAATACGTGCAACCCCGATTGATTGGGGAGGCCGTTGTCAGCAAAAGCGGCTCCCCAGCACTACGGGGGGCCGTTTTCGTATCCGCTAGCTAAGGTGTTCGCCATGCGTCGTGTTGTCATAACCGGATTGGGCCTTGTCACGCCGCTGGGCGGAGACGTTGAAACGACCTGGGCAAATTTGCTCGCATCGAAATCGGGCGCGGCGCGGATCACGCGGTTTGATCCGTCCGACCAGCTCTGTACGATTGCGTGCGAAGTGAAACCGGCCGATCATCAATACGGTTTTGATCCCAATAAGCGCGTCGATTACAAGGTTCAGCGCCAGGTTGATCCCTTCATCATCTACGGCATTGACGCGGCAGGCCAGGCGCTTGAGGACGCGGGGCTGACCGAAATGACCGAGGCCGAACGCTTCCGCGCGGGCTGCTCGATCGGATCGGGCATCGGCGGATTGCCGGGTATCGAAAGCGAATCGCTGGTGCTCGCTGAAAAAGGGCCAAAACGCGTTTCGCCGCATTTTGTACATGGTCGCTTGATCAACCTCATCTCTGGGCAGGTCAGCATCAAATACGGCCTGATGGGGCCAAACCATGCCGTTGTGACCGCCTGTTCGACAGGTGCGCATTCGATTGGTGATGCTGCGCGGATGATTGCGATGGACGATGCTGACATCATGCTGGCGGGCGGCGCCGAAGCGACGATCTGTCCACTGGGTGTGGCTGGCTTTGCGCAGGCGCGCGCGCTGTGTTCGTCTTATAATGACCGGCCCGAGCAAGCGTCGCGCCCCTATGACAAGGATCGCGACGGTTTCGTCATGGGCGAAGGTGCGGGTGTCGTCTGTCTTGAGGAATATGAACGCGCCGTTGCGCGCGGCGCAAAAATTTACGGCGAAGTGATCGGCTACGGCCTTTCGGGTGACGCATATCATGTCACTGCGCCACATCCTGAAGGATCGGGCGCATACCGCGCGATGGAAATGGCGCTGAAGCGTTCGGGGCTCGCGCCTGCTGACATTGATTATATCAACGCGCACGGCACATCGACGATGGCTGATACGATTGAACTTGGTGCTGTCCGGCGGCTGTTCGGCGATGCGATCGGTACGGTATCGATGAGCTCGACCAAATCGGCGATTGGCCATTTGCTGGGCGGGGCAGGCGCGGTTGAGGCAATCTTCTGTCTGCTCGCGATGCGCGACCAGATCGTTCCGCCGACGCTCAACCTCGATAACCCGAGCGAAGGGTGCGAAGGCGTCGACCTTGTGCCGCATGTCGCGAAAAAGCGCCAGGTCAAGGCGGTGCTGAACAACAGCTTCGGTTTTGGCGGCACCAATGCCAGCCTTGTCATGCGGGCGATTTGATCCGGTGAGGCGCGCGCTCGCGCTGATCCTGGCGCTCTTGCTGGCGGCTTGCGCGGGAGCGGCGAAACAGGATGTCACCGTGCTCGTCGCGCCGGGATCAAGCCTGAAGGCGGCGGCGAACATGCTTGAGGATCAAGGCGCGATCGGATCATCAAGCCAGTTTCTGCGTAACGCCAAACTGTTCGGATCGGGCGACCCGATCAAACCGGGTGAGTATAAAATCATCAAGGGGATGAGCGATGCTGACGTGCTCGCGCTGCTCCAATCGGGCAAGACGCTCCAGCGTTTCTTTACCGTGCCCGAAGGGATGCCGTCGATTCTGGTGCAAGAGCGCCTGATGGCGGTTCCGATGCTTCAGGGCAATGTGGCGGTGCCAGCCGAAGGATCGATCTTGCCCGATAGCTATGCCTATCAGCGCGGCGAAGCACGCGGTGTAGTGATGAAACGGATGCAGGCGGCGATGACCAAAACGCTCGCTATATTATGGGCAGAGCGAAAGCCGACGACCGTCGCCAAGACGCCGCAAGAGGCGGTCACGCTCGCCGCGATCGTTGAAAAGGAAACGGGTGTCGCTGCCGAACGCCGTCAGGTCGCGGGGGTTTATTCAAACCGCGTTCGTATCGGCATGAAACTGCAAGCCGATCCGACGGTGATTTATCCTGTGACGAGGGGAAAGCCACTCGGGCGTCGTATCCTGCGTTCCGAACTCAACGCGGTCAATGGTTACAACACTTATGCGATGGCCGGATTGCCGATCGGCCCCATCGCCAACCCCGGCAAAGCATCGATCGCCGCCGTGCTTGACCCCGCATCAACGCGCGCGCTTTATTTTGTTGCGGATGGTTCGGGCGGACATGTGTTTGCCGATACGCTCGATCAACATAATTCCAATGTTGAGAAATGGTTCGCATTGCGAAAAGCCAAAGGTGAGATGTGAATCGCGGTTAACGCCGCATTGATGTCCCATTTTGAGCCAAACCGGCGAAAATAGGCGCTTTTGGATTTGTTAAATTTGAATTAACTCTTGTCCAGTGAAGCGATTCGGTGTGCAGGGGTGCAATATGGGTGTTCTCAAGAAATTATTGTCGGCTATCGGCCTTGTCACGGTATGCGCGGCGGCTGCGCCCGCATCGGCGACAACGATCTTCCTTGATGATGCGCATTATGTACCAACTGCTGGTTTTGGCGGGATTTCATATGCCCCGCTCAATCTTTCATTTGGTGGCGAAGCAGGACGTTATTCATTCACCGGTCGCGATACCGTAACCAATGCGACGTTCTCGGTGCTGTCCTACTGCCTCGACTTCACCAAAACGCTCCACGGTGGCGAATTCCTGCTCGCGCCGATTTCATCCTTCCTTGAAGACTTAACCAAGCAGAAGCAGCTTGCGTCGCTGCTCAAGGCAACCAATGCGTTGTTCCTCGCGACAAATGACCTGAACGAGCAGCAGCAAATCGCCACCGCGACCGCGATCAGCGTCTGGGAAATCGTTTACGAGGCGGGTAGAGGCAATTATTCGGTGACGACCGGTGATTTCCAGACGTTTGGTGACTTCAATTCGGTGTCGGCACGCGCGAACAGCTATCTGAGCAGCGCGGTTGCTGATCTTGCTGATAATTCAAACAATTTGCGCACGCTGTTTGCGCTCGACAACCAGAGCCAGGTGTTCCTCGTCACGGGCGTGCCTGAGCCAACCAACTGGGCGATGATGATCTTTGGCTTTGGTATCGTCGGTGCTGCAATGCGCCGCCGTAAAGTATCGGCGCTCGCAACTGCGTGATTGCGGCAAAGGCCCGTTCCCTGAGCCTGTCGAAGGGTTGTCCTTGTTTTTCATAGCCGTCAGGTAGGAGTGCAGCCCTTCTGCAAGCTGGGTGCCTCCTCCCACCGTCATTGCGAGGGAGCGAAGCGACTGCGGCAATCCAGAAAGTGGCGGTAACGCTGGAGGACTGGATTGCCACGCTTCGCTCGCAATGACGAAGTGGAGGTTGATGGGGAATCCAACTCACAGTAAACGGCGATGAGTTGAAACCATCGCACGGTGATGACGCTTGGACGAACCGTCTTGATATATCAGCTTTTACACGGGCGCTTACCGCGATTGCATATTCGATTGTCGCGGAAATGCGACGCCGCGCGAATACGAACCGGTCAGTCCGCACCCCAAAGCTCTGCGCGAATTTTCCCTCAACAAATACAACAAATACACTCATGCTGCCCAAAAAACAGGCGATGCGGGCGGTGAGTGCGATCAGGATTTGAATGGCAATCGCACGCAGGTTGCTCAGCGCGCCCACCGCGTGCGATTGCACCTCGCGGTCCTTATTCTTACTCGCCATCATCTTCACCTCCACCGAATCAGTTGCACAACGCTAACCGATAGGGATGGCTGTGGGACAGAGAAAAATGCGCTGTGGGAAAAATAGTGGGGTTTTTGGACGCTGGAGCGCGAGGATTTTAAGTCGAACCACCTCCGTTCGTGTCGAGCCCTTCGACTGCCTTGCAGGCGCTCAGGATAAACTTCCGGTCAAGACCGGAAGTCGAGACACCTGTTCGCGCAACACGTCCCTCGACTTCGGCCACTTGGCCGAAGTTTATCCTGAGCGAAGTCGATGGGCTCGGGACAAGCGGTTCAATGTAAAGTCATCCTGCTCCAAAAGGGTACGCAGCTAGCCCAGCACCCGCCCGCCCTTGATCGTGTGGCGCACGCGGCCCTGCGTTGGCATCCGGTCAAACGGAGTGTTATCGGCGGCGGCCGCGAATGTGCTGCCATTGATAATCCACGATCGTTCCAAATCAAATATGACGAGATCAGCGGGTGCGCCAGCGCCGATCGTTCCCCCATCGACACCCAAAATTCGCGCGGGATTGCGCGTGAGCATCGCGAACAGGCGCGGCAGCGTGATGATCCCGTCACGCACCAATCCCAGCGATAGCGCGAGCAGTGTCTCTGCGCCTGCCATCCCCGGCGCAGCATCGGCAAAGGGCAATCGCTTGCTTTCGGGGCCACACGGATCATGCGCCGAACACAGCACATCGATGGTGCCATCACGCACCGCCCCGATCGCCGCCAGCCGGTCACTTTCGGAGCGCAGTGGCGGCGATAGCCTGGCGAAGGTGCGGAAATCGCTGATGCTGTTGTCCGAAAGGAAAAGATGCGCTGGCGTGATCCCGCAGGTGACGGGCAAGCCGCGCGCGCGTGCCGTGCGGATCAGGTCAAAACCCTTAGCGGTTGTCACCTGACGAAAATGGAGCCGCGCGCCCGCAATCTCGGCAAGCGCAATGTCGCGCGCCATTGCGATCGCTTCGGCGTCTGCGGGTGCGCTGGCCAGACCAAGCCGCGTGGCGGTTTCGCCCGATGTCGCCACCGCGCCGCGCGTGATGGCACCGTCCTCACCGTGCGTAATGACGCTCAGTTCAAGCGACGCGGCATAGGTCAACACGCGCAGCATCACGCCGCTATCGCCGATCCATTCACGCCCCGTGGCAATCGCCTTCGCGCCGCTGCGCGC
Source organism: Sphingomonadales bacterium (assembly GCA_043786595.1). Taxonomy (GTDB): domain Bacteria; phylum Pseudomonadota; class Alphaproteobacteria; order Sphingomonadales; family Sphingomonadaceae; genus Aquisediminimonas. Next base: position 10,035 of record JAYVVW010000034.1, on the reverse strand, counting down.
CATCAGCGCATATTCGGCCAGCTCAGCGCCGCCAAGCCCGCGCGTTGCCGCACCCAGCGGATGCACCCACAGATCAGGCTTTGCCGCAAGTGCCGCGCGTTGCACTGGCCCGGGATCATCGAGCGGGCGCGCACCGTCTGGCATCAGCGCGACGCGGGTAATTCCGCCCGCGATGAAAGCGGGCTTATCAACCGCGAACACGCCCAGATCAACAATTCCCGGCGCGACGTGAAAGCCCTTGGCGTCGATCGTTTCGGCGTCGGCGGGGGCGCGTTCTGCAATCCTGTCGCCGCTGGTAAAAAGGTCGCGAACGGCAACATCGCCGCAAGGGTCAATCACCGATCCGCCGTTGATAATCATTGCGCGCGTCATGCTGCATTCTCCCGCCGTGACCGCGTCAGCACGTCGAGGCAGGCCATCCGGACGGCGACCCCCATTTCGACCTGTTCGGCGATGACCGACCGGTTGACATCGTCGGCGACGTTACTCGCAATCTCAACGCCGCGGTTCATCGGGCCGGGGTGCATTACCAGCGCATCGGGCTTGGCGCGTTTGAGCCGTTCGTACGTTAGCCCGTAAAGCGCATGATATTCGCGGCCGCTCGGGATGAAGCCGCCTTCCATCCGCTCGTTCTGGACGCGCAGCATCATCACCACATCAGCGCCGTCGATCCCGGCATCCATGTCGGTAAACGGGGTCACGCCCATCGCCTCAATTGCGGGCGGCATCAGCGTGGCAGGCGCAACGACATGCACCTGCGCGGCAAGGCTCGTCAGCGCGAGAATGTTTGACCGCGCGACGCGGCTGTGGAGTACGTCGCCGCAAATCGCGATTCTGAGGCCCTGAATACTCCCCTTGCGCCGTCGGATCGTCAGCGCATCAAGCAGTGCCTGCGTTGGATGTTCGTGGCGGCCATCGCCTGCGTTGAGGACGGGGCATTCGACCTTGTCAGCAATGAGCGCCACCGCGCCAGAGCTTTGGTGGCGGATCACGATCACATCGGCACGCATCGCGTTGAGCGTGATCGCGGTATCAATCAGCGTTTCACCCTTTTTGACACTCGATTGCGCGGCGTGCATGTTCACCACATCTGCGCCGAGCCGTTTTCCCGCGATTTCAAAGCTAAGCAGCGTGCGTGTGCTGTTTTCAAAAAACGCGTTGATCTGCGTCAGCCCTTCAAGCCGCCCGGCATATTTCTTCGCCTGACGGTTGAGCGTCACCCATTGTTCGGCTTCATCAAGCAAATAGGAGATTTCATGCGGCGCAAGGCCAGCGATACCGAGCAGGTGCCGGTGCGGGAACAGTGATGGCGATGTCATTAAAGTGCTTCCCTAGAGCGCGGAGGGAGATTGGGCAAGAGCCGTAGCGGCGGCACTTTTCCTCTCCCCCTGCGGGAGAGGTTAGGTGAGGGGCCAGCCGCGTCTGCGGCTGAGAAAATGCTTCGATCGCATGCGGCAGGAGAGTTTTTTGCGCCGCAGACGCGGCTTTACCCCTCACCCGGCCTCTCCCACAGGGGGAGAGGGGCGCGATGTCTACATCATCAGCGCGTCGATCGCGCCTTGAAGGATATAGGCCGCCGCTGCGTTATCGATCCGTTCGGCGCGTTTGGCGCGGCTGACGTCGGCGGCGATCATCGCGCGCTCGACCGCCTGGGTTGACCAGCGTTCATCCCACATCAGGATGGGGAGGCCGAGTGGCAGCAAGTTGCGCGCAAACGCCCGCACCGACTGTGTGCGCGGGCTATCGCTGCCATCAAGATTGAGCGGCAGGCCAACGACAAGCCCTTTCACCGACTGTTTGGTGACCATCGCCCTCAGCAACACCAGATCGGCCGAAAATTTTGTCCGTTTGATCAGATCGGCGGGCGAGGCGAATGACCAGCCTGCATCGCAGAGCGCGGTGCCGATCGTGCGCGTACCGACATCAAGCCCGAGCAAGCGGCCCCCCTCTGCCAGCATCGCGCGAAATTCGGATGCCACCGCTAGGATCATTTGCGGCGTTGGAGGTTGAATTTGGCAAGGCGGCGGACGGCGTCTGCGCGGATGTTTGCCCAGAACAGGCTGTAGTCGTAAACATGGAAGTTGTTGCCGGGCAGCGTGTAAGGCCCCATTTCAGGCGGTTCGCCGATATTGAGAAATCCGTTGGCACCGCATGCCGCGGCGACTGCGCCGACGACGAATGTCACCGACTTCAGATCAGCCGATGGCACCGTCGTCCCCAGATTTGCCGATGCGGGGGCGGTGCCGTCTGCGCTGCCGGTCAACGGATTGGTGCAGACCATCCGCGTGGCTTTGCGCGGTTCGCCGTTGAACCCGGTGGTGCTGTCAAACGCGGTGCGGATTGGCGCAGGGTCGGCGGGTTCGGCAAAGCTCTGCCATGAAAGGATACACCCAATTTGGTCTGCGGTTGCGCAGGCGGGCATTTTGAGCGCGGGCAAATCGGCCTCGACTGAGACTGGCCAGCCAATGACATAGGCAGCGACCACGCGCCTGGCGATTGGCGTGCCCGTGATCCGTTCATTGATCAGCCGCGTCAGGTGGAGCGATCCCTGGCTATGCCCCGCCAGAATGATCGGCTGGTTGGGTTTGATGTTGGCGATGAAGCTATCGAACGCCGCGCGCACATCGGCATAAGCTGCGCTAATTGCCTGCTGACCTTCGGGTTTGTCGGTCAGGAATGCGCCAAAGGTTGCCTGTGCATAGCGCGGCGCCCATACCTCACCCGCGATTGAGAATGCGCTCGCCTGTCCGCGCACGAATAACGCGGCGCGGTCATTGGCTTCGGAATCGTCAAGCGGTGCGTTCCAGTGCGCCCGGTTGAGATATGATGTCGGATGGACAAAGAAAATTGCGGCGTTGCCGGGTTCATCCTCGCGGTCGTCGGCGGGGCGTTCGGGAAGCCAGGCGGACGGGTTATTCGCAATGTCGGGGCGCGCGATCCACATTTCAGCGCTTGCATAAGCATCCGTTTTTTGCGGCAGCGGCGCTTCGAACTTTGCCGTTGGCACCATCGCGCCACGGATAAGCGTTTCGCCGAACAGGCGGTAGGCAAATGCGAGGACGATGACGATCGTGATTAACACTGCGAAGATATAGAGAAATTTACGCGCCATGGGATGTTGCAGCCTGTGTGTGATGTAGCTTCAGCGCCCTACGCCAAGCAGGTCGAGCAGGGGAAGCCCTGTTTCGGTTTCATCGGCGGGCGTAAGCGTCGATAGCGTCGCGCCGAGCAGCCGGACACCGCTCCGCAGCGGCATCAGCGGCGCGAGCAATTGCGCGATGATGGGGGCGATATCGTCTGCGCTTTGGAGCGGGCGACTGACCGACCGGCTGCGCGTCACCGTTTTGAAATCGGCGTAGCGCAGCTTGAGAGTTATCGTGCGGCCCGTCGTCTGGTGCTTTGCCGCATGGCGCGCGACGCTTTCGATCAACGGAGCGAGTTCGGCAAGGCACTCCGCCGCAGTCGTCAGATCACTACCGAATGTCGTTTCGGAACCAATCGATTTGCGCGTCTGATCGGGATTGACCGCGCGGTGATCGATCCCGCGTGACGCCCAGTAATAATATCCGCCACTTTTGCCGAAATTGGCATCAAGGAAGGCGCGGCTTTTATCCCGCAGGTCAGCGCCGGTCGCAATCGCGAGCCGCTCCATCTTCGCAGCTGTGGCGGGGCCGATCCCGTGGAACTTTCGCACGGGCAGCGCCGCTGCAAAATCGGCACCCATCGCCGGGGTGATGACACAAATGCCGTCGGGCTTGTTCTGGTCAGACGCGATCTTGGCAAGGAATTTGTTATATGACACACCCGCCGATGCAGTGAGACCCGTTGTCGCGGCGATCTGCGCGCGGATTTCGGTGGCAATCTGCGTCGCTGATGCAATACCCTTCAAATTATCGGTCACGTCAAGATAGGCTTCGTCGAGCGATAGCGGCTGCACCAGCGGCGTGTAGCTTTCAAATATCGCGCGAATTTGCCGCGACACGAAACGGTAGACTTCAAACCTGTGCGGAACGAAGATCAGATCAGGGCACAGCCGTTTTGCCTTTGCCGACGCCATTGCTGATCGAACGCCAAACACACGCGCTTCGTAGCTCGCCGCAGCAACGACACCGCGATCGCTACCACCCCCAACCGCAACCGGCTTACCGCGCAGCTCGGGCGCATCACGCTGTTCAACCGACGCAAAGAATGCGTCCATGTCGATATGGATGATCTTGCGTGCGGGGGGATATTCGTTCACTCTTTGTGCATATCATTGTTTGCATTGCTGTGCAAAGCCGCCGCACTTCACAAAACTGACCTTTGTGCGTTTCGCTTGCCAGCGCGGTACGTGCGTTTATGCTCGCCGCAGTGGGGAGCAAAGCCATGAACGAGATTAGCCTAGAAAAAGACTGGCCAGCGCGGCGCTGGCTGCTTGCGCTGCTTGGCGGACTGATCGGGGTTGCGATCAATCATTTGAGCATTGGTGATCCGGCTGCGTGGAAGGTCGCATTCGCCGCGTTTCTGGCGGTCGGCGGCGTCGCGTTCGCCTTTACCGTTCAACGGAGCGACCTCCGTCCGACATTCGCATTTTCGATCCTAGCCGCGCTGATCGTTGGCGGCGCGATCTACTGGAATGGCGGCCCGCAAGGCTGGGAATCGAGCGAAGGCTGGCGGATGACGTGCAGCGTGCTTGCCGTCGCGATTGCGGCACCGCTGTTTCAGGCGTGGCGATCGGTGCAGCGCACGGGCCACGCGCCGATCTGGTCGATCCCCTATGAAACCGCGCATGAACGTGCGTGGCTCAGTCTGCTGATCGGTTTCGCCGCGCTGCTGTTCACCGCGATTACCTTCCTGCTCGCATGGCTGCTTGCCGCGCTGTTCAAGCTGATCGGGCTTGATTTTATCGAACGGCTGCTCGGCATGTCGGCATTCGTCGCATTGCTGATCGGCGCGGCTTTCGGCGGCGCAGTTGGTTTGCTGCGCGACCGCGATACGATCATCGCGATGCTCCACCGTGTCGTGATGCTGGTGCTTTCGGTGCTGGCCCCGGTGATGGGCGCAGCGCTGCTGATCTTCCTGATCGCGCTGCCATTTACCGGGCTTGCGCCGCTTTGGTCAGCAACGCGTTCGACAACGCCGATCCTGATTGTGTGCGTAATCGGCGCGCTGACGCTGGCCAACGCGGTGATTGGCGATGCTCCCGTCGACGAATCGAAGAATCCCGTTTTGCGCTGGGGGGCGATTGCGCTTGGCGCCGCGATGCTCCCGCTTGCGATCATTGCGGCGATTTCGACCGGGCTGCGGATCAGCCAATACGGCGTGACGCCTGACCGCCTGTGGGCAGTTGTCTTCACCGCAGTCGCCTGCGCCTACGGGGCAAGCTACGCGCTTGCGCTGGTGCGCGCACGGCAGGGGTGGGGGCCGCTAATACGTGTGTCCAACTTGCGGCTCGCACTCGGGCTGTGCGCGCTCGCGACCTTGCTCTCAACCCCGCTGATCAACTTCGGCGCGATTTCGACGCGGAGCCAACTGGCACGGCTTGAGAGCGGCGCTGTAGCGGCGGATCAGTTTGACTGGACCGCGCTGCAATTTGATTTCGGCGCGGCGGGTAAAGCAGCGGTCGCGCGGCTTGCCAAGTCTGGGCCGACGCCTGAAATTCGCACAGCGGCGCTCGCAGTGTCGAAGCGTGTCGACCGGTGGGACGCGAGCAATGATAGTGTGCGGACCAAACAAATCAGCGAAATGGCGAAAAATCTCACGATTTTGCCCAAACCCGTCGCACTGCCCGAAGCATTGAAAACGCGCATTGCAAACGAAGCCGGCTGCTCAGGCGCAATTCGTTGCGTGCTTTTCTACCAACCCGAAACAACGCGCGCGCAACTCGTTTCGTCATCTTGCGATACCTGTGCGACAAACGTCACGCCGCTTGAGCTGGTCGATGGCCTTTGGATAAGCCAATCTCCCGACACCAAACCGAACCCCAATCTGGCGGCTGAGCGCGCGGCCGTCGAAGCGGGCCGCGTCGAAGTCCGCGCGGTGCAACGCCGCCAGGTTTTTATCGGTGGAAAACCCGCTGGCGCTCCGTTTGAATAGTCTGCGGGTTGATGCGGTGCGGTCGCCCTGCTAGCGACAAAATTCACTCGCGGCAGATTTAGGGAACCCCATGTCAGTTGATCATGCTACTGTTCGCAAGATCGCGTCGCTCGCGCGGATTGCGGCGACCGACAGTGAAGTCGAAGCGATGGTGCCCGAACTCAATAATATTATCGGCTGGATCGAACAGCTTGGTGAAGTCGATACGTCAGCAGTTGAACCGATGACCGCTGTGATACCGAACACGCTCCGGCTACGGCAGGATATTATAACCGATGGCGGCATGCGTGACGCAGTGCTTGCCAATGCTCCGGCGGCTGAGCACGGATTTTTCGGCGTACCCAAGGTGATTGAATAGTGAGCGAACTGACCGACCTGGGTGTTGCCGCGATCCGTGACGGTTTTCGCGCGGGCGATTTTTCGGCGCGTGAAGTGGCAATGGCGTTCAATGCCAATGTTGCGGGTGCCAAGGCGCTCAACGCGTTTATCGTCGAAACTCCCGATCATGCACTTGCCGCCGCCGACACCGCCGACCGTGATCGCAGCGAAGGCAATCTCAAGCCGCTTTCAGGCGTGCCGATCGGGATGAAGGATCTGTTTTGCACCAAGGGCGTGCAGACGACCGCCGCAAGCCACATCCTTGAAGGGTTCATCCCCCAGTACGAATCGACCGTTTCGGGAAATCTGTGGGCTGCGGGCGCGGGGATGCTCGGCAAGCTCAACATGGATCAGTTCGCGATGGGATCGTCGAACGAAACAAGCTATTTCGGCAATGTGATTTCGCCGTGGAAACGCAGCGACGGTGGCAATGCCGCACTTGCACCCGGCGGCTCCTCGGGGGGTTCATCATCGGCAATCGCGGCGCGGCTGTGCCCGGCGGCAACGGGCACAGATACCGGCGGTTCGATCCGTCAGCCCGCAGCGTTTACCGGGATCAGCGGGATCAAGCCGACTTACGGTCGCTGTTCGCGCTGGGGCGTCGTGGCGTTTGCCAGTTCGCTAGATCAGGCGGGGCCAATGGCGCGCGACGTGCGCGACTGTGCGATCATGCTCGGCGCGATGGCAGGGTTTGATCCCAAGGATTCGACCTCGCTCGAATTGCCCGTCCCCAATTGGGAGGCCGCGCTTTCAGGCGATCTGCGCGGCAAACGCGTCGGCATTCCCAAGGAATACCGCGTTGATAACATGCCGCCCGAAATCGACGCTTTGTGGGAACAGGGCATTGCGTGGATGAAGGACGCAGGCGCGGAGATCGTCAATGTCTCGCTCCCGCATACCAGATATGCGCTGCCGGCTTATTACATCATCGCGCCCGCCGAAGCCTCATCAAACCTCGCGCGGTATGACGGTGTGCGCTACGGTCTGCGCGATCTGCCCGACGGGGCGGGGCTTCAGGAGATGTATGCCGCAACGCGCGCCGCAGGGTTTGGCCCCGAGGTCAAGCGCCGCATCCTGATCGGCACCTATGTGCTGTCGGCGGGATTCTACGATGCCTATTACACGCAGGCGCAGAAAGTGCGCACGCTGATCGCGCAGGATTTTGACCGCGCATGGGCGCAGTGTGATCTCCTGCTGACCCCCACCGCACCCTCGGCGGCGTTCGGGCTGGGCGAAAAAAGCGATGATCCGCTCGCGATGTATTTGAACGACGTCTTCACCGTGCCGTCCTCGCTTGCCGGATTGCCCGCAATGTCGGTGCCCGGCGGGCTAGACGCGCAAGGACTGCCCTTGGGTCTCCACATCATCGGCAAAGCACTCGACGAACAGGGCGTGCTCAACGCAGGGCTGGCGATTGAGGCGCGCGCGGGGTTTGTGGCTAGGGCGGATAAGTGGTGGTGACACCGTTATGATTGCAGGGCTGATTCGCAAGATTGGCATCAACGTCGCCGACATGCAGGCATTCGGCCCGATGGTTTTGTCACGTCATTTGAAAAAACGTCGTGCCAATCCTGAAATGAAGGTGAATGTACGCGGCGTTGGCTCGGTTAATATTCGGGCGGGTGAGAGCGATATTGCAACGATCCGCCAAGTCTTTTTGAACCGCGAATATGATACGTCGCATCCCACCCTCGTGAGCGACCGGATCGAAGCGCGCTATCGGGAGATTCTCGCGCGGGGCGGCACCCCGATCATTGCTGACATCGGCGCGAATATCGGTGCGGCAAGCCTGTGGTTTCTTCGGGAATACCCCGACGCGGCAATTGTCGCGGTCGAACCCGAACCGGCGAATGTAGCAGTGTTGAAGCGCAATCTTGATGGCCGCGCGAACACCACGGTCATTGAAGCCGCGATTGGCGCAACGCCCGGATTCGTCGCGCTTGATAACGCGGCGCAGAGCTGGGCAGTTCAAACGTCGCGGGCAGAGCGCGGCATCGCAATCGTGACTGTTGACGAGGTACTCGCGCGCGCGCCGGGCGACACGCCGTTTATTGTAAAAATCGACATCGAAGGATTTGAAAGCGACCTGTTCGAGAGCAATCTTGACTGGATTGCAAAATGCTATGTGGTGATGATCGAGCCACATGACTGGATGATGCCGGGGCGTGGCACGTCATTCGCATTTCAGCGTGCAATGGCGCAGCATTCGTTCGAACTTTTTATCAGGGGTGAAAACCTCCTATATGTCCGACTGTAAGATGAAGGATATCGGGCCTGTCGTCGTCGTCGGCTCGGCTGATCCGTATGACGTGCGACTGTTTTCGGGCACGACGCGCAGCATGACGTTGGCGCTTGAGCAGGTGATTGAGAATGTTGTGGTGATCCGCGCGCCGCGCCCGGCCTGGTTTGCCCCTGCGCGCCGGATTGCGTTGCGTTTAAGCGGCGGAAAGGTCGACATATTGCTGTCGCGCAAGCTGGCGATGCTTCACGCGCGCGCAATCAAATCCGAAATCGCGGCGGCCAATCCACGCGCTGTAATAAGTATTGCCAATTCTGCGCTTTCGGCTGAGCTTGGTAAGTGGTTTCCCGTCATCCATGTCTCGGATACGACGTTCAATTTGATGGAAACATTCTACGCAGCATTCAAAAAACTCGGTGCGCGCTGTCTCAATTCTGGCGAAGCAATTGAGCGTGCAGCGATTACGAATAGTGCTTATGCAACAGTTTCTTCGCCTTGGGCGGCACAGTCGATCGTCGATCACTACGGCAAAGAGGCCAACAAAGTTCACACGATCTCTTGGGGGTGCAACATCCCTGCAATCCCGGTGGCCGATGTAGCGGTCGATCCTGTAGCGGGCGCGCATTGCCGACTATTGTTCATAGGGCTCGATTGGGAACGCAAAGGCGGCGATATTGTCCTTGAAACTGCCGCGCTCCTCAATGCAGACGGATTTGATTGCCGCTTTGATCTGATCGGCGCTACCCCTGCTTCGAATGTAGTCATCCCCGGCGTCACGATGCACGGTCTGCTGAAGAAATCCGAACCTGCCGAATTCGAACATTTGATGGGTTTGTTGCGCGATGCGTCGATCCTGTTTCTGCCAACGCGGCAGGATTGCACGCCGATGGTGTTTGCCGAAGCGAATGCGCTTGGTGTGCCCGCACTCGCGAGCGACGTTGGCGGGGTCAGCGGCGTGATTGAGGACGGAAAAAACGGCCTCGTCCTCCCCGCAAGCGCAACGCCGCGCGAATTCGCCGATGCGATCAAAACATTGTGGCACGATCAACCGCGCTATCTTGCGATGCGAAAAACATCGCGGCAAGCCTATGATGAACGGCTCAACTGGAAGGCCTGGGCGGATGGCATGATCGATCTTATCGAAACGCTGCCGCAGCACTAAAGCTACATTTACAAGTGCGATTTACACAGTCAAAACAGATGAATGTATCGATCAACCGATCGCCGGACCTGCGCACCTACATCAACCTCCACTTCGTCATTGCGAGCGAAGCGTGGCAATCCAGTGCTCGACCCATTTCCCACACTGTCTGGATTGCCGCAGTCGCTTCGCTCGCAATTGT
>JAYVVW010000033.1:0-1866 GCA_043786595.1 Sphingomonadales bacterium | reverse complement strand
CCGGTTTCGCGGCTAAGTTCGCCCATCCATTCAAATTCATTCCATTCGCGTTTGAGGTCGCTCGCCATTTCAAACACGCCGTGGCCAACGCGGCCCATCGCGCGGCCGATACCGATCAGTTCTTCCTTGGTGGCGGTCGTGCCGGGGACAAGGACGCCGTCGATCGATTTGTGGAGGATCGTACGCGATGTTGAAAAACCGAGTGCGCCCGCGCGCAATCCGTCTTCGACGATCCGCGACATCTGCGCGATATCGAGTTCGGTCGGCGCTTCGTTATTCGCACCGCGTTCACCCATCACATAGGCGCGCACAGCGCCGTGGGGCACATGCGTGGCGACGTCAATCGTACGCGGTAGCCGTTCGAGCGCATCCATATATTCGGGGAAGGTTTCCCAATCCCACGTCATCCCTTCGGCAAGTGCGGTGCCGGGAATATCTTCGACGCCTTCCATCAGCCCGATCAGCCACGCATGGCGATCGGGCTTGGCGGGTGCAAAACCGACACCGCAATTGCCCATCACGACGGTGGTGACCCCGTGCCAGCTTGATGGGCCCATTTCGGCATCCCATGTTGCCTGACCGTCATAGTGGGTGTGAATATCGACAAAACCGGGCGTCACAATCTTGCCGCTTGCGTCAATTTCTTCGCGACCGCGCGCGTCGATTTTTCCAATAGCGGTAATCAAGCTGCCATCGATTGCGACATCTGCGGTGAACGGTGCGCCGCCGCCGCCATCGACAACCATGCCGCCGCGAATGATCAGATCATGCATTTCGACTCTCCTCGATCTTTGCTTTGGAAGCAGCATATCACGCCTTGACGTAAACGGAAGGGGTGCACTCCGCAAAAGCTGTGATATTAGGACGCCATGTCCACTACATTCACCTTCGATACGTCGACGAGCCGCGCAAACCCGACACCAACGCCGATGAAGCGTTTGACCGTGCCGCGCATCCGCCAGAGCAAAGGCAAAGAACCGCTTGTCATGCTGACCGCCTATACGGTGCGGATGGCGCAATTGCTCGATCCGCACTGCGACATGCTGCTTGTCGGCGATTCGCTCGGCCAGGTGATTTACGGCCTCCCGCATACTGTGGGGGTGACGATGGAAATGATGTGCGCGCACGGCGCGGCGGTGGTGCGCGGCAGCTACCATGCGGCGGTCATCATCGATATGCCGTTTGGCAGTTATGAAGCATCGCCCGAACAGGCTTTCACAAGCGCGGCACGGCTGCTCAAGGAAACCGGGGCGGCAGCGGTCAAGCTTGAAGGCGGGGTGGTGATGGCACCGACGGTCGAATTTTTGACGTCGCGCGGCATCCCGGTGATGGCGCATGTCGGGCTTACGCCGCAAGCCGTAAACATCCTTGGAGGATACGGCGTTCGCGGGCGTAACGCAGAAGAAGCGCGAACAATCGTCAATGATGCAAAGGCCCATGCTGCTGCGGGTGCATTTGCAATATTGATTGAGGGCGTGCTGGAGCCGATCGCGATTGAAATTACCAAGAGCGTGCCGTGCCCGACGATCGGAATCGGCGCTTCTGCGCAGTGTGACGGGCAGGTGCTGGTGACCGAAGATATGCTCGGCCTGTTTGACCGGACGCCCAAATTTGTGAAGCGCTTTGGCGATATGTCGCGCAACGTGGCGGATGCGGTGAAGGAATATGCAGGCGACGTGCGTTCGCGCAGTTTCCCCGGGGCCGAGCAAATGTATCAGTCCAAGGCGAGCGTTGACGATTGATCGCTTCACGCTATCGGCACGCAATGCGCTTCCCCAAAGCGATCGACGCCGCTAAGGAAGGCCAAATTTTAAGCGCGGAGAATGAATTTGGCGTCCACGCCACCCGATAACGAGGCTTTCCTAC
>JAYVVW010000032.1:0-30024 GCA_043786595.1 Sphingomonadales bacterium | reverse complement strand
TGCGGCTTCTACAACGGCCGTGAAGTTATCGCCGTTGCCAGCTAACGCTGCGCGTAGTTTAATTTCAGGACACCAAGACTTTGGCTGACATGCCCCGCCTGGCAATTGACGCGATGGGCGGAGATGTCGGCATTGAAATCATGCTTGCCGGGTCTGCGCTCGCATTGCAGCGCGCGCCGGGGCTTACCTTCGATCTCGTGGGCGACAGTGCGGCGATTTCTGCAGCGCTTGAAAATCACGGCGAACTGCGTGCTGCATCTGACATCATCCACGCCGATGATGTGATTTCGGGCAGCGACAGGGCTGCGCAAGCCATTCGGCGCGCCAAAACGACATCGATGGGCCTTGCAATTGATGCAGTGAAGCGCGGCCATGCCGGCGCTGCAATTTCAGCGGGCAACACCGGCGCGCTGATGGCAATGGCAAAGCTGGCGCTGCGGACGATGCCCGGAATTGACCGCCCCGCACTCGCGGCAATGCTCCCAAGCCTTGGCAAGACCGACTATGTCATGCTTGATCTGGGCGCGAACACCGAATGTGAAACGCGCAACCTGGTTGAATTTGCCGTCATGGGTGCGGTGTATGCGCGGATCGCGCTTGGCCTTCCCCAGCCGCGGGTATCGCTGCTCAATATTGGCACCGAAGATCTGAAAGGCACCGATGAGATTCGTGACGCAGCCGCCGTGCTACGTGGCTCTGAACATCTCCACATGAATTTTCAGGGATTCATCGAAGGCGACAAGATTTCGCGCGGTGAGACTGACGTTGTCGTGTGCGACGGTTTCTCGGGCAATATTTCGCTCAAGACGATGGAGGGCACGGCACGGTTCGTCACCGATTTGCTGCGGCGTGCGTTTACCAGCTCAGTCCGCTCGAAGTTCGGTTTCCTGATTTCACGTCCCGCAACCGAATTGCTGCGCCATCACCTTGATCCCAATAATCATAACGGCGCCGTCTTCCTCGGGCTTAACGGTGTTGTGGTGAAAAGCCATGGCAGCGCGAGTGCAGCCGGTGTCGCGAATGCCATCAGCGTGGCGGCAAAGCTTGTCGCGAACAAAATGACGCAGCGGATTGCCGATGATCTTGCCAATTTGAAAACGATCGCGACGTGACATTGCGCGCGGTGATCAAGGGAACCGGGTCGGCGCTGCCAGAACGGCGCGTTTCGAATGCCGAATTGGCTGAGCAAGTTGATACGACCGACGCCTGGATTGTTGAACGCACCGGAATACGCTTTCGTCACATTGCAGCGCCGCACGAAACCACCGCGACACTGGGTACTGCCGCAGCAGAACATGCGCTCGCGGCTTCTGGCATTGGGGCAAATGAAGTTGACCTGATCATCCTCGCCACCGCCACGCCAGATCAGACCTTTCCGTCGAGCGCGACCAAAGTGCAGGCTGCGCTTGGCATTGATGATTGCATCGCATTCGATGTTGCTGCGGTCTGTTCAGGGTTTCTCTATGCGGTCACAATTGCCGAAAACATGATCCGTGCCGGCTCCGCCCGCACTGCACTGGTAATCGGTTCGGAAACATTCAGCCGTATTCTTGACTGGGAAGACCGCACAACATGTGTGTTGTTCGGAGACGGCGCTGGCGCGATCGTTCTGCGCGGCGAAGAAGGCGAACGCGGCATTTTAGCGACAAGCCTTCATGCCGATGGCCGCCACAATGGGCTGTTATATGTCGACGGCGGGCCATCGACCACGGGTACTGTTGGCAAGCTCCGCATGAAGGGCCGTGAGGTCTTTCGCCATGCAGTGACCAATCTTGCCTCAGTGTTGACCGAAGTAATGATCCGCGCCGGTGCCACGGTCGACGACATTGACTGGGTTGTCCCGCACCAAGCCAACGCGCGCATCCTTGATGCAACGGCGCGCAAACTCAATCTTGCGCCTGAAAAAGTCATCGTGACGGTCGATCAACATGCCAACACATCGGCAGCGTCGGTGCCGCTCGCACTTGACGTTGCCGTGCGCGACGGAAGGATCAAGCCGGGGCATCTGGTGGTACTCGAAGCGATGGGCGGCGGCTTCACCTGGGGCGCATGCGTCGTTCGGATGTGATTGCGCGCCGCATTGCGCATCCAAAGATTTGATTTTCTGCGCCACCGCGATAAAGGTAATCGAGTAAGCGTGTGGGGGAGTTGTAATGGTCGTGGCCGAAACGTTGAAACGTGCGGATTTGTCGGAAGCAATTCACAACGAAATTGGACTCTCGCGCGCGGAATGCGGACAACTTGTCGAATCAATCCTTCGGCATATGTGCGAAGCACTCAGCGATGGTTCGAATATCAAGATATCAGGCTTTGGCAGCTTTATCCTGCGTGACAAGGCTGCGCGCATCGGCCGTAATCCGATGACCGGAGTTGAAGCCCCGATCGCGCCGCGCCGTGTACTCACCTTCCGCGCAAGCCCTAAGCTGTCCGAACGCATCGTACAGTCGGGATAAGAGATGGACGATCGCTCAAGCAAAAGCGCAGGCGCCTTTCGCACGATTGGTGAGCTATCGACCAAGTTAGGTGTTCCTCAGCATATGCTGCGTTATTGGGAAACCCGCTTTCCTCAGTTACGCCCGCTCCAACGCGCTGGAAACCGGCGTTACTACCGGCCAGAAGACGTCGCGCTGGCAACGCATATTCACCGCCTGATCAATCAGGAAGGCTATACGATCAAGGGTGTGCAAAAGCTGCTCGCGACAAGCAAACGACCGGCGCCGCTTGAAGCGTCAACGGTCGCTACCGCGCCGCATGGTGCCGTGACGCCCGAAATTGTCGAACGGCTGCGAACACTTCGCGCGCGGCTTGCCAAAGCCATCGCCGAAGATGATATCGCCGCACGATTGTAGCAATCAAAGCGGACGCGCAACCACGAGGTCGTCGAAGATCACCTCGCCAACTGCAAATGTCGTCACCCCTATTTCAGAAAATCCCTTGCGTGCGTAAAATGCGCGCGCGCTGTGATTGGCCGAATAAACCGCTAGGATCAGCCGCTTTGCACCGCGCGCCGATGCCTCGCGGATCACCGCATCAAGCAATTGCGCACCATATTTCTGACCGTGCCAGCGGCTCAAAACATAGATTCGTTTAAGCTCCATATCGCCTTCTATGCCTGCCGCGAGTTCGGCGGGCGCGAGCATTGCGTATCCGACGGGCGCACCAACTGCCTCTTCAAGCAACCACATTGCGTATGCGTTGTTCGATAGAACCGTGTCATAACTGTCCACCGAATGCTCGGTTGCGCAATGATCGACAAGCGCGTCGCCGGGATGGTCGCTTGCAAAGCTTTCGAGAAACGCCGCGCCGCCTAACAAGGATAATTTGCGCGCATCTTGTGGCCCTGCACGCCGCAATGTGAGTGAATTGGTCAATCTGCTTCGGCCCCCAATGTGCTATCGAGATCACGCGGCCTGATGAAGCGCGCTAGCGTCGCCATGTTTTCACGCACACTGCGCCACTGTTCAATATCCAATTGAAATTCAGCGAGGCTTGCTGTCGGGAATTTCAGCTCGAGTGCATCGCGCAACGCATCGTTTTTAGCATCAGGAACGAGCAGCATCGCCAAATCCTCAATCCCTGGATTATGGCCGCAGAGCAAGACATGCGCATCGTCATCAGGCAAATCCTGGACGACGTCGAGCAGACTGGCACCCGAGGCGAGATAGATACGCCGATCCCAATTGGGATGGATTATCCGGCCATAGCCTTCCCAAAATCCATCGAGTGTTTCAGTACATCTGACCGCAGGCGAGGAGACGACATGGTCAAAAGTCAGGCCGAGATTGCGCGCGTGGTTCCCCATCAATCGACATCCCCGCTCACCACGCTCATTGAGCGGACGATCAAAGTCGCGCGAAACGGGCGAATCCCAACCCGATTTGGCATGGCGAAAAAGCGTCAGGGTTTTCATAGCCGCCGTGATGCGCGATTTCACCGCGCAAAGAAAGCGCGTTCATATTGTTTGCTCAGCCATCGGGAGCAGCTTTGGCGCGCCTGTAAAATCGCGGACCCTCTCGGCAGCCTCGTCAAGCGTGACGCGGTGGATCGGTGTTCCAGGCGGGAATGCGGTGAGCAGGCGCGATGGCATCGCCGCTGATAGCAGCACAAACACGCCGCGATCATCAGCGCGTCGGATAAGCCTTCCAAATGCTTGCGCAAGCCGCGCCCTGATAATCCGGTCGTCATACGCCGATCCACCGCCAGCCGCCTTGCGCGCGGCGTGGAGCACCGTTGGCTTTGGCCACGGCACACCCTCCATGATCACCTGTCGCAGCGACGCACCCGGTACGTCAACGCCGTCACGCAGCGCATCGGTGCCAAGCAGACTTGCGCGCGGATCATCACGAAAAATGTCGATCAGTGTGCCCGTATCAATCGGGTCAACATGCTGGGCATAGAGCGGCAATCCATCACGTGCTAGGCGGTCGGCGATACGCGCGTGGACACTGCGCAACCGCCGGATTGCGGTAAACAACCCTAATGTCCCTCCCCCCGCCGCGCCGATCAGTTTGGCAAAAGCGCCCGACAATTGGGGCACATCGCCGCGCTTCACATCGGTGACGATCAGGACGGCACTCTGGCGTGCATAGTCAAACGGGCTGGGTGCCAGAAAATGAACGGGCGCGCCCGCGATATGCACCGCACCACTCCGCGCCTCAGCCGCCGCCCAATCCTCGCCGCCGCGCAGCGTTGCCGATGTGATGATAGCGCCGTGTGCCGGCTCAAGCACGGTCTGCGCAAATGGTCGCGTTGGATCAAGCCAGTGGCGGTGAACGCCAATATCATATTCGCGGCCTTCAACCCGGTCGACCGCAAGCCAATCGACGAAATCGGGATCGGATGGGCCGCCCAGTCGGGATAGCAGCGAAAGCCAGCTGACCATCGCGTCGCGCCGCCAGCCTAGGCTTGCAATTGCGCCTTCGATCCGTGAACGCGCCTGTCCATCAAGCCAGTCGGGCGCTTCTGCCAGCACGGCTTCGAGCCGCTGCCCGATCACAATCAGCGGACGCAGGATCGCCTCTAACGCGTTGAGCGCAGGCTCTACCGCTGTAATCAGTTCGCCGTCGAGCCCTGCTGCTTCGGTTTCAAGTCCGTAGCCTGCATCTTCTACCTCGGCGCGCGCGTAGACTTGTGCACGCACAGCCGCGAGCAACGCTTCAATCGGTCCGTATGGCGCGCCTTCGAGCAAACGTTGCAACCAACCGTCCGATGGCAGTGCTGCGGCTGCATTGGCACAGGCCGAAATGGCAATGCCCCCTTCGGCATCATAGCTTGCGACATCGGCAAGTCGTGCAGCAAGGCCGCGCCTGCGCCCGCGTGATTTGGCTTCCGGGCCGATGATCCAGCGCCGCAGCTCAATCGTTTCCTGCCCTGAAAGCACGGTTGAAAACATCGAATCGGCAGCGTCAGCGATATGATGCCCCTCATCGAAAATAATGCGCGTCGGCTTGTTTGCGGCTTCGCGTCCGCGTGCGGCGTTGACCATCACCAGCGCGTGGTTCGCGATCACGAGATCAGCACCATTCGAGGCGCGCGCAGCATGTTCGATGAAGCATTTGCGGTAATGCGGGCAGCCTGCATAAATACACTCGCCGCGCCGGTCGGTCAGCGCGGTCGCGCCGTTGCGACGAAACAGTGTTGGCAGCCAGCCCGGCAGATCACCGCCAACCATATCGCCGTCGCGTGTGTAAGCCGCCCAGCGCGCGACAAGATGCGCGAGCACGGCCGCCCGCCCCTGAAACCCGCCTTGCAACGCATCTTCGAGATTGAGCAAGCACAGATAATTTTCGCGGCCCTTGCGCACCACGACCTTGGTCTTGCGCAGCTTTGCATCGGGAAACAGCCGCGTGCTTTCGGCGTCAAGCTGACGTTGCAGCGCCTTGGTAAAGGTCGAAATCCACACCGTTCCTCCCGATTGTTCGGCCCAAAGCGATGCTGGCGCAAGGTAACCCAGCGTCTTCCCGATCCCCGTGCCCGCTTCGGCAAGAACAAGATTTGGCGCGTCGCGGCGCGCACGCGGATTGAACGCGCTGATGTTTGCTGCGGCGTAATCACGCTGGCCAAGCCGCGGTTCGGCAGTACTGCCCGTTAATGCGTCAAGGCGTTTCAGCACGCCGTCGGGCGTCAGCGTCACGGGCCTCGCTGCGCGACGCTGTGGCGCTTCTTCCCATTCGGGAAGTTTGGAATAAAGCCAGCGTTCGGCGTTTTTGGGTGGATCGATGGTATCGATCAGGCTGCGCGCCCAGGGCCAGCGGATGCGCATGAGTGATTGCAGACTGTCCCACGCGCCTTCGCGTTCGGGCCAACCGCCCGACGCGCGTTCGAGCAGCGCGTGCGCTGCGGTGAGCAACAGGCGTGCCGCGTCGTCATCGTTTTCAGGAGCCGTGAGATCAAGTATGTGGGCAAGGCCCTTTGGTGTCGGCACCATGAACCGTGCGGGGTGGAGAAATGCGAACAGCTCAAGCAGATCAAGCCCTGATAATTCGGGATAGCCAAGCCGTTCGCCAATCAATGGCGCGCTGAGCATGATCATCGGCGTTTCGCCCGCGCGCGCGATGGCTTCACCGCGGCCAACGCGCCGCGTATCTCCGTCGGGCGTGGCAATCCAGATACCGCTATGGCTGGCGTGGAGTGCAGAAAAGGTAAGGCGGGTCATCACGCGCAGCCCTACCGTGTTTGCTGCGCTTTTCGCAACAGTCGCTCAAGTCTTGCGACCTCAGATATGATCAATGTATCAGTACGCAGCGCGGCGTCACCCGGTAAATCGAGCGGCAATAGCAGATTGCTTGTCATGGTTGCCCCATAGTTGGGCTTGTTACAAAAGACGTAAACCCGCTAAGGCGCGGGCATGACCCTATCATACGAACTCCGCGCCGCCGCACTTTCGTCCAAAGCCTGGCCTTACGAAGAAGCGCGCAAGCTAGCCAAGCGTTATGCGAATGGCAAACCCGGCGGCGCAGCGTTGGTCTTTGAATGTGGTTACGGCCCGTCGGGGCTTCCCCACATTGGCACGTTCAACGAAGTGTTGCGGACAACGATGGTGCGCAACGCGTTTGCCGCGATCAGCGATACGCCGACGCGGCTGATCGAGTTTTCCGATGATATGGACGGCCTGCGCAAAGTGCCCGACAATGTTCCCAATCAGGCGATGCTCGCCGCGCATCTTGGCAAGCCGCTTAGCCGCATCCCCGATCCATTTGAAAAATATGAAAGCTTTGCCGCGCATAATAACGCGACGCTGCGTGAATTTCTTGATCGGTTCGGGTTTGACTATGAGTTCATCTCATCGTCGACGCGCTATGAAAGCGGCGCGTTTGATGACGCGCTCAAGAATGTCTTGCGCCATTATCAGGGGATCATGGACATCATGCTGCCAACGCTGCGCAAGGAACGCGCGGCTAGCTATTCGCCCATCCTGCCAATCAGCGAAAAGAGCGGGATAGTGCTTCAGGTGCCAATCGAAGTGATCGATGCCAATGCGGGGCTGATCCGATTTGATGACGGCGGCGACATCATCACGCAATCAATCCTTGGCGGCAAATCGAAGCTTCAGTGGAAGGTCGATTGGGCGATGCGCTGGGTTGCGCTTGGTGTCGATTATGAAATGTACGGCAAGGATTTGACCGATAGCGGCGTACAAAGCGGCAAGATCGCGCAAGTGCTTGGCGGGCGCAAGCCCGAGGGGCTGATCTATGAAATGTTTCTCGACGAAAAGGGCGAGAAGATTTCAAAGAGCAAGGGCAACGGCCTTACGCTTGAGGATTGGCTGACTTACGCGCCGCAGGAAAGCGTCGCCTTTTATGCCTACCGCGAACCCAAGAGCGCGAAGCAACTCCATATGGGCATCATCCCGACTGCGGTTGACGAATATTTCAAGTTTCGCAGTAGCTGGCATGATCAGCCGGTCGACAAGCAGCTTGGCAATCCGGTGCACCATATTCACAACGGCGAAGTGCCCGCAGGCGCGCCGCCCGTGACCTTTGGCCTGCTGCTCAATCTTGTCGGGGTGCTCGGCGCTGGGGCGAGTGCCGAACAGGTTTGGGGTTATCTGCGCAACTATGTTGCCGATGCCAGCGCAGAAGCCTATCCAGAACTTGACCGATTGATTGGCCACGCGATCGTTTACAACCGTGATTTCGTCGCGCCGTCACTCAACCGACGTGCGCCCGAAGGTGCCGAAATTGATGCGCTCCAAAAGCTTGACGCCGAATTGGCCGCACTGCCCGAAAACGCAAGCGCTGAAGACATCCAGACGATCATCTATGCCATCGGCAAAGGTGGAGGCTTCGAAAATCTGCGCGACTGGTTCAAGGCGCTTTATGAAACATTGCTCGGCAGCAGCGCGGGGCCGCGTATGGGCAGCTTCATCGCGCTTTACGGCGTGGCCAACACCCGCACACTGATCGCCGAGGCGCTGGCTTAAATCCAGCGCGTGGCAAGTTTCAGTCGTTCCGTTCATCCCGAGCGAAGTCGAGGGGTGTGCAACGCACGCGGGTGTCTCGACTTCGGCCACTTGGCCGAAGTTTATCCTGAGCGAAGTCGATGGGCTCGACACAAACGGGGCGGAAAGTTATCAATCCCGCCCGTTCCCAAAGCCCGGCTATTTCTGCGTGGCGATCCAATTGTTGATCTTGCTTTCAAGCACCGTCATCGGCAGTGCGCCCGACATCAGAACCTGCGCATGAAAAGCGCGCGGATCAAACTTTGTACCCAGCGCAGCCTTGGCGCTGGCCTTCAATCGCAAGATCGTGAGTTCGCCGATCTTATACGCAAGCGCCTGACCCGGGATCGCAATGTACCGCTCAACTTCGGCGGTGGCATCGGTGCGGCTCATCCCCGAATTGGCGAGCATATAGGCGATCGCGCGGTCACGCGACCAACCCTTGGCGTGGATGCCGCTATCGACAACCAGCCGCATCGCGCGCAACATTTCGTCATTCAACCCGCCGAAACGGTAATAGGGATCGGTCTCAACGCCGAGTTCTTTGTAAAGGCTTTCGGCATACAGCCCCCAGCCTTCGGCGTAGGCGGTGTTGCCACCATAGCGCATGAACGCGGGGAGCGCGGTATTCTCTTGCGCCAAGCTGATCTGGAAATGATGCCCCGGCACGGCTTCATGCAAGTAGAGTGTTTCGCTTTCGGGTTTTGATCGCGCGGGAAGGTCATAGCCATTGTAAAAGAATGTGCCAGGGCGCGTGCCGTCGGACGTCCCGCTTTCATACGATCCGCCCGCTGCGGTCTTTTCACTATATTCGGGCACGGGACGGATTTCGAGCAGGGTCTTGGGGATCGTTGAAAATTGTTCACGCACGCGCAAATCAACTTTTTTGCCGATCGCTAAAAACGTATCGCGCATATCCGCTTTTGAGCTGAAAGTGAATTTCGGATCGGTGCGAAAATAGTCAAAAAACTGCGCAAGGCTACCTTTGAAGCCCGTCTGGACGCGGATGGCCTCCATCTGCTTTTTGATCCGGGCAACTTCGGAAAGCCCCAGATTATGCACATAATCTGCAGTCAGCGGCAGCGTAGTATTGGAAAGGATGAGATAGTCGTAAAGCTTGATCCCGCCCTTCATACTGATGAGCCCGACACCGTCGCGCGCGACTGGCAGATATTCGCGTTTCAAAAAATCGCGCAGGCGCGTGTTGGCGGGGATAATCCCGTCGCGAATGATCGCGGCATATTCGGCCTTGAGCCGTTTTTGATCAGCCGCACCAACCGTGTCAGGAAATTTGAGCACCGGCGCATAGAATGGCGATTCGTCGACGCCTTGCGCAATCTGGATATCGAGTTGTTCGATGACATTGTTCACGATCAATTTGGGCTGAACAATGCCCGATTTCATCCCTTCCTTGGAGCGGCCAATCGCGCGGTCGAGCAGGATGATATAATCACGGTGCCGCTTGAGATTATTTTCATAATCGGCGAGCGTAGCAAACGGTGCCGCGCCCAGCCCCGACGCGAAATCAGGATAAAATGTTTGAAACCCGCCGAAGTGATCAATCGGCCGCACTTTGGTCAGCGCGAGCAAATCGGGCGCAAGCCCACGCAGATTACGCTCGTTATCAGCCTTGAACACATCATAGGCGATCCGGTCATCAACGCTGAGTGCCGCCCGGTTAATTTTCGCGAGCCGCGAAAGATCGCTTTCAGCCGCCTTGCGTTCGCCGTCAAAATAAGCGTCGGTGATATTATCGCCGAGCTGGTCAGCATAGCGCATGTCGCCGCGAAAGAGCGCGCTGAGCGGATTGCGTTTGAGGCTGGCTTCGTCGCTTTGTTCGAACAACGCCTTGAGCGCGACCGCTTCTGACGACGCTGCAACGGCTTTGCCGGGCGCAGCGATTGCGGGTGCCATGGTGATCAACGACAGGTTGGCGAGCAAGGCGGCTACAACAGACTTCATACAATATTCTCCGATTGGCGGACTTTTTATCCGCCTAATGCCCAACGGTTGAAATTCATGTTTGTTCGATCAAGCACCACCCATTTTCGACTAACGAAAGCATCAGCCCCAGAATCGTTCGCGGAACCATTTGGTGACGATATATTTGGTGCCAGCGATCACGGGCGCGCCCTCATGCAGCGTCAATGCGTTCGGCGCACCGACAACGTCCATATTATTCCACATTACAAGCATGGCGGTACGCGGCGATACGCTTAGCCCTGCGCTCGGGAAGTTGGTTTCGCCGCCGCCTTGCGGTTCGTTGAGGTAGATCATTGCGGTCCAACTCCGCTGACCGCCGCTCAAACGTTCGGCCTCCCAATAATCCTGGCTGGTGAAGAAATAATCGCAGTGCGGTTTGAACTGCTGACCGGGCTGATAACGTTGGCCCTGCAATGTTTCACCGTGTCGACGGTCGATCGCCATCACCATGCAAATGCGCCCCTCGATCCGCGCCACGATCGGATGGTGCGGATCAAGATTGCAGCTATAACTGGTCCGGAAATCTGGCGCATTCGTGCCTGCGTAGAGTGTCGACGGATGCGGATCGCTTTCGATCAGGTCAATCAATGCCGTGCATTCGTCGTCGGTCATGAAATGCTGAACGATGTAAAGATCAAGCCCGCCGCCCGAAACGATTTCGACGCGGTCATGCTTTTTAAGGCTCCGCCGAACCGACTTGCCCTGTTCGGCAAGCTTTTTTGATCCGAGCGATTTCGTCGCGGTTCCGCTCACTCGATCACCGTGCCCCGCACCATTACAAAATCGATCTTTTCAAGCGCGCGAATATCGCCGATGGGATCGGCGCTGACCGCAATGATATCCGCTGAATAGCCCGTCGCAATCCGCCCCACTTCATTTTCAAGACCAAGCAGCTTGGCAGCACCCGTTGTCGCGGTTGCAATGGCTTGTGCTGGTGTCAGTCCGCCAAGTTCGACCATCTGCGCGAATTCGCCTGCATTGCGGCCATGTTCAAACACGCCTGAGTCGGTTCCAAACGCTATCGGAACGCCTTGTTCGCGCGCGGCTCGCAAAGCAATTCCGACCGATTTCAACGTTTCGCGTACCTTGACCTCAACCGTTGGCGTAAAGATATTTTTGCCAAGCCGTTCGCGGATGCCCGTGAATGCCATCAGCGTCGGCACCAGATAGCTACCGCTCGCTTTCATCGCCTTGAGCGCGGGGCCATCAGCGAATGTACCATGTTCGATCGAATCGACACCCGCGCGCGCGGCAGCTTCGATCCCGCGTGCGCCGTGGGCGTGCGCTGCAACTTTGAGGCCAAGCCCGTGCGCAGTCGTGACAACCGCTGCCATCTCTTCGTCGGTGAAATGCTGGCCAAGCCCGCGACCCTGCTGGCTGAGCACACCGCCCGTTGCGGTGATCTTGATGAGGTCAGCACCGCGCTTGGCCGCTTCACGCACGCGCGCCGCACATTGGACGGGGCCAGTGCACGTATTGTTGCCATCAAGCACAGCATTCACTTCGGGGCGAAAGCCCGACACGTCGCCGTGACCCCCAATGATCGAAATCGCAGTGCCCGACGAAAGGATTCGCGGGCCCGCGATGAACCCCTTTGCCGTGCCATCGCGCAATGCAAAGCCAACCAGCGGCGCCGAGCCGAGATCGCGCACCGTCGTAAAGCCCGCCAGCGCCGTCAGCCGTGCATTCTTTGCACCCACCACGACGCCCCATTCAATCGGTTCAACGGCTTCGCTGCGATAGTCACCCCCCGGATCGCCCGAAAGATGGACGTGAGAATCGATCAGCCCTGGCAGAACCGTTTTCGCTTCGAGATTGATCACGCGCCCGCTTGCGGCGGCTGGCTGATAGCCTGGCGTCACTGAAACGATTCGGCCATTCGTTACAGTGATCGTTGATGCGCCAAGTATTGGCGACGCTGCATCGGTCATGACATGCCCCGCATGGATCACGATTGTTTGCGCCCAAGCGGGGTTTGCAGCGATTGTCGAGGCCAATAGGCCCATCCATATTTTCAACATGATGACTCCCTTTGCGGTGCAATCTGGCGGGAGGTTGTGCGCGATGCAACAGGCGAACGACCTGCGCGAACAAAAAAGCCCGGGATGTTTCCACCCCGGGCCATTTTGAATGCGCGATCAGTTACCAGAAAAAGCTGTTGATTACATCGACAACATAGCCCGTACGGGTATCGACGAGCAGGACATCGTCATAATAGCGCACCCAGCGATAGCCACTGCTGGCATAGGGCAGGCGGTAGTCATAGGGATCCTGGATCCAGTAACGGTTGCTATAAAAGAACGAATTTAGCAGCGAGCCGATGCTAAAGCGTTGATAGCCAAAACGTGAGCCATACGGATCGGAATAGGGTGAAAGCCGGTAGAAACTGCGGTTCGAAGAACGATAGCGCTGCCAGTCATAGCGGCTGTCACGCCGCCAATCGCGGTTCCAGCGATTGTCATTTTGGCCGTAGTTCCGGCCGCCACCATGATTGTCATAGCGGTTGTCAAACCCCTGATGACGGCGGTCGTCATGCCGGTTGTCGTTATGCCAATTGCCATTGCCGTCGCGATTCCAGCGGTTGCGCGTCTCAACTTGATGGTGGCGATTTTGCTGCCAGTCGCTGCGACGGTCGTATCCGCGATCGCGCGTGCCATCATATTCCTGATTGGCGCCAAAGCGCTGACCGTCAGAGCGACCTTCGCGGCGGTCGGGAACCTGCGTACCATCGGGGCGGCTGGTGTTCGTCACGACATCGCCGCGCCGACCGCGTTCACGATCTCCATCGCCGCCAAAGCGCCGGTCAAATCCGCGCTGTCCGCCATCGCCGCGCTGAACATCAACGTTGCGCTGCTGCGGGAATGATTGCGGCACGGCGTTTTGCTGCACGACGTCACGCGGAGCGCGCTCGGCGCGCGCGTCTCCGTCACCACGGTTTTGTTCGAACACGCGCTCAGGTCGCTGCGTTTGCGCAACCGGTTGTTGCTGTTGTTGCTGTTCAAACCCGCCACCGCGATCGCCGCGCTCTACGACTTCGCTATCACCGCCGCCGCGATGACGCTGGCGCACTTCAATCGCATCAACGTCGTTGGTGGCCTGCGCAAGCGCAGCCGTTGAAACCGACGCGAGCGAGGCCGCTATCAGAATTATGGCAGATGAAAATCGACGCATATCAATCACTCCAAACGCACCGCGACTCAAGCTGAGTGGCGACCGCGATGAAATGTGCACCTGTTCCGATGAGCGGTGGCTTAATGAAATCTAAAGCATTCAGACAGGTTAGCGCGGGATCGAAGAGAGTGCGGGCACCGCGCGCGCTGCATCATCGGGCGCAATCCCGGGCGGCGGTGCTGCGGTGATGCGCTCTTCACCCGCAATCACGCGCGCGGCACGGCGGATCGCGCGCCGGATGCGCGGGTACGTGCCACAGCGACATAGATTGGTGATGCGCGCATCTATGTCGGCGTCGGTCGGCCGTGGATTGTCTTTAAGCAAAATCGCCGCCGCCATGATCATGCCCGACTGGCAATAACCGCACTGCGGCACCGATTCGGCCACCCACGCCTGCTGAACCGGGTGCGACCTGTCACGCGAGAGCGCTTCGATTGTTGTGACGAAGCTACCCTCCACGCTGCGAATCGAAACCTGGCAACTGCGCACGGCACGGCCATCGATATCGACCATGCACGCGCCGCAATCGCCCGTACCGCAGCCGTATTTGGTGCCCGTCAAGTTTGACGCATCGCGCAGCGCCCAGAGCAGCGGCGTCGCAGGATCCATCCGGTATTCGACAGGCTGATTATTGACGGTGAATTTAGTCACGCCAGCTTGCGTCGATCTTGTCAACCTTGCGTACCATGGCGTCGAATTCAAACTGCCCCGGAGCAACGCCAGTCGTCTGCTGGAGATATTGATCACGCTGGTGAACAGCGATCACATCCTCACCAACAACGATTGGCTGACCCATTTTGAGCGTTTCCATCTGATGCTCGCACGCACGCTGAAGCAGCCAATATTTGACGAATGCCGCCGGCAGCGACTTGGCCATAACAACGGGGCCGTGATTGCGCAGCATCAGGATGCGCTTGTCGCCGAGATTTTCGAGCAGGCGGACACCCTCTTCTTCGCGGACGGTGATCCCCTCAAAATCATGATAGGCAATTTGCCCTTCAAGACTGCACGCATAGAAATTGATCGGCTGAAGCCCGCCCTGAAGCGACGAGACAGCCACCGTCGCCGTGGTGTGGGTATGAATGATCGCGTGCGCATCGGGCAACTCGCGGTGGAACAGGCTGTGCTGAACGAAGCCCGCGCGATTCACTGCCCAAGGGTTGTCCGGATCAACCTTGTTTCCATCTGCATCAATCTTGACGAG
Source organism: Sphingomonadales bacterium (assembly GCA_043786595.1). Taxonomy (GTDB): domain Bacteria; phylum Pseudomonadota; class Alphaproteobacteria; order Sphingomonadales; family Sphingomonadaceae; genus Aquisediminimonas. Next base: position 15,226 of record JAYVVW010000032.1, on the reverse strand, counting down.
CGATGACGCGGTGATTTCGCCAAAATGCATGCCGTATGGATTGATCAGAAACGCGCCATGTTCATCCGGAACCTTGACCGTGATATGGTTGAAGATCAGCTCATCCCAGCCAAACATCGAAAAAATCCGGTAACAGGCGGCAAGCTCCTGCCGCGCGGCCCATTCGGCTTCGCTATACTGATTATGCGTTTTATAGGCAGTTGCCATGGTCATTCTCCCGAGACAGTGAAGATTGTCTTGCCCCGGCAGCGCGCCCGATGCAATCGTTGCAACGTCCTTTTTTAGCGCGTTTTGCCGCAGTTTGCGCACAGCCTCTTGAATTATTGCGAATCTCTTGCTACCCGCACGCCGAACGAAGCAGCGCATTGCTGCTGCGAACCCTTTTCTTATGCGTCGGGTTTGGTTGTGCGGTGCACGACTTTCCCGAAATTTTGCCGGAGTGTGACCAATTTATGCAAATCATCGTTCGCGATAATAATGTCGATCAGGCGCTGCGCGCGTTGAAGAAAAAGCTGCAGCGCGAAGGCGTTTACCGCGAAATGAAACTGCGCCGACATTATGAAAAGCCTTCGGAAAAGCGCGCGCGTGAAAAAGCTGCCGCTGTCCGTCGCGCGCGCAAGATGGATCGCAAGCGCATGGAACGTGACGGCGTCAAGTAACGCGCGTTGCCGTCCTAACTGCATTTTCTAACCGACGACCCCGGGGGCTGCCATGTCCAATTCAACCGTTCCGATTCCGCCAACCAGCCGCAGCACGCTTGGTGCGCTTTGGGGCGGACTGGCGCTTGCCGTAGTTGTAGCAGGCGGCGTTGCCTGGGCGGGCACATCGCACAGCGGCGGCACTTCGGGGGGTTGCACAACGACTACGTCGAGCGGACTTGGCTTTTCAATCGTCAAACCGGGCGACGGTCCAAAACCGATCGACAGCGATGTCGTCCTTGTAAACTACAAGGGCACACTCGCAACCGATGGCACCGAATTCGACGCCAATCAGAAAACGCCCTTCCCCGTTTCGCAAGTCGTTCCCGGTTTCAGCGAAGGTCTGAAACTGATGCAGCGCGGGGGCAGCTACAAATTGTGCATCCCCGCAGCACTGGGCTACGGCGCGCAATCGACCGGGCCGATCCCGGCAAATTCTGATCTGGTGTTCACCGTCGATCTGCTCGATTTCAAGAGCATGGCCGAAATTCAGGCGATGCAGGCGCAGATGCAAGCCCAAGGCGGCGGCGCTGGAGCCCCGCCCCAACAGGGGCAGTAACAAACCTTCCACGACTGTGGGGCGAAGTTTACTGAAGTTGACTCGGTACGTTACAATATTCAGGCTGTTTTTGTAACTTTATTGCGCAACCGCACCCCCTACCGAGTATGTCGGAATACAAAGCACGAACAAATCCTACTTGTCAACTGTTTTCGTGTGAATGGTGGGTGTGGGATAGTGCAAAAGTGTGATGCTCACAACTCACGTACTCCTGCGAAGGCAGGAGTCCAGACCCGACGTAAAATGGAGCAAAGCTGCGCATTCTTGCTTGGCCTAGGCTCCTGCATACGCAGGAGCACATCGGTTCACAGCAATACACTTTGGTATAACGGCAGTCGCCAACTCGCAAACACCCTCCCCATCCTCATCCAGCGTTCCCACCCCAAACCCGCATTCCTTGAATTAGTGGTTTACGTCGATTGCATTCGCAGTCAATATGGCGAGACGGGGGCTGGAATGACGCTGGATAAAAAAAGCTATTGGCAATTGATCGACGGCTACCGCGATCTTGGCGTCCACCACGGCGCGTTGACCGACCAACTCTACGCAAAAGACTGTAATTTCAACGCTGGGGCGCCTGTTGACAATTGCGCGGGGCGCGCGGCCATCATCGAACGGTTCTGGCAGCCGTTGATCCACGCATTTCCTGATCTTGAGCGGCGCACTGACATTTTGCTTGGCGGGCAGTTCAGCGGCGGCGAATGGATCACGACGACGGGCACATTTGTTGGCCATTTCGAGAATGATCTATACGGTTTGAAAGCCAGCGGGCGACCGCATTTTCTACGCTATGGCTGGTTTGATCGCGTCGAGCGTGATCAGGTCGTTGAAAGCTATGTGCTGCTTGATCTCACGCGATTGATGATTGAAACGCACCAATGGCCACTGCGCCCGCAACGCGGCGAACACTGGTCGCCCGCGCCCCAAACGCACGACGGGATCATGCTGGGCACGCCTGACGTTGCGGAATCTGACAAAAGCCTCAAGCTTGTCGAAGCCATGATCGCTGGCCTGATGTCATATGATGGAAACGCGCTCTCGAGCATGGGGATGCGCCGGTTCTGGTCGCCGCAATTCCAATGGTATGGCCCCGGCGGCATCGGCAGCGCACGCGGTCACGCTGATTATGAACGCGCCCACCAAGGTCCATTCCTCAAGGCCTTTCCAGACCGGATCGGCGGCAATCACAAATGCCGGATCGGCGAAGGCGCGTATGTCGCGTCAACCGGCTGGCCGAGCATCAACGCTACGCATCTGGGCGACGACTGGATCGGCATCCCCGCCACGGGAAAGCGCATCACCCAGCGGATCATGGATTATTGGCGCAGGGACGGCGATATGCTCGTCGAAAATTGGGTGTTCATTGATATGATCGATTTGATTGGCCAGTTCGGGATTGACCTCCTGCCCGATTGGGAAAGGCAAAACCGATGATCCGCGCGCAGGATTTTTCGCAAGCGCGGCGCTTCGGGGCGCTCGCTTTTCTGTTGGTCGCTTATTTCTTCTATGCCTGGTCATGGAATACGGTCGACATCTTACGCCCCTATATCAAGGCGAGCCTTAGCCTGACCGACCTGCAGGCAGGGTCTTCGTACACGCTGCAATCGATCGGCGCGGTTATCGGCGCGGTCGTTATGGGGCAGATTGCCGACAAGATCGGGCGCAGGAACGCGCTTGTCATTTCAATGTTTGGTTATGGCACTGGTCTGCTCTCCGCGCTTTTGGTCACAAGCTATACCGGGCTGATCTTCCAGCGTATCGGCCTGGGCTTTTTTATGGGTTCGATGTTCCCGATTGCGGTGGGTATCTATTCGGGATTGTTCGCGCGCGATGTGCGCGGCCTGATCGCAGGGATCGTGCTCGGGACGTACAACGTGGCAGTCGCCGCGCTCGGCTTCCTGTCAGCCGCTGCATTTCGCGCGGGCTATGACTGGACGGTGCTGCTCTGGGCGGGTGCCGTTCCCGTCGCACTTGCGCTCTTTGCGTTCATCGTCATCCCTGATGATCGCTATTTCGTGCCCGTCGACGGCACGAGCGAAGACGAGGCCACGGCAAAGGTCGCGCTGCCGATTGCCGAATTGTTCAAGCCCGGCGTTGCCAGGCAGACGATCCTGCTGGCGACGATGACAGGGCTCAATTTCTTCGCTTACCAAGCCTTCACCGGCTGGGCGACCACCTATCTCAAGGAAGATCGCGGCATTCCCGATACTGTCGTGGGCGATGTGCTGGGCTGGCAGTTCATCGGCGCGGCAATTGGCGGGCTTGTCTGGGGCTTTATCAGCGACCGTTTCGGACGGCGCATAGCGGCGTGGGGCTTCGTGGTCGCAGCGGCAATCATCCCGGTCTATCTGTTCGTGCCCTTACCCATTGGTCTGCTTGAACTCACCGGTTTTGCTTACGGTCTGATGCTGTCATGCAGCGCGATCTGGGGGCCATGGCTGTCCGAGCTTTACCCGCCGCACCTGCGTTCAACCGCGGCCTCGATCTTCAACTGGGGCCGCGTGATCAGCATGACCGCCCCGCTCATCACCGCGCCGCTTGCCGAAAGCTTTGGCCGCGCGCCGGTAATGAGCCTTGCATCGATCAGCTTTCTGGCAGCAGCGCTGATATGGTTCCGCATGCCAGAAACGGTGGTTCGCAAAAACTGATTGTGATGACTTTGATTTGAACCGTTTGTCCCAAGCGAACGGAGGTGGTTCGACGATATACGAAATTGCGATGATCTCAATCAACCCCCGTTTACCCTGAGCCTGTCGAAGGGCTGTCTTTACTTCATCTATCTCGCTGAAAAGAAAGGACAACCCTTCGACAAGCTCAGGGCGAACGGAATTTGATTATGAGTCGGCTTCAATGCACCTTGGACTTAGAGTCATCATGATCGAAGATTGCGCCGAACGAAAAGGGCGGAGCCGAAGCCCCGCCCTTCCGCGCGACGAACCAAATTTAGATCAGAATTTGAAGCTTGCGCGCGCCCCCCAAAGGCGAGGCGGGGCAAAGCTCGATTGAACCGTACCGCCGCCGCCAAACACGAAGCGGGTCGCTGTCGTCTTATCTGTAACGTTATTAACGAAGCCCTGAATCTCGACGCGATCGTTGATAGCCCACGTCAAGCGCAGATCGATTTTTGTGAAGGCACCTTGACGTTCGAGGATTGAATTAAACGGTTGGCCAAAAAATGCGCCCGAAAAGGTAGCAATGGCATAGGGTATAAGCTTACCTGCGCTACCGAGATCAATGTCGTACGATGCGTAAACCGCGCCCGAATATTCGGGTGAATGCGGAATGCGATTGCCTGCCAAGTTGCAACCAAAGGCCGCGCCAGGCTGACCTGTTCCGCCCGTCCCGCTGATCAAACCACAGTTGTAGCCAGGCGCAAAGACGCGGCGCTGGCCAGCGGCTGCAATTTGCACTCCGTTGACGAGCGTTGGTGTCAGCGCCGTCGCATCAGCAACAAGGATCGATGTACCGAAACCAAGCGGCACCTGATCATATTTCGTGTACTTTGCATTGAGGTAAGACAGGCTGGTGCCAAGTGTCAGCGCGCTAACTGGCTTCCAGATCGCTTCGAGTTCGGCACCATAAGCGCGCGCTTTGCCGCTATTTTCAATGATCGAAAGCGTGGTCGTGCCAACCGGGACCTGACGCTGCTCCTGCAAATTCGTGTATTTATTGTAAAACGCAGCAACGTTGAGCTGAACCCGATTATCGGCAAAGCGGTTCTTTGAACCTATTTCAAACGCCAACACCTTTTCGGGATCAAATGTCGGCTGAAGCGCCGCCGTATTTTGCCCCGAGTTAAATCCGCCTGAGCGGAAGCCTGTCGAGACCGAAGCATAGAGCAGGCTGTCGTCATTCACCTGATAATCGAGTCCAGCACGATAAGTCGTCCGGCGGAAAATCTTTGTGTCAAAGGTTGCGCCTGTCAGCACCGCAGTGTTGGCGGCGAGGCATTGAAAACCGGGGCGTGGCGGCGGGAAAGTGGTGTAGGTGCAATTGGTCGCGCCGCCCCGCGTTCCAAAAGCATTGTCCGGGATTGGGCCAGTCGCCAAGGTAATCGCGGTGCCTTGTGGGACCGCAGGTGTTCCGGCCGTGGGCAGGATCGCGTTGGCGTTGGCGAATGCGAAATCCTTTTTATCGCGCGTGTGGCGTATCCCCAACGTCAACTTGAACTTTTCGGAAACTGCGTAACTCGCCTGACCATAAGCCGCGAGCGACTCGGTTTGCGCACGCTGCTGGTCATAAAAACCACCACCCGCGACGGGCAGATTTAGATTAGGCGTGACGTTCCGAATAATGCGCGGCAGTTGGTGATTGATAAAGATTCCCGTCAGCTTGTCCTTGAAATAATAGCCGCCAAGAACATAAGTCAGCGGGCCGTCATTGCTGGAGACAAGCTGCAATTCCTGACTGAACGTCTTGGCGCGGGTATCCTGAAAGTCGATCCCGACCTGGTTGCCCGAAAAATCGGTATCCTGCGTTCGGATGGCGCCAAAATCAGTATAGCCAGTGATCGACTTGAGCGTCACTGGCCCGAAATCATACGCAATATTTGCAGCCGAAGCCTTGCTTTCTAGATCAAGCACGGTCGGCTGGTCAGTATCGATCAGATAAGGGTTTCCAGCAGCAAAAATCGGGACGCCAAGATCAGACGTTGCAACTGTTGAACCCGGCAGCGCATCAAACACACCGTCGCGGTTTCCGCCGCGCGTATTGAGGTCGCGAACAACCGTTGCGTTGAAAAGTTGCTGTCTGCTGCCCACGTCAAAATAAGTTCCAAGCAACTTGTAGCCGAAGGCAGACCCGCCCGCGCCTTCACGCTTCGAATAATCGAATTTGAACGTTGCGGTAAATGCGTCAGATGGCTGAAACAGCACCGACGCGCGGACATAGCGATTGTCATCATCGAACAGATTGCTACCTAGCGGGTTGACATTTTTCACATAGCCATTTGATTTCTCGTACGATCCGGCAACGCGCAGCGCAAAGGTTTCACTCAGTGCGGCGTTAAGGTAGCCGTCTGTACGAATGCGCCCATTGTCACCGACTGTAAGATCAATGCCAGCAAAATAGCCTTTTAGCGAAGGCTGCGCGGTAGTGATCGAAATGTTGCCGCCAAAGGTGTTGCGGCCATAGAGTGTGCCCTGAGGCCCGCGCTGAATTTCGACCCGCTCTACATCCACAAAACCGGTCGTCGCTTGGCTTGCACGCGATTGATAAACGCCATCAACAAAGAATCCGATGGTCGTATCACCGTTAACGCCCACGTTCTCGGTCCGAACGCCGCGCAGTGCAGGTCGTGCGTCCGATCCGGCGCGGCCAAAGGTAAATCCGGGAACCAGACCTTCGAGCCGCGAAATGTCGGTTGTGCCCTGCGCTTTCAGTTGCTCGCTATTAAATGCGGAAACCGAGATTGGAACGCTTTGAAGATTTTCCTCACGGCGCTGTGCGGTCACGATGATATCCGCAATCCCCGCTTCGTCGTCGGCAGGAGCGGCCTGCGCCAGAACGGGTGTTGCTGCCAACGCCGCGATCAAGGACGCGGCGGATGCAAAATTGCGAATGATCGTTGACGATTTCATTGGTATCTCCCCAGAGAACTTCTTTTCGAGTTTCTTGAAGCAGATGGAACTCATATTGACTGCGAATGCAAGCATAAAGCGACTGCGAATGCAAAAGTGGACAGCGCGTGATATTTCGGTCACAATCGCCGCTGGCAGAAACGAGGGTTGGCGCTGTGGACAATAAACCGCTTGAACGAGTTTATCGGGGTGCGACGTCGTATGATGTCGCGCGTCATGCCGGTGTATCTCAGTCGGCAGTCTCGCGCTGTTTCAAAAAGGGCGCGTCGGTCGCGCCGCGCACGCGCGAAAAGATTTTGGCGTCGGCGCGGGTGCTAAACTATTACCCCAATGCAATTGCGCAGGGGTTGATTACCAAACGGTCAAATCTTGTTGCGATCGTCATTTCGAACCTGACCAACCTCTATTATCCCGAAGTCCTTGCCGAACTGACGCAGCGCCTTTCAATTCAGGGCATTCGCGTCCTGCTATTCAGCCTCGCGGCAGAATCCGACGTAGACGATGTGCTCGATCAGATCTGGCGTTACCGTGTCGATGGCGCAATTGTAGCCGCGCGGCTTGATCCCAGCCAATTGACAGCCTTTGCCGACCGCGGTGTGCCAATCGTCCTTTACAACCGGATTGGCGACGGCGTTCCCACGGCGAGCGTTTGCTGTGATTCGATCAGCGGTGAAAATGCGCTGATCGAGGGGCTGGTTGAGGCGGGGCACCAAGTCTTTGGCATCATTGCCGGCCCTTCGGACAGCTATGTCGGCGAAGTGCGCGTGCAGGCGGCACAGAAACGGCTTCAGCAGCTCGCCCGTGAAGTGCTGATCGTGCGCGGAAACTATGATTATGAAAGCGGAGATACGGGCCTGCGCGAACTGATGCACCGCACCAACCGCGCACTTGACGCGCTCATCTGCGCGAACGACCTGATGGCGATTGGCGCGATTGATTGCGCGCGCTCGAATTTCGGCATCGACGTACCCCATGATCTGTCGATTGTCGGTTTCGACGGTGTCGGCCCGGCAACCTGGCTCGCCTATCAGGTGACCACCGTGCGCCAGCCGGTGCGCCGAATGACCGAAGCCGCCGTCTCGATGTTGGTCGAGCGGATCGAACATCCCCAGACGCTGCCCGAACAGCGGCTGTTTGCGGGCGAATTGCTCACTGGCCAGTCGGCGCGGTTGGGCTGATTTATTTTTTTGGAGAGACAATATGGTTGATCGCATACTCACGACGCATGTCGGGTCGCTGCCGCGTTCGGCAGCGGTGACTGACCTCGTATTCGCACAGGAGCGCGGCGAAGCCGTTGATGCGGCGCAATTCAACACGGTAATCGGTGACGCTGTGGGTGAAGTGGTCAAGCGTCAGGTTGAAAGCGGCGTTGATCTGGTTTCCGACGGCGAGATGTCAAAGATTTCCTACGCGACGTACATCAAAGACCGGATCACGGGCTTTGACGGCGATAGCGCGCGCACCCCGCCCAAAGACCTCGAAGCATTCCCCAGCTTTCTGGCGCGTCAGGATAAGGGCGGTGGCACCCCGACCTACCGTCGTCCGAAATGCGTTGGCGCGGTCGCCTCAAAAACGCTTGCGCCGCTCAATGAAGACTTGGCGCACATGACGGCTGCCTTGGCCGCGCACAGGCCCGTTGGCGGCTTCATGAACGCAGCCTCGCCCGGCGTGATCGCCTTGTTTCAGCCCAATGAATATTACCCGACGCAGGACACCTATCTTGAGGCGCTGGCAGAGGCGATGCGCCCCGAATATGAAGCAATTGTAGCGGCGGGGCTGATCTTGCAACTCGATTCGCCTGATCTTGGGCTTGGGCGGCACATGATGTATAAGGATCGCAGCGACGCCGAGTATCTGACGCTGATCGGGGGCCACGTCGATGCGCTCAACCACGCGCTGCGCAATGTACCCGCAGATCGCGTGCGGATGCATGTATGCTGGGGTAATTATGAAGGGCCGCACCACTGCGACGTGGAGATGGGTGTGATCCTGCCAACCTTGATGGCGGCGAAACCAGCAGGGCTACTGTTTGAAACATCCAATCCGCGCCACCAGCATGATTGGAATTTCTTCGCCGAAATGCGCAACATCATACCCGATGAGAAAATCCTGATTCCAGGCGTGATCGACAGCACGACCAACTTCATCGAACATCCCCGCGTTGTCGCCGAGCGGATCGAGCGTTTTGCCGGGATTATCGGACGTGAACGCGTGATCGCGGGCACCGATTGCGGTTTCTCGACCTTTGCAGGTTTCGGCGTTGTTGACCCCGCGATCGTCTGGGCCAAGCTCAAGACACTGGCCGAAGGCGCCGAACTGGCAAGCAAGAAACTATGGTAGCGCTTCGCGAGCGCCTTCGCGCGGGCGATGTTCTTGCCGGGACATGGATCAAAACTCCGCACCCGCACGTGGTCGAGGTTCTGGCACTGTCGCCGCTTGATCTGCTTGTCCTTGACGCCGAACATGCGCCGTTTGATCGCGGAAGCCTTGACCAGTGCATTCTGGCGGCGCGTGCCGGGGGCATACCCGTCCTCGTCCGTCCGCCGTCCGCCGCGCATGAGTATATATTGAACGCGCTAGACCTTGGCGCGGACGGCGTGATCCTGCCTCACATCCGCACCGCAGCGGACGCAGAAGACGCGGTCAAAGCGTGTCACTATGTCAGCGGCGGACGCGGATATGCGGGCAGCAGCCGCGCGGCGGGCTACACCAGCAAAGGCATGGCGCGGCACCGCGCCGATGCCCGCAATGTGATCGTCATCGCGCAGATCGAAGATGTCGAAGGCGTTGACAATATCGATGCCATTGCGGCTGTGGCGGGTATCGACGCACTCTTCATCGGCCGTGCAGACCTGACGATTGCTTACGGCGCGGAAACCCCCGACGACGCGGTGGTGATCGACGCCGTCACGCGGATCGTTGCCGCGGGCAAAGCCGCCGGGCGGACTACGGGCATGTTCCTCAGCCGTGCGGATGATGTGCCGATGTGGCGCGAGCAGGGATCGAGCCTGTTCATTCTTGGCTCCGATCACGATTTCCTGTTGCACGGCGCGGCACGGTTGGCGGAGGCGGTGCGGGGGTGAGACGAGCATGGTTTTGGCCACGATACGCGCTCTCGCCAATTGATATTTTATGCGGGTGGTTATAGTGATCCGCGCATGACGCCAGCGCCCGCTTCCCCCAAATTCCGCTCAGCCGCGTGGTTCGACAACCCGTTAAACATCGACATGACCGCGCTCTATCTCGAGCGCTATCTGAACTTCGGACTGAGCCTTGACGAACTCCGCTCAGGGCGCCCGATTATTGGCATTGCGCAAACAGGCTCGGACTTATCGCCCTGCAATCGCCATCATCTTGTCTTGGCCGAACGCGTGCGCGACGGCATTCGCGAGGCAGGCGGCATTGCGATCGAATTTCCCGTCCACCCGATTCAGGAGACGGGGAAGCGGCCCACCGCGGGTTTGGATCGCAACCTCGCCTATCTGGGGCTGGTTGAAGTGCTTTACGGCTACCCGCTTGACGGCGTCGTATTGACGATTGGCTGCGACAAGACAACGCCAGCCTGTCTGATGGCGGCAGCGACGGTCAATATTCCCGCGATCGCGCTATCGGTCGGGCCGATGCTCAATGGCTGGCACAAGGGCGAACGCACTGGAAGCGGGACGATCGTCTGGAAGGCACGCGAAATGCTCAGCCGGGGCGAGATTGACGACGCCGGATTTATCAAGCTCGTCGCCTCATCTGCCCCTTCGACCGGGTTTTGCAACACGATGGGCACCGCGACAACCATGAACAGTCTGTGCGAAGCGCTCGGCATGTCGCTTCCCGGATCGGCCGCTATCCCCGCGCCCTATCGCGACCGGCAAGAAAATGCCTATCGCACGGGTTTGCAAATTGTCGCAATGGTCAAGGCGGATCAAAAGCCGTCAGACATCATGACGCGTGATGCTTTCCTCAACGCGATCGTGGTCAATTCGGCGATCGGCGGTTCGACCAACGCCCCGATTCATTTGCAGGCGATTGCGCGCCACATGGGCGTCGAGTTAACAATAGGCGACTGGCAATCCTACGGCCATAAAGTTCCGTTGCTCGTCAATCTTCAACCCGCAGGCGAATATCTGGGTGAGGATTATTACCGCGCGGGCGGCGTGCCTGCGGTGATCAACCAGCTCATGGGCCAAGGATTGATCCGCGAAGGCGCGATGACCGTCAACGGCAAGACGATCGGTGACAATTGCAGCGATGCGCTGATCGAGGATGAAAAGGTGATACGTCGCTTCGACCAGCCATTGAGGCACAACGCCGGATTCATCGTTCTGTCGGGCAATTTGTTTGACAGCGCGATTATGAAAACCAGCGTCATTTCGCCAGAGTTTCGCGCGCGCTTTCTCAGCAATCCAGATGCGCCAGAGGTGTTTGAAGGCCCGGTAGAAGTGTTCGATGGCCCCGAGGATTATCACGCGCGCATCGACGATCCTGCGGTCGGGATTGATGCCCACACATTGCTTGTCATGCGCGGCGCGGGGCCGATCGGCTATCCGGGTGCTGCCGAAGTGGTCAACATGCGCGCGCCCGCCTATCTGCTGCGTGAAGGCATAAGCGATTTGCCGTGTCTGGGTGACGGCAGACAATCGGGAACGTCGGGTTCGCCGTCAATCCTCAACGCGTCACCCGAAGCGGCAGCAGGCGGCGGGCTGGCGTTGCTGAGAAGTGGTGACCGTGTCCGGATCGATCTCAACAATGGCACGGCAAATGTGCTCATTTCTGACGACGATCTGGCAGCCCGCAAGTCCGCTCTCGAAGCCGCTGGCGGCTATGCTTACCCCGCATCGCAGACGCCGTGGCAAGCGATCCAGCGCGTGCTGGTCGGGCAGTTGGAAAGTGGCGCCATCCTTGAAGGCGCCGAAAACTTCCAGCACATAGCGCAAACACGCGGCCTGCCCCGCGACAATCATTAGGAAGACTGTCACAAGAGAGCAAAAGGGAGGTGCTATGGGCTAGATCACGCGGTTGCACATCGTTGCGCAAGCGCGCTCAGCTCCTCGAACAGATCTTCATCGATCTGGCTGAAGTTAAAGCACGACTTGCCCTGGCGTCGTTTAGTGAGTTCAGGCGAAATGTGGGCACCAAGCTCGGGCGCGAAGTAGAGCGGCATCAGGTGAACCGCGACATAGTTCTTCTTCGTCGTCACGGTGCCGAACCAGCCAGGCTGCTTCGTCTTCGGATCGACTTCCGACGTACGCAATTCGAGCGAGCCTGGCGCGTCGACGTTGACGATCATCGTTGGCGCCGCCGCGAGCATGATTTCGCGCAAGCGCGCGTGGATGAGCGCAAAATCTTTAGCCATCAGCTTCAATCCTTTGTCAAAGCGCCTGCATGTTTGGAACGACAACGATACCAAAAATAAGCGCGCCCGCAAAGCCGGCAAGAGCCTGCATCGCTACGGCCACCATTTGACCCTCGATTGCGAATGTGGGGTTGGCCCGCGTGAAACAAGCGTAAATCGCAACCCCGCCCGCAAACGGGAGGGGGATAAGTCGAGTGCGGATGGCAAGTTTGCGCCGTTGACGTGCGATTGGCTGTACCTTAGAATCTACCGGACGTTCAGCCGATGAGCGTTACAAAATAAGGTGGTTCGCGGTCAATCAGCTCTTCATTGGCCTTTGAAATACGACCTTGACAACTGAGGCGTTTTCGCACCTATTGCGATGCATCGGTCGTGCGTAATGAAGAGCAGAAGGAAGTCTTTCGTTGTTTGACTCGATCGCTGCATTCACTAAGCAATTCATACCTACCGAGGGAGGATATCTTTATTATCCATCCAAGAAGGGTGGCGGCAAACTCGTAAGTGCTGAAGAATTTGATCAGCTGATCGAAGGTTGGCGGAAAGTCGCTGGTCGCCGCGGCGGGTGGGTTATTGTTAGCATTGTCATACTGGTGATCTTCGTTTGGAACGTCGCATCTGAAGCATTGTCGCTGCCGGAATGGTCGGACTCAATCATTGCCGCTGCATCAGTGATCGGCACGTCATCGTGGCTACTGTGGGCGAGCTTTGCTCCGCGCCGTCTCGTTCGGGACCGGCCCACGATAGCACCCCCCAGGCCGATTTCGGAGGTAAAGCGTCAAGTTCGCGCCGCGCTCAATTGGCGTGTTATCATTTTGGCGCTCTTCTTGAGCGGTGTTGTTTTCATAGGTTCGATCAACTCGCTAGATCGTGGTCTCAAATCATGGGCATGGCTCATCGGAAGCGGTGGCTTTTTTGCCCTCTATATCTCGATAGGCATTCGGAAATTTGGAGACCGGTAACTACTCAACTCTGGTCTCTCAGGTGGCCCTCAACGTCCGGCAAAAGCACAGCGCTCCCTTTCCAAGAATGTCCGCTATCGCGGCGTCATTTTCCAAAATACGCCGCTCCGTACCCCATAAAATTCTCGCCCCCGCCTTACGGTTTCCATGCGGACGCATCACGCGGCAACCGTCTTTCTCCGATAGGTTGCGTAGAAACCAAGCTATCTCACTATCGCGAACACGGCGCGGCGAATAGTGCATGTTTGCCAATGCGTATCAGCGTTCATTGACTGTTAACGCGAAATTATCTTTATTCGCCGTCACGGGGAGTGGACAATATGCGATATATTGCGGTTTTCTTAATCGGGTTCGTTGCCGCTGCACCCGCCGCTGCGCAAAACATGCCGGTATCAACTTTTCTGGAAAAGGCTGACAAGTTGCGAGCGAAAGGCCCATTTGCTCTGTTTTCGTCTGATTTAAGGGTTTTGAAGCGCGAAGTAGAATCCGCAGCAATCGTTTACCGTGCTGAAAGCAGGGCAGATACAGCCGCAGGCAAGCCGAAAGACACATGCCCGCCTGACAAATTCAAACTTGGCTCTGACGAATTACTCAATTCGTTTCGTTCGATTCCAGCCGACCTTCGCCCGCGCACTTCGGTCAAGCAGGCGTGGGCAGCCTTTTTGAAGCGCAAGTATCCCTGCCCGAAATGACACCTACAGCGCGAGAAGTTGCTTGCCCCGATTTTCGCCATCGAACAGCCTGCGGAGCGTCTTTGGCGCGTTCTCGAAGCCGTGTTGGATATCCTCGCGGTAGGTCAGCGCTCCGTCGGCGACGAGCTTCGCCATGCGCTGCCTTATGGCTGGAAATTCTGCCGCCCAGTCAATGACGATGAAGCCTTCCATTCGTGCGCGACGGAACACCAAGTTGAAGTAATTCTCGGGTCCCTTTGGCAGCGTCCCGGTTTCATAACGGCTGATCCCGCCACAGATGACGACGCGCGCAGCCGTGGCAATTTGCGAAAGCATGTCGTTCAATATGCTGCCACCGACATTATCGAAAATGATGTTGACGCCGTTCGGGGCAATTGCCTTTATCTGTTCGCGGATGGGGCCTGCTTTATAGTCGATCGCATGGTCATATCCCGCCTGCTTGATGAGCCATGCGCATTTTTCGGCACCGCCTGCAATTCCGATGGTCTTGCACCCCGAGATCGCCGCGAGTTGACCAACGATCGATCCTGTCGCGCCTGCAGCACCCGAAACGAGTACCACGTCGCCCGCAATCGGCCTGCCAATCTTGAACAGGCCGCACCATGCTGTCATTCCAGTCGTGCCGAGTACCGACAACATCGCCGTTGGCGGAAGCCCCGCGGCTGCGACATTCAGTCCGTCGCCGTCGTGGATGACATATTCACTCCAAATGCTTGATCCGGCAAGAATAGTACCGACCGCAAAACGCCCGCCATTGCTTTCGACAACCTCCAATATGGCTGATCCGCGCATGATGTCGCCAATTGCCATCGGTGCAACATAGTCGGCGACATTTTCCATCCAACCTTTTTGCGCCGGATCAAAACCGAGCGTCTGCGTCTTGAGCAGCATCTGCCCCGGCGCTGCTGCTGGTAGGGTAATGGTCACCAGTTTCAGGTCATTGTCTGCAATCGGTCGCCCGCGCGGGTGGTCATTCAATAGCCATTGGCGCGTTTGGGTCATTGAATAGTCTTCCCTTGATTGAGCGCCTGTGCGTAAAGCCCGCTTTCTGCCGAGTAATAGTTGCAGTGAAACCCGCTGGGCACCCGGAACGGGATCAGCACGCGGGCCACCGGGCCGGCTGCGATGTCCATCGCGTTGAAAATGGCGAGTTCGCTTGTCGCGCTGTTGGCATGATGAACCAAGGTCATGGCATAGCCCTGCGCCTCGTCGGTCGCGCCGATGGCAGGCGCGAAGATCACTTCACCCGCCGATGCGCCCGCGCCGAAATGCCAGAGATCTTCGGTGCCTGTCTCTGTGTCAAACCGTAGCGCACCGTCCATGCCCTCAACCCTGCCGTCGCGTGATTTGAGGTTGATATTGGCAAAGCTGTGACGGCTCTTGCGCGTCATC
>JAYVVW010000031.1:0-5600 GCA_043786595.1 Sphingomonadales bacterium | reverse complement strand
ACGCGCGCTTGCCAATGCCGCGCGCTTCCCGCTTGAAATCCGCGTTGATGAGGCGCCACCACTGATCAAGTTCGCGGCGAATTTCGGAATTGTCGAGGCCAATGAGGGCGGGATCCTGCCCGTCACCGTGCGCGGGGTCGAGCCGGCGCTGGCGGCGCGCGTCGATAAGGTCAGCGGCGCAATGCTGCGCGTTGATGCGTCGGATTATCAGGTGGCGCAGTGGCTGCGCTATTTGGACAAGGCTGACGATCGCAATGTCGTCACTGAGAAGCGCGGCGGCACCGATGTTGAAGTGAATTATACCGGCGCCTACCCGCTGCTCGGTGGCAAGGGCGAGGCGCTCAGCATTGGTTTGCCGGGCAAGGGCAAGAGCTTCGAAGTTGTCGGCATTCCGCTTAAAGCGCCCGGATTCTATGTCGTCGAACTGGCAAGCCCCGCGCTTGGCCGTGCGCTGCTTGGCCGTGATGCCACGCGTTATGTCGCGGCGGGAGCGCTCGTCACCAATATGGCGGTGCATTTCAAATGGGGGCGTGAGGGCTCGCTTGTCTGGGTAACCGCGCTTGATAGCGGGAAAGCGGTGGGCGGCGCTGATGTGCGGATTACCGACAGTTGCACGGGCACATTGTTCGCCCGGGGGACAAGCGATGCGCAAGGCCGCTTTGTTATGAAATCGGGCCTGCCAGCGCCCGAAAACTATGCTGCCTGCGATAGCGAGACGCACCCGCTGATGGTTTCTGCGCGCAAGGGGGGCGATTTTAGCTTCACCCTCAGCGCGTGGAATGAAGGCATCAAGCCGTATGATTTCGACCTCGACTACGGTTATCAAGCGCAGGACGACATCATCCACACGCTGTTTGATCGCACGCTGATCCGCGCGGGTGAAACGGTCAATATGAAGCATATTCTGCGCCGCCCTGTTGGCAGCGGATTTACCTTTGCCGAAGCCTTGAGCGGGACGCTGCGGCTGACGCACAGTGGTTCGGATACGCAGTTTGATCTGCCGTTGAGCATTGGCAAGGACGGAATCGGCGAGACATCATGGACGGCACCGCAAGGTGCGCCGCAGGGCGACTATAGTCTGTCGGTGATCACGAACGACAGAACCTATTCCACCGGTCAGTCAGTCAAGGTCGATGAGTTCCGTCTGCCAACGATGCGCGCAAGCATCACCGGGCCAAAGGCGGCGCTTGTTCGCCCCGCCAATGTGCCGCTTGATCTGTTCGTTGGCTATCTTTCGGGCGGCGGCGCGCCGGGGATGCCCGTCAGCCTGCGCACTGCGTTTGAAAATAGCACACGGACCCCCGATGGCTGGGAGGGCTGGACGTTTGGCGGCGGCGCCGTCGTCGAGGGCACTCAACCGCTCAACGGTGATGGTCAGGAAGACACATTGCCACTGCCGCTCTCGCAAACGCTGCCCGTCACGCTTGGAAGCGATGGCACCGCGCGCGCCAGCATCGATATTGCGCAAAGCGTTGAGGCGGCGACTGCGATGACGGTCGAGATGGATTATGAGGACGCCAATGGCGAAACATTGACCGCGTCGCGCCAGATTGATTTGCTGCCATCGGGTGTGATGATCGGGATCAAGATCGACGGCTGGATGATGCGCGATACCGACCTGCGGCTCAAGCTCGCGGTGATCAGGCCCGACGGCGCTGCCGTGAGCGGTCGCAGTGTCAAGGTAGAGGTTTACAGCCGCGAAATCCTGACCGCGCGGCGTCGCCTGATCGGCGGCTTTTACGCTTATGACAACCAGGCGCGGACAACAAAACTCAGCGCAAGCTGCAACACCAGCACCGACAAGCAGGGGCTTGCTGCATGTTCGCTGTCGCCGGGTATTTCGGGCGAAGTCACCGTGGTTGCAACGACGCAGGATGACGGCGGCAATGTCTCGCGCGCGGTGCAATCGGTGTGGTTAGCAGGTGAGGATGAATGGTGGTTTGGCGGCGACAACGGTGACCGGATGGACATCGTTCCCGAAGCCAAAAGCTACAAATCTGGCGAGACCGCGAAGTTTCAGGTGCGGATGCCGTTCCGCAGCGCAACCGCGCTTGTCACCGTCGAACGCGAAGGCGTGCTGTCGAGTTTCGTGACCCAGCTTTCGGGCAAAAACCCCGTGATCGAAGTGGCGATGCCGGGAACATATGCGCCCGACGTCTATGTCTCGGTGATCGCGGTGCGCGGGCGGATCGGCGGATTTTCGCTATGGCTCGCCAACCTTGCGCGCGACTGGCACTTGCCATTTTTCAGCCGCGAAGGTGCTGCGCCAACTGCGCTCGTTGATCTGGCCAAGCCGAGCTACCGGATTGGCATGGTCAAGGTCAAAGTCGGTTGGGAAGGCCACCAACTCGCCGTTTCAGTCAAGGCCGACAAGCCAAAATACAGTGTCCGCGAAACTGCCAGCGTTGATGTTGCTGTGACACAGCCCGACGGTAAGCCCGCGCGTTCTGCCGAAATCGCATTCGCTGCGGTTGATGAGGCGTTGCTGCAACTGCAACCCAATGAAAGCTGGAAACTGATCGACGCGTTGATGGGTGAACGCCCGCTATCAGTGCTTACCTCGACCGGGCAAATGCAGGTTGTTGGCAAGCGCCATTACGGCAAAAAGGCTGTCACGACCGGTGGTGGCGGTGGCGGCGATTTATCGGGCGTGACGCGCGATGATTTCCGTCCCGTTCTCCTCTGGCGCGGACGCGTCGCGCTTGACGCACAGGGCCGCGCGCGCATTCCCGTCACGCTGTCTGAATCGCTGTCGTCATTCCGGCTCGTCGCGATCGCCAGCAGCGGCGCCAATCTTTTCGGCACGGGCGAGACGAGCGTGCGCACCAGCCAGGATCTGCAGATATTCTCTGGCCTGCCCCCGCTTGTCCGCACCGGCGACTTCTTTGGCGGAAGCTTCACGCTGCGCAACGCATCGGACAAGCCAATGCGCGTCACGGCCAATGTTTCGGTTAGCCCGAGCATCGCCAAAGGGCCGCCGCTCAGCGTGGTCATCGCGGCGGGCAGGGCCGTTCCGGTGACATGGAACATGCCAGCGCCTGCTGGTATTGATACGCTCAACTGGACAGTTTCGGCATCGTCGGACGACGGCAAGGCCCGCGATCAGATTGGGGTCAGCCAAAGCGTGATCGCAGCCGTCCCTGTTGAAATATGGGCAGCCACGCTCGCGCGGGTTGGCGCGGGTTCGGCGATCCCGCTTGCCGCACCCGCCGGTACACTCAGCGGCACCGGCTTTGTCGACGTGCGGTTGTCAGCCAGTCTCGCGCCGCCGTTCGCTGGCGTGCGCAGCTATATGTCAGCCTATCCCTATGACTGTTTCGAGCAGCGCCTGTCACGCGCGGTCGTGCTTGGTGATGGCGGCGCGTGGACGGTGCTGGGCGGCGAAATTCCCGCCTATCTCGATCCCGACGGGCTGCTACGCTACTTCCCCGAAACGCGGCTGCAGGGCGATGAGGCACTGACCGCCTATGTGCTTTCGGTGACCGCTGAGGCTGGCTTTGCCATTCCGGCGGCAAGCCGCGCAAAGATGATCGAGGCGATGAAATGGGTGGTCGATGGCAGGCTCAAGCGGGACCGCCCATGGACAGGCGATGACCGGCTGACGCGGATTGCAGCACTTGCGGCACTTGCGCGCAACGGCGAAGCGACGCTCGCGATGCTCGCGAGTATCAACGTCGCGGCGGCGGATATGCCAACGTCTGCGCTGGTCGACTGGATCGCGGCAATTGACCGTACCAAGGGCGCGAATAGCGCGCTGCGTGAAACCGCCGAACGCACGCTGCGCCAACGGATCGTCTATGAAGGATCGCGGCTCGATCTCGCCGATCAGGCGACGAGCGCATGGTGGATGATGACATCGGGCGATGAAACCGCGATCAAAGCGCTTGGCATTGCGCTTGGCCGTCCGGGATGGAGCGATGACGCGCCCAAGATGATGGTCGGAGTCGCGCTGCGCCAGCGCCGCGGCCACTGGGATACGACACCTGCCAACGCGTGGGGGACGATTGCCGCGCGGCGCTTTGCCAGCCTCTATCCCGCAAGCGCCATCACCGGCGTGACGAGTGTCAGCCTTGGCAGCGTAACGCGGACGCAAAGCTGGCCAATGGCAAGCGGAGCCACGCCGCTGCGCCTGCCGCTCGGGAGCAGTGCTGCGCCGCTTTCGCTGAGCCAGAGCGGCGGCGCTGCGCCGTGGGCGATGGTTTCAGTGTCTGCCGCCGTGCCGCTTACCAAGACGCTCTTCACGGGCTACAGACTTGAAAAAACGCTCAGCATCGTTTCGCAAAAGGTCAAAGGGCGTTTGACGCGCGGTGATGTGATCAAGGTGCGGATCACCGTTGACGCAAGTGCCGAACGCAACTGGGTTGTCGTCAGCGATCCCGTGCCGCCCGGTGCGACGATTATCGGTAACCTTGGCGGGCAATCCGCAATCCTCGGCGCGACCAACAGCGAAGGCGTTACCCCCAGCTATGTCGCGCGCGGCAATGATGCGTGGCGCGGTTTTTATGAATGGGTGCCGCGCGGCCGCTTCGTCACCGAATATGTCATGCGGCTTAACGGATCGGGCCGCTTCACGCTGCCGCCAACGCGCGTGGAGGCGATGTATTCGCCCGACATTCGCGGTGCCGTGCCCAATGCGCCGGTCAGCGTGGCCATCCGGTGAGGCGCTTTGCAGGCTGGACTTTTGTCGCGCTGGTTGTGGCGTTCGCTGTCGGCTGGATCATGACAATGCCGCCGCTGTTCGCATCATATACGCGGACGGTGGCGGCATGGCGGCCGAGCGAGGCATGGCTTTACGACCGCGATGGCCATTTACTTGACAGCCAGCGCGTGAACTTTGCCGCGCGACGCCTCGCGTGGGTCAGGCTCGAAGATATGTCGCCGACGCTGGTGAACACCGTGATCGGGGCCGAAGACAAGCGTTTTTACGATCATCACGGGGTCGACTGGCTCGCAATTGGCAGTGCGGCGCGCGCGCGCATTTTGGGTAAGAGTTCGCGCGGAGCGAGCACGATTTCGATGCAGGTCGCGGGCTTCCTCGCCCCCGAACTCGCGCGGCCCGGTGCGCGAGGCTGGCGCGCCAAGCTGCGTCAGATGCGGAGCGGGCAGGCGCTTGAACGCGGATGGACCAAACGGCAAATCATCGAAGCCTATCTCAATTTCGCCGGGTTTCGCGGCGAAGCGCAGGGCATTGGGGCGGCTGCACTGGCGCTGTTTGAAAAGACGCCCGCAACGATATCGCCTACCGAAGCACTGCTGATCGCCGCGCTGCTCCCCGATCCACGCGCCGCGCCTGATGCGGTCGCCGCGCGCGCGTGTCACCTTGGCCCCAAGCAGGACTGTGCGACGCTCCACGCGGACGCCCTCGCGATGGTCAGCCGCCAGCGGGCGTTAGCGCTCGATCCCGGACTCGCGCCGCATCTTGCGGTCAAGCTGCTCACCAAACCCGGCATGAAAGTAACGACCACAATTGATCACGCAGTTCAGGTGATCGCAACGAATGCGCTCCGCCGCCAGCTCACCGGCCTTGGTGTCAGCAGAGCGCGTGACGGCGCGGTGATCGTCGTGGATAATGAGAGCGGCGATGTTCGCGCCTATGTCGG
>JAYVVW010000030.1:0-9395 GCA_043786595.1 Sphingomonadales bacterium | reverse complement strand
CCGTTGTAATAAAATTACGCGGGCCATTTGACCACATGTTTTTACAAACGCTCGACGCAGCGATGAATTTGGCGATATAGCTACGCTAGCCGAAGATTTCAGGAACCTATTTCATGCCACGTTTTGCACCCTTTCAATGGAACGATCCCTTCCTGCTTGATGCGCAACTCTCTGGCGAAGAGCGGATGATCCGCGATACTGCCGAAGCGCATGCGCAGGAAAAGTTGTTGCCCCGCGTCGTCAGTGCGACGCTTGAAGAGCGCTTTGACCGTGAGATCATGAATGAATTCGGCGCACTCGGTCTGCTCGGCGCGACGATCGACGGCTATGGCTGTGCCGGGGTCAGCCATGTCGCTTACGGCCTGATCTCGCGCGCGGTAGAACGCGTCGACTCGGGCTACCGTTCGGCGATGTCGGTGCAGTCAAGCCTCGTGATGCACCCGATCCACGCGTATGGCACCGAAGACCAGCGCCAGAAATATCTTCCCAAATTGGCAACGGGCGAGTTCATCGGCTGTTTTGGATTGACCGAGCCCGATGCGGGATCTGACCCCGCCGGCATGAAGACCCGCGCGACCGCGGTGCCGGGTGGATACAGCATTTCGGGCGCGAAGATGTGGATCACCAATTCGCCGATTGCCGATATTGCGATCGTATGGGCAAAGGATGAAGGCAATATCATCCGCGGCTTCATTCTTGAGCGCGGGATGAAGGGGCTGAGCTTTCCCAAGATTGAGGGCAAGATGAGCCTGCGTGCGTCCATCACGGGTGAGATCGTGATGGACGAAGTGTTCGTGCCCGAGGAAAATTTGCTCCCCGATGCGCAGGGGCTGGCCGGCCCATTCGGATGCCTCAACAAGGCGCGCTACGGCATTGCGTGGGGATCGATGGGCGCGGCAGAGGATTGCTTCCACCGCGCGCGGCAATATCAGCTTGATCGCCATCAATTCGGACGCCCGCTTGCGGCCAACCAGATTCCCCAGCTCAAGATGGCGAATATGCAGACCGAAATCGCGCTTGGTTTGCAAGCCGCACTCACCGTTGGCCGCGCGATCGATGCGGGCACTTGGTCACCCGAAATGATCAGCCTGATCAAACGCAACAATTGCGGAAAGGCGCTCGATATCGCCCGGATGGCGCGTGATATGCACGGCGGTAACGGGATCGCGGCAGAATATCATGTGATTCGCCACGCAATCAATCTCGAAACGGTGAATACGTATGAGGGCACGCATGATGTCCACGCGCTTATCCTCGGCCGCGCGATCACGGGCATTCAGGCTTTTTCATGATTGTGTTTTGTGCAACTGTCTTTTCAGTTGTTGCGTTTGCACTTTGTTAGCACTCGCAGCATAGGTTGTGTATCGAAACGGATTATTCGGTTCGATAAATAACAGGCAAGGATCAAATCATGTCGATTTTCGTAAAGTCCGCGAGCGTTGCAGTGGCGCTTGCCATGCAGGTCCTGCTCGTTGCATTTGTAACAGCATCCTGAACCGCATGTGCCCGGCACATGGCTAAAGGCCCGTTGACCCTGTCAGCGGGCCTTTTTTATTGTGCAACGACGTTGACTGAAATTGACTTGCACCTCTCCGTTTGTGTCGAGCAACGTCGAGACACTTGGCTCCCTACATCAACCGTCATTGCGAAGGAGCGAAGCGACTGTGGCAATCCAGGAAGTGGCGAACCACTGGATTACTGGATTGCCGCGCTTTGCTCGCAATGACGAATTGGAGGTTGATAGAGGTACCCACGCTTTAATCGGTCAAATCTTCCCAAACGCCCTTGAGCTTTGAAAAAAACCCGGCACTTTGCGGGCTTTCTTCGCCCGTTTCGGTTTCGCGGAATTGTTCGAGCAAATCCTTTTGTTTGGCCGTAAGCCGTGTCGGCGTTTCAACCTCGATCTGGATGACAAGATCGCCCGTACCGCGTCCGTTCAAAACGGGCATGCCGGCGCCGCGCTGGCGGATTTGTTTTCCCGATTGAATGCCCGCCGGAATGCGGATTTCATGCCCCACCCGGTCAAGCCCCGGCACGGTGATCGTGCCGCCAAGCGCAGCCGTGGTAATGCTGATCGGTGCCTGCGCAAAAAGCGTCGTGCCCTCACGCTGGAAAATAGGATGGCGCTTCACATGCAGGAAAATATAGAGATCGCCCGCAGGCGCGCCGCGCCCGCCTGCTTCACCTTCACCAGACAGGCGGATGCGCGTACCATCATCAACCCCCGTCGGGATCGTGACCGCAAGCGTTTTTGCCTGGTCTACGCGGCCTTCACCGCGACAGGCTTTGCACGGATCGCTGATCGTCTGGCCATTGCCGTGGCATGCGGGGCATGGCCTCTCGACGACAAAGAAGCCCTGCTGTGCGCGAACTTTACCGTGGCCAGCACAAGTGGCACAGGTCTTGACGCCGGTGCCTGGTGAGGCTCCTGAGCCTGCACACGGCTCACAATTGACTGAGACATCGACGTTGATCTCGGTCGCCTTGCCGTTGAAAGCATCTTCAAGACCAATTTCCATGTCATAGCGCAGATCGGCACCGCGCTGCGGTCCGCGCTGCTGGCGGCTCCGTGCCCCGCCACCGCCGCCGAAAATACTATCGAAAATATCCGAAAAGCCGCCAAAATCCTGCGCGCCGCCACCGCCGCCATTCGCAAACGCCGCCTTGCCGTAGCGATCATAAGCGGCGCGCTTTTGCGGGTCTTTAAGCACGTCATAGGCTTCGCTGATCGCCTTGAACTTAGCCTCGGCAGCACCATCACCGGGGTTTTTGTCAGGGTGCCAGCGCATCGCGAGCTTGCGGTAAGACGTTTTTAATACGCCATCGTCACAGCTCCGCTCTACCTCGAGCAGTTCATAATAATCGTCAGACATCAATCAGCCCCCGCCCCTCTCCCCCAAAGGGAAGAGGGAGATTGTCCATCATTTACTATCGTCGACTTCGGAAAATTCGGCGTCGACGACATCATCATCCTTGGGTTCTTCAGGCGAAGGTGATGCGGCCGCTGCCTGTTCCTTTTCGTAAATCGCCTGACCCATTTTCATCGCAACCTGCGCAAGCGCCTGCGCCTTATCGGTCATCGCCGTCACATCGCCGCCTTCAACGGCAGTTTTAGTTTCTGCAATCGCCGCTTCGATTTCAGTCTTGAGCGCCTCATCAACCTTATCGGCATGTTCGACAAGCTGACGTTCAGTCGTGTGGATCAGGCTTTCGGCGTTATTCTTCGCTTCGGCTGCCGCACGGCGCTTTTTGTCCTCTTCGGCGAACTGTTCGGCATCGCGCACCATCTGGTCGATATCACCATCCGAAAGACCGCCAGACGCCTGAATCTTGATTTGCTGTTCCTTGCCGGTGCCCTTATCCTTGGCGTGAACCGAGACAATGCCGTTCGCATCGATATCAAACGTCACTTCAATCTGTGGCACGCCGCGCGGCGCGGGCGGAATCCCGACGAGATCGAACTGGCCGAGAATCTTGTTATCCGCCGCCATTTCGCGCTCACCCTGAAACACACGGATCGTCACCGCGCCCTGATTGTCATCAGCAGTCGAATAGACCTGGCTCTTCTTCGTCGGGATCGTCGTGTTACGGTCGATCATCCGCGTGAAGACACCGCCGAGCGTTTCAATACCAAGCGACAGCGGCGTCACATCGAGCAGCAGGACATCCTTGACATCGCCCTGAAGCACGCCGGCTTGAATTGCCGCACCCATCGCAACGACTTCATCGGGGTTGACGCCGGTGTGCGGTTCCTTGCCAAAGAAATCCTTCACGATTTCGCGGACACGCGGCATCCGTGTCATCCCGCCAACAAGAACGACTTCGGCAATATCAGCAGCCTTCAAACCCGCATCTGCCAACGCCTTTTTGCACGGATCAAGCGTGCGCTTGATCAGCGATTCGACCAGCTTTTCAAGATCAGCGCGCGTGATCGCCTTGACGAGATGCTTCGGGCCCGTCGCATCTGCGGTGATGAACGGCAGGTTGACTTCGGTCGTCTGCGCCGAACTCAATTCGATCTTCGCTTTTTCTGCCGCTTCGCGCAAACGCTGGAGCGCAAGCTTGTCGGTCTTGAGATCGATCCCTTCGGCCTTTTTGAATTCAGCCGCGAGATATTCGACAATTGCGGCGTCACAATCTTCACCGCCAAGGAATGTGTCACCGTTGGTCGATTTGACTTCAAACACGCCGTCGCCGATTTCGAGAACCGATATGTCAAACGTACCGCCGCCAAGATCGTAAACCGCGATCAGCTTGCCTTCGCTCTTATCAAGACCGTAAGCGAGCGCCGCTGCTGTTGGTTCGTTGATGATACGCAACACTTCAAGGCCCGCGATCTGGCCCGCATCTTTGGTCGCCTGACGCTGGGCATCGTTGAAGTAAGCAGGCACCGTAATCACGGCCTGTGTCACGGTTTCACCAAGATAGGATTCAGCGGTTTCCTTCATCTTCTGAAGCGTGAACGCGCTGATCTGTGACGGCGAATATTCTTCGCCACCAGCCTTCACCCACGCATCGCCATTCTTGTTTTTCGCAATCGAATAGGGAACGAGTTCCATATCCTTCTTGGTCATCGGATCGTCAAAACGACGGCCAATCAGACGCTTTACGGCGAAGATGGTATTTTCCGGATTGGTAACGGCCTGGCGTTTTGCGGGCTGACCAACCAGACGTTCGCCATCCTTGGCAAACGCAACGATTGACGGCGTGGTGCGCGCGCCTTCCGAATTTTCGATGACCTTGGGCTTACCGCCCTCCATCACCGCGACGCAGCTGTTTGTCGTTCCAAGATCGATACCAATTACTTTTGCCATTTTTTCCCTCATTCAATTCAGATCATGGGCGTTTCGCGCGACGGGCCAAGCCCCGCAGCGATACGCTTCGAATTGCGATATAAGAGGCATTTTCCTTGTCGCAAGGCTTTGGCCACAATAGTGGGGTTTTCAATCGCTACTGGAGACTTCAAATGCGCAGATTCGCGTTATTATCGACAATTTTGGCAGTTGCGCTGCTTGGGTGCAGTCAAGGCGATGAAACGCGCCAAGGCGTCAGCGCAGCGTGGGTGCGGCTCGCTGCGGTCAAGGGCAACCCGTCGGCGGCCTATTTCACGCTGCGCGGCGGCGGCGTCGACGATCGGTTGATGCAGGTCAGTTCACCACTCGCGATACGCGCCGAGATGCATGACATGAGCATGAGCGGAGCGATGATGACGATGGACGCGATCAAAGGCGGCGTCGCGGTGTCGGCTGGGAAAGCCGTCAGCTTCGCGCCGGGCGGCAAGCATGTCATGCTGTTCGATGTGTCGCCAAAGGTTGAACCCGGATCAAAACTGCCACTGACACTGATCATGGCCAGCGGCGCGGCAATCGCGGTACAGGCCGACGTCATCGCCGCCGGGGCCGACGCGCCTGCGGCCAAATGACCAGACGCGTGCTGACTGGCGACGAAGTTTCGCTCGCGCGCTCCATATTTGGCGACGCGATCAACTATGACACGGTGAGCATCAACGCGCGCAAATATTGGCTGCTCCAGCCGCGACGTGTGACGATGGCCCCCAACGGCTCGATCTGGTTTCACCCCAAAAGCGGGATCTACTGCGACGATTTCTGTTCGGCGCATGTCAGCGACCAGGGCTTGTTCGTTCACGAGATGGTACACGTCTGGCAGCATCAGCAGGGCATTTTCCTGCCGCTCGCACGCCACCCGTTCTGCCGCTATGATTACGCAATCAGGCCCGGCTGGACGCTCAAGCGCTACGGCATCGAACAGCAGGCCGAAATCGTCCGCCATTATTTCATGCTGCGTCAGGGGCTGAGCATTGTCGGCGCGCCGCCGATTGAAACCTACGAGGCGATCCTGCCGTTTGCGCCTGCGCGGTAGTGCTTGTTGAGTTGATGTAAATAGCCCGACTATGGTGAGGAGGGGCTGAGCTTGTCGAAGCGCCGTCTCGAACCATCACGCTTGAGCACCCTTCGATACGAGCCTTCGACAAGCTCAGTCTCTACTCAGGACAAACGGATATAGTTCAGCGCGTCAACCGCACGTCCGTTCAATCGTTCTTGTCATGAAACGGGTTTTTGGGCGAGCGGAGTGTCAGCCGCACCGGAACCGCGCCAAAGCCGAGTTCGCGGCGGATACCGTTGACCAGATAACGGCGATAGCTTTCGGGCAGTTGATCAACACGCGTGCCGAAAATGATAAAGCTTGGCGGGCGCGTTTTGATTTGCGTGGCGTAACGCAGCTTGATCCGTTTGCCGCCGGGTGCTGGCGGCGGATTTTTCTCGACCGCATTTTCAAACCAGCGGTTGAGTGCGCCGGTGCCAACGCGCTGGCTCCACGCCGCGCGCGTTTCGAACGCAGCTTGAAGCAGTTGATCGATACCCTTGCCCGTTGCCGCTGAAACCGTCAGCAGCGGCACGCCGCGTACCTGGCTGAACCCTTCTTCAAGTGCGGCACGAACGCCCTGAAACAGGCTCGACCCCTGCTCAGCAACGTCCCATTTATTGAGTGCAATCACCAGCGCGCGCCCTTCGGAAAAAATCTGATCGGCGATCCGCAAATCCTGCGCTTCCAGCCCGCGGGTCGCATCAAGCAGCAACACGACAACCTCGGCAAAATCAATCGCGTGGCGCGTATCGGCTGCCGAAAGCCGTTCGAGCTTGTCTTCAACCTTTGATTTTTTCCGCAGACCCGCCGTATCAATCAAGCGAACCTCACGGAGCCGACCGTCGGGGCTTGGCCACGTCCAGTCGATCGTGATCGAATCGCGCGTAATCCCCGCTTCTGGCCCGGTGATCATCCGGTCTTCGCCGAGCATCTTGTTGACCAGCGTCGACTTGCCCGCATTCGGCCGGCCAACGATCGCAAGCTTCAACGGCGCGTCATCGGACTCGTCTACATCGGGCTCGGGGTCTTCGATTGCTTCACGTTCGATATAGGGCAGCAGATCGGAAAAAAGCTCGCCAAGCCCCTCGCCGTGCTCCGCGCTGAACGCGATCGGATCGCCGAAGCCCAAGCGGTACGCCTCCATTAGCCCGCTTTCGACCGCCGCACGACCTTCGCATTTGTTGGCAAGGACAATGACGGGCGTTTTCGCGCCGCGCAGCCAGCGCCCGATTTCTTCGTCAAGCGGCACGATCCCGGCGCGCGCATCGATCACGAACAGCGCAACGTCGGCACCGTCAACAGCGGCCTGGGTTTGTGCGCGCATCCGTCCGGGAAGCGACTGCGGATCGTCTTCTTCAAATCCAGCGGTATCGACGAGCCGGAATTTGAGGCCAAGCAAATCGGCGTCGCCCTCACGCCGATCGCGCGTGACACCCGGCCGATCATCAACGAGCGCGAGCTTCTTGCCGATCAGCCGGTTAAACAGCGTCGATTTGCCGACATTGGGCCGGCCAATGATCGCGACGACGGGAAGCGCCGCCATCAGCGCTGTCCTCGGCGCGCGTCGATCATCGCCAGGCGGTCAATCGACCGTCGTTGGTCAGGACGTACAGCGTGTTGTTGGCGACGATTGGCGAGAGCGTCACAGCGCCGCCCGCCTTGGTTTCGTTCTGCAGGTTTCCAGTGGCAGGGTCGATGTTGGCCAAGCGACCATCCGAACTTGCGACGATCAAGCGACCACCGGCGAGTACGGGGCCGGTCCAACTGATTGCGCCGCTCTTTTTCTTGGTCTTCCGATAATGCTTCAATTGCGAGATCCAGCGGATTTTACCCGTGGCGCGCGCAATGCAGAGCAGGCGTGCCTGATCATCAACAACGAACACCCACTCACCCGCGACCCACGGCGTTGAAATCCCCGCAACGTTGATTTCCCAAAGGCGCTGCCCGGTGACAAGCTCGAGGCTGACCATCCGCCCACCCTGCCCGATCGCAAACACGCGGCCACGATCAACAACGGGGCTGGCATCGACATCTGAAAGGCTTGAGACCGACGTTGAAATGCTTGTGCGTGACAAGGCGTCGCCCCAAAGCGTCCGGCCATTTTCATAGCGGTAGGCGTTGAGTTCGCCCGACGAGAAGCCCGCGATCACCGTACCTTGCGCAATCGACGGGGCCGCCGCACCGAAGACTCCGGTCAATTCAGCCGAAGCCGCAGCCGACCACACCGTTTTTCCGTCGGCAACGTTGAGCGCAAAAAGCTGGTTGTCCTGGCTCATGACATAGAGGTTGCCGTCGGCAATCGATGGCGCACCGCGCAGCGGCCCGCCAGGGCGCACCTTCCAAAGCTGTTTGCCGTCCGCAGCCGTGAACGCAACGACGTCGCCAATTCCGCTTGTGGCGTAAAGCTTGCCATCGGCGTAGCTGACGCCGCCGCCAAAAAGCGAGCCGCGGTTACCCGTCATTTCGCCGGTCAGCAGGCCGAGACCGCCGCGCGTATCCTTTTCCGCGCCGATCTGAACGGTGTAAATTTCTTTGCCCGATTGCGCGTCAAAAGCATGGAGGCGCGCGAAGGTATCGACTGCGAAAACTTTCCCGTCAGCAGCGATTGGCGAGGCGGCGAGCCGCTCATATTTTGTGGTGCCCGAAATCCGCGCCGACCAAATCGCGCCAAGCGAGACGCCGACTGCAACATGCTCCATTGATTTGGACGGGTTTCCGCCCGGCTGCGACCATTCGGTGTTGACGACAGCATCGGGCAGCAACACCGCGACATCGGCAAGCGAGGGATCGACTTCGGCATCGGATTCGGCGCTGAGGATCGCGACCCGCTGACCAAGCGTGGGGGTTTTCGGTTTCTTGTCCGAACCGCCGCCAAGCACACCGCAGCCTGCCAGCGCCAGTGCCGCGCTCACGACCATCAGCTTTGCGCCAAAACTCATCATTTATTCGCTTCCTTGCCTCGACCAACGGAAATGTCCGCAACCGGAGCCTTCGCCCCTAAACCACTCGCCAACTGCACAGCGCGTGAACGGATCGATTCAGGAACCGTTTCATCCTTGCCCATGTCGCTATAAATTTTTGCCGCAAGTTCGGGCTTGCCGAGCTTGAGATAGGCCGCCGCAACAAGTTCACCCGCACTGCCGAACCACACATTGCCCGACACCGCCAAAGGTTGAAGCCGCGCGATCACAACATCTGGTTTGACCGTATCAAATTCGGTCGCGGTCTGGCGGACGAGCGCAAGGTCGCGCCACGGCTGCGCTAGTTTTGTATCGGCGACAATGCCACCAAACGCCGCAGCCGCACCCCTCAGGTCGCCGCGCTGGATCATGAGCGATGCCAATGCCATCTTTGCCGATGCCCGGTATCCGTCATTTTTCGATACGCTTAACGTTTTGAGCTGCGCTTCGGCTTGCGGCGAATCGCCCGCGCCGAGTGCATCGAGCGCTTGCGACAGCGTTTCGCCTTCGATCCCAGCCTTTTCGGCCTGATCATTTTCCCACCACAGA
>JAYVVW010000029.1:0-17494 GCA_043786595.1 Sphingomonadales bacterium | reverse complement strand
TTTCGAACCAGCGCCTTCTGCCTAGAGGCGCGTCGTTTTTGAAGGAGTGAGCGCATGGAAATTCGTGTTTCGGGACACCAGGTTGATACGGGTGAAGCGCTGCGAACTCATGTCACCGAGCGCCTTCAATCACTCTCCGACAAATATTTTTCACGCGCAATTTCGGCGCACGTCACATTCAGTAAAGGCCCGCATGACCACGGTTTTGCATGCGACATCATGGCGCATGTCAATCAGGGTGTTGTGCTCAAAGGCTCCGGCGGCGCAATGGACGCACATCCCGCGTTTGACGGTGCTGCTGACAAGATCGAACG
Organism: Sphingomonadales bacterium; assembly: GCA_043786595.1. Lineage (GTDB taxonomy): Bacteria > Pseudomonadota > Alphaproteobacteria > Sphingomonadales > Sphingomonadaceae > Aquisediminimonas. The sequence continues at coordinate 17,180 of JAYVVW010000029.1, read as the reverse complement.
CCAGCTCCGTCGCTACAAGAACCGTCTCAAGGATCGCCATTCCGCGCAGGTTCAGGCTGTCGCCGCGCCGGTTGATGGTGCTGCAAACGCTGGCTATACCGTGTTTGAGGGTGGCGACCATGTCGAAGAGGTGACGGGCGATTTTCCGCTGATTATCGCCGAAACGAAAGTCGATGTCCCCGAAGCAAGCGTGTCTGACGCTGTGATGATGCTCGATCTCCGCAACACAAATGGGCTGTTGTTCAAAAATAGTGCGAGCGGAACGTATAATATGGTGTACCGGCGCGATGATGGAACAATTGGCTGGGTCGAACCGCAACGCGTCTAGAATTTTTAAGCGATTGATGATTGAATGTGACGGCGTGCGCAGGCGCGCGCCGTCCTGAAATATGGAATTTTAATGAACATGGTGGGTGAATTTTTGAAACCCGGAGCGGTTTCCGTCGATTTGCCGGTTTCAAACAAAAAAGCGTTGTTTGCACATTTTGGCGCAATCGCTGAGCGTGAATATGGTCTGGCAGCGCACGATGTCGTTGATCGGTTGACCGAACGCGAGCGTTTGGGCTCGACAGGCTTTGGATCGGGCATCGCAATTCCGCATGGAAAGATTGACGGCCTCGAGCATATCGTCGCGGTGTTTGCGCGACTCTCAAATCCGGTCGATTATCAGTCAATTGATCAGATGCCCGTTGATCTGGCATTTTGCCTTCTGTCGCCACCCGGTGCGGGTGCCGAGCACCTTAAGGCACTTGCGCAGGTCAGTCGGTGGTTGCGCGATCCGCAGTTTGTTGCCAAGCTTCGCGGCGCAGCGTCAAACGACGCCGTTTTTGCACTGCTGACGGGGACGGAAGCGAGAAATGCAGCCTGACGGAGATTTGAGTTCGCCTTTTGGGTTTAACAGCGACGCGCACCACCGCGGGCTCGAAGCGGCGTTCCGCGCTGCGCCCGTCAATCAGGTTATCGATACAAAGCTTGAAATATTGAGCGACGGCGTCACGCGCATCAGCTTCGCGGTCGACCCACGGCTTATGCATGCAGGCGGCGGGCTTCACGGCATCGTCCATTTCAAAGCGCTCAGCGACGCCGCCTATTACGCCGCGAACAGCCTGTTTACCGATCGATTTTTGCTGACGTCTTCGTTCAATCTCACCTTCATGCAACCCGTCGTCCGGGGTAATCTGATTGCAGAAGGGCACTGGGTGAGCGGTCGCAAACGAATTTTGATTGCTGATTCGCGCTTGATTGATGAAGACGGCGAAGTGGTCGCACGCGGTACGGGCACATTTGCGCAATCGACGCTGCTGCTGTCGTCACTCAAGGAATATCAAGCCGTCGTCACACAGTGACAAGACAGCTTGCGACTAAAATCCGTGCGACTGCACTTTTGCGCATCGTGCAACACGCCGGCGGCAACGCGACCGTCATCAAGCGCGGCGATCCCGATTCAGGAGAAATCCTGATACTATGTGCCGAAAAAGGGCAGATAACCGCGCTTTGTGAAAGAGTTCAAAGCGTGAGCGGACAGTATGAATGGGCGCCTGTTTTAACGCAAATCATTGAAAATAAAGAAGAAATAGATAGATATCTCGCGCGTCGAATGGGTTTCGATCCCGATATCTGGGTGATTGAACTGGATATCCCAAATGCAGAACGGTTCGTCGTTGAAACGGGTGCGCTGATTTGACATTGCCGCATTGCAGCAACAGGGGTTTTTCCAGATTTGGTGCGTAGCCTTGCCGCCACCCACAAGATAGGGATTTGGGCAGGGACGTAGACAGGGGGGCGATCGCGGCGCGGAGGTGTTTTAACCCGTGCCGACTTTGATCAACCCACTGCATAGATAAGAGTGTTCATGTTTCAGTGGTTTAACGCCTCGCGCATCGCGGCAGCGTCTGCTTTCCTCGCCATGGTCATTGGCGGGCCAGTCGTTGCTAATGCGCTCGGTGTCGATCAAGAACGAAACGAAGCCTCGCTATCGCTTCTGCCTCAGGATGTTGTGGGTATCGCGCTTTTAGAAGCCGACTCGCCCCCTGATTATACCATAATCCCTGAAACGACTTTGCCGATACCAGAACGCGCGGTTCTTAATGCGACTGACCTCAATTCGCTTGTGTCGGCGCATCTCGGCTCGACCGCTGACAATGCCGAAGAGCGCTGTCTGGCAAGCGCGATTTATTTCGAAGCCAAGAGCGAATCGTTTGAAGGCCAGTTGGCGGTTGCACAGGTCGTGCTCAATCGCGCCAATTCGGGGCGTTTCGCGTCTTCGATCTGCGGCGTCGTGTTGCAAAGAAGCCAATTTTCGTTTGTGCGTAGTGGTGCGATCCCATCGATCAACAATCAGGAACGCGCGTGGCGTGAAGCCATGGGCATTGCACGGATTGCTAAGGCAAAACTCTACGCAAGCCGCGCACCGGGCGCGCTGTATTTTCATGCGGCGCGCGTTGCGCCCAATTGGAAGCTCAACCGCGTCGCTTCGATCGGCAATCATATTTTCTACAAATAATGCTTACCGTGCAAAAACAGGCTGGGCATTGTTCCATTCTTGTTCTATTTGCAGTCGATGGAGACGACGGCTGAACGCATGTTTGCAAATGATGTCGCGCGCGGCGTAGCGCGGATGTTCCTTCAGCATGATCTCATGAGTGTCAGCGAAGTCTCACTTGGCAATGGGCGACGCGCGGATATTTTTGCTCTCTGTGCAAAAGGCTATGTCACAATTGTCGAAATCAAGGTGTCACGCGCCGATCTGTTGTCCGATTTGAAATGGCCTGATTATCTCGACTATTGCGACCGTTTTTTCTGGGCGGTGCCGCCCGGATTTGACACGGCATTGTTTGATCGCGCGATTTTGCAGCCCGATCGTACGGGGTTGATTGTTGCCGACCGCTATGACGGTGCGATTGTCCGCCATGCACCAATTGTCACGCTGGCGCCTGCGCGGCGAAAGGTGGAAACGCTGCGCTTTGCAAGGCGTGCGGCACGGCGACTCTTACTGATCAACGAAATCGATGATTTTGCGTCGGTCAAAGCTTTGGCCCGCTGAACGTCTTTGCTTTGACGGGCTTGGCGTTATCGAGAAGCTTGAGAATTGATGCCGCGCGCAAATCGCGTGTTGCATAATCGCGGGCGGTCAAGCCAGCGAGCGTATCGGCCTTTGCCGGATTGGCTCCCGCATTCAACAGAAGCTGCACCATCGCCGCGTTGCGCAATTGGACGGCGCGGATCAGCGGCGTCTCGCCCGCGTTATTGGTCAGATCGACACTGGCTTTGCTCGCAACAAGCGCCTGCGCGCCTTCAACAAAACCAAGTTGTGATGTCAGCATCAAAGCCGTGTTGCCCTGTCCATCGCGCAGATCAACGCGCGCGCCGCGTGAGATCAGGAAATTCATCCAGTTGAGATCGCGCCCTTTAGTCACAATATGAAGCGCAGTTTCACTCGATTTGTCATCGCGCGTGTTGATGATGATCGAGCCCGGCTTGGTCACAAGCTCGGTCACCTTATTGCCATCGCGCGCGCGCACCGCCTTGAGAAAATTATAGCTGTCGGAAAATTGCGCTAGGACAGGCGTCGCGAGCGCGATAGAGGCCGCCATGACGAGTAAAATCCGACGGGCGCGCAGGTGAATTGGCATTGTCTTCGGTTCCATTGCAATATGGGGCATAGGCTCACCGCAGTTTAGCAAAGCGAGAATGAGAGCGCCATGAACAAAATGTTGATCCCGTCGCTGCTGGCACTCACAGTGTTAAGCAGCTGCGGCGCGCCATCGGCGCAGCAGCCACCGCTCGCCGGCGCGGCGATGGGCGGGGCGTTCACGCTCACCAATCAGGATGGTGCGCGGGTTAGCGACCGCAATTTCGCAGGAAAATACCGGTTGATCTATTTCGGATATACCTATTGCCCCGATGTCTGCCCGGTTGATGTCCAGCGTCTGATGCAGGGATACCGCGCGCTTTTAGTGTCAGACAAGGCGCTTGCAGCCAAACTTGTGCCGATCTTCATCACGATTGATCCCGCGCGCGATACGCCCGGCAAGCTCAAGGAATTCGTCAACGCCTTTGACCCCAATCTCGTTGGACTGACGGGCAGCGAAAGCGAAATCGCCGATGTCGCCAAACGTTATGCCACCAGTTATCAAAAGGCACCCGGTGCTACCAACGAAACCTATTTGATGGATCATAGCCGTACCGCAGTGCTTTACGGCCCCGACGGCCAACCGATTGCCCTGATTGCGCAAGACGGCACCCCGCAGGCCATTGCTGATGAACTGAAGCGGTGGATCAAATGACAGACCGCTTCTGGGAAGACCGGCCGCTTGACACGCTTGACCGTGCGCAGTGGGAGGCGCTGTGTGACGGCTGTGGAAAATGCTGCATTCATAAGCTTGAGGATGAAGATACTGGCGAACTTCACCCAACCAACGTAGCGTGCCGCCTGCTCGATCGTCGATCGGGCCAATGTTCGGATTATAAGCACCGCCATGCCTATGTTCCCGAATGTATCCGGCTCACCCCGGCAAAGCTTCGCCAGATCGATTGGTTGCCAGCCACTTGTGCCTATGTTTTGCGCGCGGCGGGCGATCGGCTTCCCGACTGGCATTATCTCAACAGCGGCGACCGCGAATCAATCCACCGCGCGGGCAAATCGGTGCGCGGCTGGACAATTTCAGAGGATGATGCCGGCGATCTCGAATATCATCTGATCGTCGATGAAAACTGAGCTTTTGTTTATCGGAGGCGATCACACACGCTTGCTCGATATCATTCGCTCGCCGCGCGCGCGGCACATGCGGCTCGCGGTTGATCCACGCAACGGATCGGTTCGGCTAACGCTGCCCGAGCGCGCACCCATCGGTAGCGCGCTCAAATGGGCAGAAACCAAGCGTTTCTGGGTTGAGGCGCAATTGGCGCGTCTGCCGCAATTCATCGCGATTGAAAATGGCATGATGATCGCGGTGGGGGGAGACAGCTTGAAGCTCGACTGGAATGCAGCACACCCGCGCAATCCCGCGCGCGTAGGCGATATGCTCCGTGTCGGCGGGTCATTTGACGAAATATCACTGCGTATTGTCCGCTGGCTCAAACGCGAAGCCAAAGCGTTGTTTGAAATTGAAACGCGCCATTACGCCGCCAAAGCAGGCGTTACGGTAACATGTGTGGGCATTGGCGATCCGGTTTCGCGCTGGGGCAGCTGCTCGGCATCGGGCGATATCCGCTATAGCTGGCGGCTGATCCTTGCGCCGTGCCATGTCCGGCGCGCGACGATCGCACATGAAGTAGCGCACCGCGTCCATATGAACCACGGCGCAGCATTTCACGCGCTTGTCAGGTCAATTTTCGAAGGCGATCCGCGGGCGGCGCGCGTCTGGCTCAAAACCCACGGCGCGTCGCTTCACTGGTTCGGGCGCTCTTCCTGAGGCATCAGGTCGGTCGGAGCCTCGGTTTCATCCCCGCCGCGCTGGACGCGTACTGCGTCACTTTCGATGTCGGCGGGCGACGGCACCTCTTCGGGCTGTGGTAGCGGCTGACCATCCTGATCGACGAAATCGCCATTATCAGGCGCGCCGTAATACGCCTCTTCGTCAGGCTCAAGTTGCCATTCGGGCAACTTCACCTCGGTATCGAATTCCTCGACTGGACGTTTAGCGACCGCAACACGCATGAATGCGGCAAACGCGCGCGCTGGCGCGGTGCCACCCTGCAATCCGCGCACCGTTCGCGCGTCATCACGCCCCATCCAGACGCCGGTCGTCAGCCCGCTGGAAAAGCCCATGAACCAGCCGTCCTTGTTCGAAGACGTTGTTCCAGTTTTGCCAGCAACCGGTCGGCCGATCTGGGCGGCTTTGCCCGTGCCAACGCTTACCGCGGTCTGGAGCAGATCAGTCATTCCAGCCGCAACATAGGGCGCAACGAGCACGCGCGAATTGTCCGCTTCATGTTCATAGAGCAGCTCACCCTTGTCGGTCATCACCTTGGTAATACCAAACGGTACGATTGCGATTCCTTTGGAGGCAACCGATGCATAAGCGCGCGTCATATCGATCAACCGGACGTCGGATGTGCCAAGCACCATCGAAGGCAGCGTGTTAATCGGCGTCGTGATACCAAAGCGCCGCGCCATGTCGGCAATTGCTGACGTGCCTACTTCGGCACCAATTTTCGCCGCAATCGTGTTGACCGAGTAGGTAAACGCTGTGCGTAAATTGATCGCGCCAGAATAACGCCCGCTTGAATTACGCGGTTTCCAGCCATTGATATCAACGGGTTCGTCAACCACGCTCGATTCGGTTGTCATCCCCGATTCGAGTGCGGCAAGATAAACGAACAGTTTGAAAGCAGAACCGGGCTGACGCACGGCCTGCGTCGAACGGTTATAGATCGAATTGACATAGTCAGTCCCGCCGACCATCGCGCGGACGGCGCCGTCGCGGTCAAGCGAAACCAGCGCCCCTTGCGCGCCGCCCGGCACATTGGCGCGAATAGCGGCATCGGCGGCACGTTGCATCTTGAGGTCAAGCGTCGTCCACACGTCGATTGGTGCCGTGGTTTCGCTGATCATCATCTCAAGCTGTGGCAATGCCCAATCGGTGAAATAGCGGACGCTGTTCTGCTGCGGTTCGGGGGCAAGCCTGACCTCCGAAGGATCGGTCGCTCGCGCTTCGCTGGCACTGATCGTGCCATTGCGCGCCATGACCGAAAGGACGACACGTGCGCGGCCGATCGCGGCCTTGGCATCGGCGGTCGGTGCATAGTTTGACGGCGCTTTGACCAATCCTGCGATAATCGCCGATTCGGCCAGACTCAGGCTATTTGCCGGGTGATCAAAGAATTTTCGCGATGCGGCATCAACACCGTAAGCGCCGCCGCCAAAATAGACGCGATTGAGATATAGTTCGAGGATCTGATCCTTGCTGAATTTACGCTCGATCGCGAGCGCAAGGATGATTTCGCGTCCTTTGCGCGTCCATGTCTTGTCGTTGGTCAGGAAGATATTCCGCGCTAGCTGCTGCGTGATCGTCGACCCGCCCTGTGCAAAGCGACCGCGTTTGAACCGCACACTGATTGATCGCGCAATGCCGATCGGATCAATACCGAAATGGCTGCGGAATCGGCGATCTTCAACCGAAACCATCGCTGTCGCCATGATCGGCGGAATGTCATCGAAGCGGAGCCACGCGCCAAAACTGGGGCCAAGCGATACAATCACGCTGCCATCGGCGGCATGGACGCGGATCATCTGGCCGTTGGGCGATTCCTTGAGTTGATCATAAGCCGGAAGCGTCGAATAAGCGAAGGCGACCGCAATCCCCAGCGCCATCACGCAGAGCAGCGCAATAACCAGTCCTATCCGGAAAATCTTTGAAAACCAGCGGCTTTGCGGCTTTGGTGAAGAGCGTTTGGCCATCGGCTGCGATCAATATGCGCGTTTGCGGCGCGCGACAAGAGCGCGCACTCAGTCTGGTTTGAATTCGAGCGAAACGCTGTTCATGCAGTAGCGCAAACCAGTGTCTTCGGGCGGGCCATCTGGAAACACATGGCCAAGATGGCCTTCACACTGTGCGCAGACAATTTCGACGCGGCGCATTCCGTGGCTTGCGTCGACATGTTCAATGACTGCGTCTGCCGAAACGGGGGCAGTGAAACTGGGCCAGCCCGAACCCGAGTCGTATTTGCGATCACTGATGAACAGCGGATTGCCACAGCCTGCGCAATCATAACGGCCTTCATCCTTGTTGAAGTTGAGCTGACCCGCAAACGCGCGCTCGGTTCCTGCCTCACGCAGTACCTGAAATTGTTCGGGAGACAGACGCGCACGCCACTCTGATTCTGTGAGGTTGAGCTTTTCCATTCATCCCATGTGGGACGCAACGTGATCGGCTTCAAGCATCAATCCGCGTCAGCCCGGCAAAATATCCAGCAAGTGACGGTGCCAGCGTGATGATTTGCGTCGCGATCTGCCCGCCGATGCGGGTTTCACCGAAATGCCATAGCCGCATTGCGGTACCGACCGGACGCCGCGCAGCCGCCGCAAATTCTTGCTGGAACAGGGGTGCGGCTTGGGCGCCGCCATCAAGCCAGGCTGACGCCGCCATGATACCGCTCGCCAGCGCAATGCCGTTACCCTCGCCCGCCAGCGACGGTATCACCGCTGCCTGATCGCCCAAGCGGAATTGCCCCGTCAGCGTCTGAGGTGCAATCCAGCCGTAAGGTACTGCACTGATCGCCTCAAACGTGTGCGCATCGGCAAATGCCAGTCGCTCGCCAAGTGCTGGATTATCCGTTCCGAGCCACGCAAGCAGCGCTGCGACCCCGCCGGCGCGCGTCAAAAGAGATTTCCGCACCGCCATGCAGATATTGCCCTCACCGCGCTCGTTGATCATCACGCCGCAATAGCCGCCGGGGAATAAGTGCAGTTCGATGGTATCGCCGATCATCGCACGCATCGCGCGATGCGCGGGTGCCAGCACGCGTATCCCCACCGTCGTCTCGCCGTCGCGGTCGCGCGAAACCCCGCGCACATCGTGCTTGCCTGTTGCGATGAACAGCGATTCGGCATCAAACACGCTGCCATCGGCGGCGCGGATTTCGCCACTTGGCTCGATCGAGCGGATGTTGACCCCGCGCTCTATCGCGGCCCCTTGCATAATGGCCTGCTCAAGCAACAAAGTATCGAGCCGCTGACGCGAGATACCAATAGCAGGCCTTGGCAGGCGCGCGCGCGCGCTGCTTTTGCTGGTAAACAGCACCAGGTGCGTAACACGATGCCCACCAAGCTTATCGATTGCCAGACCGAGCCGCTCAAGCGTTGCCAACGTCCGCCAACTGATGAAACCGCCACAGATTGCGTCGCCCGTATGTGCGTCCCGTTCAAGGATCAGCGGCTGCGCACCGCCGCGCGCGAGCATGATCGCGGCTGCCGACCCTGCCGGGCCAGCACCGAGGATCAGCGGATCCGTTCGACACATAATCTGAACGGGAAAACGCGGCGAACTGCGGCACCTGCTATCTCGGCTTCGCCCAAAAGTGGCGGCCATTCAGCAGGCCGGTACGACCGCGCAATCGATAGCTGACCGTCATGGCGGACGATCGGATGCCAGCGCATCAGCCGCGCGAGTAGCGGAAATCCTACCCAAGCAAAGCCGTGGCGGTGGAGGTCGTTAACGAACCAGCCGCCGCGCGCGCTGTGCTCCATGAACTTGAGAAAGATGATTAACTGGTCGTGCGACATATGATGCGCGACGAGGCTTGAAATGACGAAATCAAATGGCGCGCCACCGACGTCATGATAATCACCAGTGAGATAGGCGATCGGCAGGTCAACCGGCGTGGCGGCCTCTGCTGCGCTTTTGCTGCCGGGATTGAGATCGACGCCGATCAGCGCGGCAGCGATTCCGCGCTTGGCAGCCCAGCGCGCAATCGCACGGAGCATATCGCCGTCACCATATCCGACATCGAGCAATCTGAAATGCCTGCGATTGCCAATCGCCCGGTCAAGAAAACCAAGCGTCGCCCTGCGTGCCATCGTGACGCTGTTGGTGCGCGCCAGATCACGCATCACGAGAAGGTAAGTCGCGCGATCAAGCGCCGGATCATCCATTAGCTCTTCGGCGATCGCGCGCGTTTCAAGCACCCCCAGTCCAAGCAAATCCAAATCCCTCACACGCAAGGCCCGGCCCGAACGCAATCGCAACGCCGCGCTTTGGTCGTGACGCGAAGAGAGCATCAAGCGCGAACATCAGCGTGGCCGAAGACATATTGCCATAATTTTGCAGCACGCTGCGCGAGGCATCAAGCGCACCGGGTGGCAAGTAGAGTGCGTTTGATACCGCATCAAGTATCGATCGGCCCCCGGCGTGTACCGCCCACGCCTCAATCGCGGGTAAGCCGTCACCGTGCGTCAAAATGTCCTGTACGTCGCGGCGCTTCAGTGCTTCGGCAATCCTTCCGGGCACTTCACCTGACAAGTGCATCGCAAAGCCCTCATCACCGATTGTCCAGCGGATAAGATGATCACTCTCAGGCACATTGATTGCGAACGGGCGTTCGATCAGGAACCCTTCGCCCTCGCCGCTGACAAGCGCCGCCGCCGCCCCATCACCAAATTGCAGCATCGCGAGTAGCGGCTCGATCGTTACATCGCTTTGCAAATGCAGCGTCGAAAGCTCGACGGTCACGACAAGCACGCGCGCTGAAGCGTCAGACCGGACGATATGACGCGCACTGCGCAGCGCCGCGATCGCCGCATAGCAACCCATAAAGCCCACCAGCAGCCGCTCAACGCTGTCGCTGAGCCCAAGCCGCCGCGCGATGATCTGATCAATCCCTGGCGCGATAAAGCCAGTGCAACTCGCCACGACGAGATGCGTGACATTGTCGAGCGCGATCTTGCTCGCAAGCGCTTTGACCGCTTGTAACGCGAGTTCAGGAGCAAATTGCGCATAAAGCGCCATGCGTTCGGCGGTTCCGGGCAAGCGGTCGCCTGCGTAAAAACCTTTGGCGCTCACTGGCGAGCCGCCGCGATCACCGACTGGAAGCACAGAATAACGGTGGTTGATGCCCGAACGCGTCGACATCCGTGCAAACAATTTGGCGGCGCGTGGATCCGTAATCCGTTTGGCCGCCCATGCGATAAACGCGTGGTGGATATCCTGATCGGGTACGGCCGTTCCGACCGCATTGATCCGGGCGACTTCAGTTGACACGTTTTGATTTCCAGTTTCGTGCGGACTTGCACACTGCGCCGCGTCATGAACGAGTTAACAAGATATTGAAAGTTTTGCGCTACAACCGCTGTGATGCGCTACATGTTCCAATTTTCTATGCTGTGGGTTGCTTGGGTCTGCGCAGCGGGTGCCGGATCGGCGCCAGCGTCTGCGCAAACATGTCAGCTATGTGTGGCAGTACCCAAGGCGGACAGTCCAGCGCCGCGCAAACCCATCCTTATCGAGGTTGATTCGCTGCTTGATTTCAGCACCGCAGCATATGGCGCAACGGGTGCGGGCGCAATCGAGGTCGATCCTGCCACCGGCGCGCGGCGTGTATCGGGTGGACTCATCGGTTTTGGCGGCCCGGCGCTGCGCGGCAGCGTGCGGATTACTGGCCAGCCATTTGCCGCAGTGCGCATCGAGATTCCCAAATTGATGGCGATGACGAGCACGATGGGTGCCAAAGCAACGATTACCGGCATCACAACGACGCTTCCGCCTAACCCTGTCATTGGGAGCAATGGCCAGCTGAATTTCAGCTTCGGTGGCCGCATGATCGTTGCAGACGACGCAGCGGGCGATTTTCACGGCCGTTTTGCAATTCTCGCCGATTATCAGTGAAATGGTAGCGATTTGGCACGAGCCGTGCGCATTTCTTGTAGATTAACCATTGTCACGAGCAATTTGTGAAATCTTTTCCGGCAAAAACAAATCCGGATCGGACGAAAGCCGGTCCGGGGTATGTGATTACTAGGGAATTCTTAGATGAAAAATAGGTTTTTGAAGGTCGCAGTTGCGGCTTCGCTTATAGCTTCACTCGGCGCTGGTGCCGCAGCAAGTGCTGCAACACAAAGTGCAACGGCGCGCGCACGCATTTTGCGCCAGGTGACGCTCACCAACACGACTGACTTGCAGTTCGGCACAATCGTATCAAGCCCAGCGGCTTCAACGGTTTTGGTCTCGACAGCAGGCGCACGCACATGCGGCGCAGCGCTTGTGTGTTCGGGTACGACAACCGCCGCACATTTTGATGTCGCGGGTACAACTGGCCAGATTGTGACCGTTGTCGTTGATCCAACCGTGACGCTGACATCGGGCACCAACACCATGACGGCTGCGCTGACTTCAAGCGCTGCCGTACTGACGTTGGTCGCGAATGCAGGTGGTTTCAATGTTGGCGGTCTTCTCACCGTTGGTGCAAGCCAAGCTGATGGCAGTTATGCCGGCAGCTTTAACGCGACGGCTGATTATCAGTAATCATCGCCGCATTCAGCCAGATAGCAGGGCCCGTTGTCACACGCGTGACGGCGGGCTTTTGCTTGCGATATCTTAACCATTTTGGCGCAATGCTAATCCATCGGCTGCGTCTCTCGCGCCCGATCTGGGTTCGCACGGGGAATGGTTGATGCGTGAATATCTCAAAGCGGGCGCGTTTTTGGCGTCGGCGCTTGTTTTTCCAACAATTGCCAGCGCTCAAGGTGCAGGTGATCTGCTTGTCGCGCCGACGCGCGTTGTGCTTGACGGATCACGCGGCACCGAGGTCATCCTCAATAACATCGGGGCGACCACCGCTACGTATCGTATTTCGCTCGAACTGCGGCGGATGCAGCCCGATGGCTCGCTTGACGATGTCGATCTTGCCAAAGCCAATGCGCTTGAAACGACGACACTTGGCATGATCAGCTATGCGCCGCGCCGCGTCGTACTTCCACCCAACCAGCCGCAATCGATCCGCATCGGCATCCGCGCGCCGCAGGGGCTTGCCGACGGCGAATACCGTGCGCACATGTTGTTCCGCGCGATTCCAGCGCCGCGCGCCGCGACCGATAAAAAGCCCAGCGGCGAAGGCGTCTCGATCGCGCTGACACCGATCTATGGCATTACAATTCCAATCATTGTCCGTCAGGGAAGCCTGAGCGCAAAAGCCGCGATTACCGATGCAAAGATCGTTCAAACAGCGGGGGGATCAACATTGAATTTCGGCATGAGTCGAAGCGGAAACCGGTCAACCTACGGGCGTATTCGTGTCATCAAAGCAGGCGTCGTCAAACCACTGATCGACGCGCGCGGCGTTGCGATTTACGCCGATATTACCGATCGGCGCGTGATCTTTCCGATAGACACCGCGTTGGCGCAGCAATTGCGCGGGCCTGTCACAATCCAATATCTTGAAGACGTCGATGCCGGCGGCGGAACCATCGCCGAACTGCAAACTGTGATCCGTTAAGGAAAGCTTGCCGGATCAGCCCATGCCATCGCCCACAAAATTCTTTCGCAGCGTCCTCACGGGCGCTGCACTGCTTTTGGGGCTAGGTGATCCTTCGCGCGCAGCCGCCGCGCCGTCGTGGACAGCAAATCAGGACGATGCACTGTTATTTGATGTCAGACTTGGCCAATACCGGCTGGGTGACGGTGTGCGCGGTTATCAAACGGGCAGCGCAAGCTGTGTTGACCTCGCCGACATGATCATCGCGCTCGATCTGCCCGTGCGGCTCGACAAGAAGTTGCGCCGCGCAACTGGCTGGATCTTCGAAGAGCAGCGCACCTTTACCATCGACCGCGATGCTGGCACAGTACAAATCATAAACAAAACTCAAAAGCTGGCGCCTGACGATATTTTTGACACACCCGAAGGCTGGTGCGTGGCGAGCGACACACTATCAAGCTGGCTCGGCATCACACTTGATATCGATCAGGCCAATGCGCTGCTGATTATCAAATCGAACGATAAATTGCCCGTCGAGCGCGCGCTCGAACGGCGCAACCGTGCGGCAAAGATCCGGAATATCGTCGATTTCGATCTCAAAACGCTTCCGCAGGCCGCAGCACCCTTCAAGGGCATTCGGATGCCCGCAGTTGATGCGGTGTTTGCCATTGGCGGGCTGGCGCAGAACCAAAGTCGAGGCGGGAGCCAGTTGAGCGCCAGTTATGAGCTTTATGCGGCGGGTGAAGTCGGCCCTGTCGCTTATAATGCACGGCTTTCGTCGAATCGCAGTGGCGTTCCAAACAGTCTGCGCGTCCAGGCCTACCGCATTGATCCCAAATCGCGTCTGCTCGGCCCGCTCAAGGCAACGCACGTCGCGGTGGGCGATGTGTCGGGTGTGTCGACCGCGCTTGTGGCACAATCGAGTGTGGGACGCGGCGCATTTGTCACCAATCGGCCCGTCGAACGGCGCGAAGCGTTTGACCGCACCGATTTTCGCGGCGAATTGCCCAATGGTTGGGACGCCGAGCTTTACCGCAATGGACAGCTCCTCGCATTCTCATCGAATCGCGGTGATGGCCGTTATGAATTTCTCGATGTGGCGTTGCTTTACGGGCAAAATGCCTTTGAAGTCGTGCTGTACGGGCCGCAAGGTCAGATCAGGCGCGAGCGGCGGACCGTTCCCGTCGGGCTCGATTCGATACCACCGCGCAAGACATTCTATTCAGCCGCGATCAACGACGATGGCCGCGATCTGATTGGCTTTGGCCAGCAGGGGCAGTTTGGCCGCACGGGGCTGCGCGGATCGTTCGGGCTTGAGCGCGGATTAAACGCCAAGACGTCGGTTTCGGCTTATGCCCACAGCCTGCGTTTTGAAAACGGCATCCGGCGCAACTTTGCAGAAGTTGCGCTACGCCGCGCGATCGGCCCGACGCTGCTCGAAATTTCGGGCGCGACAAGCGGCGGCAAGGGGAGTGCGGTGCGCGCGCAATTACTCGGTGAACTCAAAGGCACATTTATCAGCGCCGAAACGATCAACGCGCGCGGCGGGTTTCGATCAGACCGCGTCGAGCAGGATATCACGGGTCTCCACACGCTGTCATTGGATCACATTTTCACGATCGGCGAACGCAGCCTGCCGCTCCATACCGAGGCGCGCTATACGGTTCGATCAAGCGGCAACGACAGTTTCGACGCGGCAGCGCGTGTTTCAACGAGCGTGGGGCGGATTGCGGTCACCGGGCAACTTGACTGGCGTAGCGAAAAGCGCCGGTTTGGCCCCGCCGAACCTGGCGTCATGAATGCCTCAATCCTCGCCAACGGGCGGTTCAAGGGGCTGCGTCTGCGCGGCGAGGCGCGCTACCGGCTCAGCGGCGGATCGCGCTTCGAAGGGGCGTCGCTCGTCGGTGAATGGGGCGCAGGTGGCGATGATCGCTACCGCAATGATTGGCGTGCTGAAATTGGCTATGATCAGCCGCTGCGCCGCGCCCGCGTCGGGCTGGGCTATATACGGCGCTTTGAAAAACTCTCGCTGACCGCGTCGGTAGAGGGCGCGAGCGACGGCGCGGTTGCCGCCGGGCTCAATCTCGCGTTCAGCCTTGGCCCTGATCCACGCGGCGGCACGCGGATCACCGCTGATCGGATCGCGACACAGGGTCAGGCGGTTGCGCGCGTATTCCGTGATCGCAACGGCGATGGTCATTGGCAACCGGGCGAACCCGAGGAAAAAGATGTCCAGTTAACCGCAGGTCGCGCGCCCGTTTCGCGACTGACCAGCGCCGACGGGCAAGTGATCATCGATTCGCTTGAGCCGTTCCAGCCGGTCTTGATCGGTGTCGATGCCTCGTCACTGCCCGATCCCTATGTTCAGCCGTCAACGCAAGGCGTCGTGGTCACGCCCCGCCCGGGTATCGCGATCAGGATCGAGCTACCGCTGGCGAGTGCTGGCGAAATCGACGGCACGCTCATTCGCGAAGGCGGAACCGCGCTCGAAGGGGTCGATCTTGAACTGATTGACGTCGAAGGACGCGCCGTTCGCAGCGCGCGCAGCGACTTCGATGGCTTCTTCCTGTTCGAAGCCGTGCCCTACGGCCGCTATACCATGCGCATCCTGGCCGCGTCGGCCGCCGCTGTACATGTTGAACCGGCATTGCCACACGTCGGCGTTGTTGATGAGAAAAATCCGATTGCACATTTCGGCGTCGTCGCCGCGCGCGGCTTTTCTCAGCTGCATTGAATGATTTGATCAGTCCGTGCACGAAACAGTCTCAGATTGATGCTTTGTTGCGCACAATTCAAACCGCGATGTTCGCGACGGCTATATTACATCGCGCGCAATCTACGTGCCCGAAAAATCCGAAGCTCGCGCGGTACAGATTGGAGTGATTTCTGAACGGCAAGTTTCATGCGTTCATTTCAGTCGCCGCGTCACGCGGCGGTTGGTGCGGCGGTTGGCGGCGGGGGCGGCTGCGGTGGGCATGACGAGCGCTTCATAGCGGCGAAACAGATGCTCGACACGGGCGCGATCATCGGCAAAGCCCTTGGGCGCGTAAAGCTTATCGACGGCGGCATCGAGCGCCTTGTGCGCCTTGTACAGCTCGGCGGGCATCCGGTCTGGATCGTAAAGATCGGCGAGCGTTGACGTGGCATTCTTGGGCAAAGCGCGGGCATCGAGCACGGCTTGCGCGAGCGCTTCGATCTTGGCGCGCTGCGCGGGGGTGGCATCGGGCCAGGGGAAGGTGTTGTAGACGAGGCCGATGGAGTAGCGGTAGCGGCTTTCCAACCGTCCGCCGACTTGACGGAGCCACGCCATATGGGCTGCGCTGGTCAGGATGGCGAAGTCGTAGAGCGTGGCATCCTCAATCACCTGCACAAGATTTGTGGGAACGGCAGGAGTCTCGACCCAGCCAATTGGGATATAAGCCCGCCGTTCTGAACTGACCTCCGGCACTACAAGAAAGCTAACATTTGGGCGCGTATTAACTTCAAACACCAGCGGCGTCGCAGCTAGCATTCGCGTATTTTCTTTCTTGCTGGCTTCGCGGAATTTGCGTACCCGACGAATGCGTTCCGTTACCAACGGAAGGTTGCGCAAATCCGCAGGCGCAACATCCTGAAGATCTAAAATCCAGCGCTTTCCACCTTGGATAAATTCCTTTGAACCTATCAATGGGACAAGAAACCGCTCCCCTTCAGGTTCTTGACTGACGAATTGCGCCCGCTCGCTAGCGTCGAAGATAAAATGGCCACCATCAACGATCTTGCTACCCATCCGCATGGCCGTCGGCGCGCTCATCGCCGTGCGATGTTCAAGGATCACGTTATGTCTGAGCGTCTCCCCCGATGCAAAGAGGTAGGCCGTGATCGCATTGTGCCGTGTCTCCACTGGATTGCCTTTAAGTTCGGCATAAGAGAAAAGTCGCTTTTCGATCGGCTCGGTACCGCGAGGCGAAAGGCCGACAATAATACAATGCACGGCTGCCTTACCAGGCCACGCAAATGTGCGATGAGCGAAGCTGATTTCAAGCGCAAATTTGCCAAATAGCAGCGGCCAAAGCTGAGCGACTTGTTCGCCCTGACAAATCGAATTGGTGGCGACAAAAGCAATCTGCGGCCCCCCGTTCGCTGCAAACCGTCCGGCCTTTACAAACCAAGCCGAAACATAATCCAGCGAACTAGGCCGTGTTGACAAAAGGGATTCCCAAACGGCGTGTTTTATGATTCAAGACTGCTTTTTGGGGAGCAGTTATGGGTCGCGGGGATTTGTCGGACGA
>JAYVVW010000028.1:0-4897 GCA_043786595.1 Sphingomonadales bacterium | reverse complement strand
CGCGGATAACCCCGCCGACATCGGGCGAAACGACCATGATGTTGCGCCCGCCAAAGCGCGCTTGAATATCGGCGGAGATCACCGGGGCACCGTAAAGATTGTCAGTCGGGATATCGAAGAAGCCTTGAATCTGCCCGGCATGAAGATCGATCGAAAGCACGCGGTCTGCACCCGCAGTCGTAATGATGTTGGCAACAAGCTTGGCCGAAATCGGCGTGCGCGGGCCGGGCTTGCGGTCTTGCCGGGCATAGCCGAAATAGGGGATGACCGCCGTAATCCGCCGTGCCGACGCGCGGCGCAGTGCATCAATCATGATCAGTAATTCCATCAGATTGTCGTTGGCGGGAAACCCCGTCGACTGAACTACGAAGACATCCTCACCGCGCACATTTTCGTGTATCTCGACAAACACTTCTTCGTCGGCAAAGCGGCGGACGCTTACGCTCGTCAGTGGAAGTTCGATATAATCGGCGATCGCCTTGGCAAGCGGCTGATTGGCATTGCCAGTCAAAATCTTCATGTCAGCGTCGATCCTTATCGCGGCGCGGCCGCCATGCCGCACTTTGCGGCCCTGTTAGCGACTGTCTGGCAAAGGGGGAAGCGCGAACTGTGAGGGCATATTCTGCGAACTGGTCAGCAGCCACCCCACAGCTTTCCACAGCGCAATCATCATCGCGGCACCAGCAATACCGTCGCTTGCATAATGCCAGCCCAGGTGGATCGACCCGATCCAGATCAACAGCGCATAGCCACTCATGATCCAGCCGAGCGCGCGCGCAATCCGGAACCCGCTGATCGCAAACAATACCGCCATTGCGACGTGCATCGACGGCATCGCCGATATGCCTCCCGCCGGAAGCAGGCCCTGGCTATGCTGACCGCTGAGCAACAGCGCCTGAAAATCGAGCGCGGCAATGCTTTTGCCGTGGACGTGGGCGTCAACCGATAGCGCGTTCAGCCGGTCATTAAGCGCCATAAATCCCGCGTCGGGGCCGACAAGTGCGTTGTAATAGCAAGGGCCAGCGGATGCGAACAGCCACGCGCCCAGCCCCGCGATCAACACCCACGACCAGAGCCAGGTGCCAAGCAAGCGGATCCGCAGCACTTCATCACGCGTCGCCATGACGGCAACCATCGGATAGGCGAACATCATCGGCATCCACAGCGCGTAGGCCGTGTCGATCAGCATCGTCGGCGCTAGATTGCCAAACAGCGCATGGGTGATCCGCCACGGATCATTGCCAAGGAACAATATCCGGTCAAGCGCTGCCAGATAGGGATCGAATGGAAAACCGCGTGCGGGCAGGATGTGCTGCTTGAACAGTTCAAACAGCGGTAGAGTGATACTGGCAATCAGGATTGCGAGGATGATCCAGAGGGCGCGCAGCTCTGGCTTCCAGCGCCCCGGCGTGAAAACCGCGATGCACTGCGCCAGCACTGCAATACCGATACCAAGCCACAGCGCGACCATCGCAAAGCTCGCAACGACGGGACCAAATTGAACCTTAGCCGCGTCCGCGATCACAATGATCAGCCCGAAAAAGCCAAGCAGCGTACACCCCAGAAACGCGATCCCGCGCTGGGTGACGTCGGTTGCATTTTTTCCCTCGTCAAAAGAATCAAGCGCAGAAGTTGCGAGTGTTGCCAAATGCCTCCCCGGCCAGTGGGAGGTTCGCCTTACGCCAGAATCCGCGCGCTGCAAAGATTTGCTTTAGCTTTTGGGCAAACCGATCGTTCGACCCGACGCATCGCCGCGTAATGTGCCGAACAGGCGATCCCAGACACTGATCGCGAAGCTGAAATTATGGTTGTGATCGTCGCCCGTCGCGCTGTGGTGAATGATGTGCATCGCGGGTGTCACCCAGAATAAGCGGATCGCCCGATCAATGCGGGGCTGCATGCGGAGATTGGCATGTTCTGTCAGGCTACCGACCGCGAGGTAGAGTTCGAAAAGCAGCATCGCTTCGGGCGGAGCACCGAGCAGCGCGCCGCACACGCCCTTGTAAAGCATTGATACGACCGCTTCGCCGGGATGAAAGCGAACGCCCGTCGTCACATCAAAATCGGGGTCGGCGTGGTGCAGGCGGTGCAGTGCCCAGAACCAGCCGAATTGGTGGCTTGCGCGGTGTTGCCAGTAGATCGCCAGATCCATTGCGATAATCACCCCGACGAACGTGACAATCGGCGGAACGGTGATGACGTTGAACAAGCCAAATCCAATATGCTGCGCCGCAAGCGCGAATGCAAACGGGCCAGCGACGCTCAACAGCCTCAAAAGCAGCAGATTACCAATCCCAAGCGCGATATTGATCGCCCAGCGTGTGCGAACCGGCGCGCGCGCTGGCCACACCAGTTCGGCCAGCGCAATCAGCAGCGCGACCGCGACCGGCGTGAGCATCAACGGCGTCACCGCCAGCCGGCTTGTTTGAGCAGACCCGCGCCGTCGCGTGATACGGGGGCGCTCAAGCCGTTGATGAGTTTGAGGCTGATCGTGCGGCCGTCGCCCGCGATTGTCGACACGCCACGGCGCGCAACCCACCAGCTCCGGTGCGGTTGGAGGCCATCGGCGGCGCCAAGCTCGGCAATCGCATCGCGCAGCCGCATCAGGATCAAGACATCGCGGACATTGTTGTAGACGCGCACGTAATGATCTTCGCTGCGCATTGCGATGACATCGCCAAAGCCTTGCGGCAAACGGCTGTATAGCGCGGGCGTTGCAGGTTCTTGGGCAACAGGTTCAGATTGAACCACGGGTATTGGAGCCGCATCGCCCCGTTTATTGAGCAGCACGGCAAACAGGAAGTTGACGACAACGCCAATCAGCAACACCTGCGCGTAAAATTGCGGCAGGTCGTCGCGTTGGATCGCGCGTGACAGGTCAAAACCAGACAACATGGTAACCACCAGCAGCGTCACCGGGATGCTGGCAATTGCCAGTGCAATTGCGCGCGCCGCATATTCGGGGATTGCGCTATGATCGGCCAGCCATCCGCTCACGATGATGACTGGCCGGAAAATCAGATAACCCAGCACGATAAAGCTGATCCAATAGGCCATGCGTAAACCCGGCCCAAGCGCGTAGGAGCCAAATGGGCCGAACAGCCCAAGCAGCGCGCCAATGCCGATGGCCGCGAATATCTCGATTGCGATCTGCCGTGCCAATTCGTCTCAATCCCCTGCCCGTTTACGATGCGTGAAGTGCCACCGATAGCGCAAACCGTCGCGTTGGCGAATAAATTTTGCCGCCTCGCGAAGCCGCACTTGCCCGCCAACTGCAGCGCAGCACGGTGGTTGCAACAACCAACGCAAAAGGAACCCGGCCATGACCAGTACGACCATCACCGCCCGCTCAAACCGAATCACACTCTCGGTTGTCGCGGTTACAGCGGTTGCAACCTTTGCGATCATCGCACTTTCGGTTTCGATGGGGCGTGACGGCGCGCAAGCCTATCACACGCCGCGTATTGCGCTGTTGATCCATCTGTTGACCGTCATCCCCGCCGTGCCACTTGGCGGCTATGTGCTGTTTGCGGGCAAGGGCGGGACAACGCACATGATGCTTGGCCGCATCTGGGGGCTGATGATGATGATCACCGCGATCACCAGCTTCTGGATTCGCGGCACGACGGGCAGCATTGGGCCGATCCACATCTTTTCGGTCATCACGCTGATCTCGATCCCGCTCGGCGTCTACCACATCCGCCGTGGCAACGTGGCGGCGCACCGCCGAGCGATGATGAACACCTATATCGGCCTGTGCGTTGCGGGAATTTTCTCGGCGATGCCCGGCCGGATGATCGGCGCGCTGATCTTTGGCTGAACCGCGTGATACTGAAGTGCGATGATCTCAACCCAACCCCGTTTACCCTGAGCCTGTCGAAGGGCTCTACTTCGTACTTGCTGTTCATGAAGCGAAAGGACGACCCTTCGACAAGCTCAGCGAACGGGAGTTTGTCGTTCCCGGAACGCATTGACGCAACAGATGTGCTGGCGACGAACAATTTAACGCCCCGGCAACAATTCCGGGGCGCTAAACCGGCTTTAAACCAAAACCGCAGTGCGGGCTGTGCTACGCTTCCGCATCGCGCCGCCAACCAGACCAAAGCCGAGGATCATCATCGCCCATGTTGCGGGTTCGGGCACACCGCCAGCGATCACGCCTGCGTTAAGGATATCGAGGCGGACAAGATCGGCGCCGTAGTCATAAACCACATTAAAGGCGAAGCCGGTGCGGAACCCCGAAGTCGTGATGTTGGCGAAGGTGCCCGACAGATTGCCGATCGAATCGAGCAACACGAACGAATCGCCGGTGCTGATCGCGCAGCTCAGAATGCAGCTCAGCGCCAAAGTGCCGCTCAGCCCTGCGGTGCCACTGACGCGGAAAAGGTCAGATGATGCGGTAGACGCCAACTGGCTTCGGAGCGTGCCCGTTGCCGACTGGAAATAGTTTCCCGTCAGCGAAAGCGTTCCCGTTGCCCCAGCCGCGCCGGGGGCGATGCTGCCATCATTGGTCAGGTTGGTGCTGGTGAAGGTGCCCGTCCCCCCAAGTGTACCGTCATTGTCGAATGCACCGGGCAAGGCGATGGTGCCCGAAAGGACGTTAATCGTCCCGTTATTGTCGAGCGCAAGGCCGCTTGCCAATGTGGTTGTTCCAGAACCAGCGGTTTTTTGAATAAGGCCGTTGTTTGTGATGCTTGAGGCCGCGCCGCCGCTATTATTGATGCTGTTGTCGGACGTGGTGGTAAGAGTGCCATTGTTGATCAGTTGCGATCCGTTGAGCAAGAACAGGTTGCCCGCTTGCCAGTTGGCCGTCCCGTTGTTGACGAAGGTCGCTCCGTTCAGCGTCTTGTTGCCCGTAGTCACCAAATTGAGCGTCGAACTACTTGTCACGCTCCAC
>JAYVVW010000027.1:0-30736 GCA_043786595.1 Sphingomonadales bacterium | reverse complement strand
TGCAAAGATGGTCGAGATTACCGGTATCGTAGAAAGCCGAGCAACCTCCGAAGTCGAGCGCTACATGGCATGGCCGGGGCAGGCGCTTGGCTATAAGCTGGGTCAGTTGCGGTTGCTTGAATTGCGCACCGCCTATTCAGCGACCCATCGCGGCCGCAGCGCCGTGCGTAATTTCCACGGGTTGGTGCTGGGCGGTGGCGCAATGCCACTCGATGTGCTCGCAGGGCGGATTGGGGCGGCGTGAACGCTTAACTTTCGCGCAGGCGCGGCATTAGTTCGACGAAATTGCAGGGGCGAAAACGGCTGTCGAGTTGGTGTACCAAGATGCCGTCCCATCCGTCTTTTACCGCACCGGTCGAACCGGGCAGTGCAAACACATAGGTGCCGCGCGCAACGACCGCGCAGGCGCGGCTTTGGATCGTTGAAGTTCCGATTGATTGATAGCTTTGCCAGCGAAACAACTCGCCAAAGCCCGGAATATCCTTACCGCCAAGCGCTGCGAGTGCCTCTGGCGTTACGTCACGGCCGGTGACGCCGGTACCGCCCGTTGTGATGACGCAGTCAATCGCTTCATCCTTGCACCAGCGGTGAAGCAGCGCCACGATATCATCGGCATCATCGCGGAGGAGAACGCGTTCGGCAAGGATATGGCCCGCCGTTGCAATGCGGTCGATTAGCGTATCGCCCGAACCATCTTGTTCTAAACTGCGGCTATCCGAAACGGTAAGAACCGCGATGCGAACCGGAATAAAATTGCGTGCCGGATCAATCGGCACTTTGCGTTCCGCCGCTGGCATTGAGGCGAACCGCAGTCGCGCCCGCCAGACCAGGGAAACGCGGCCACATCCCCTGCGACAAAGCGGAAAGGCTCTTAGCAGAATCGCCCGCCTGCTGTTCGTACATCCAGTAATTGCGCAGCACGATCGTCACATAGCTGCGCGTTTCCCAATAGGGGATCGATTCGATGTAAAGCAGTGGATCGGCATTATCGCGCGTCCGCTGGTTCCATACGCCGACCGGTTGCGGCCCCGCATTATAAGCAGCGATCACCTTGGGAAGAAAACCACCCGTTTCGCTCATATCGCGCAATTGCTCCATGAAGCTTTGGCCATATTCCATGTTGACCGACGGATCACCGAGCGCGCCGACGTTGCTTTCGCCTTTGCGGCGTGAAATCATTGCTGCAGTTCCGGGAAGCACCTGCATCAGGCCGCGAGCGCCGGCAGGGCTGGTGACGTTTGCGCGAAACTGCGATTCCTGAAGCGCATGGGCAAATACGAGTGACTTATCAACGCGCCAGCCGCCCGCCGGTTGCCAACCGCGCGGGCTTGGATAACGCGCGGTCACTGCAGCAGTTGCCCCGGCAGGGCCGTTGTGCGCAAGCCAAAGCTGTGTTGCGGGGAGATCCATACGCCCCGCGATTGTCGCAAGCGCGCCGTGATCACGTGCGTCGCCAATCCGCGCCTGAAAGCGGATCAGTTGATCGGCAAGATCAAGTTTGCCAATTTCGGCGAGCGCAAGGGCCGCGCGTACGTTGGGCCGCTTATCAACGCTGCTGAGCGCAGTCTGATCGATCGGACGCCCTTTCAGCCCAAGCCGTTGCAACGCGAGCAGCCCATAAAATGTTTCGGCCTGACGCGCGCCTGCTCGAAGCCTTGCATCAACGCGTTCTGGATGACCGCCCGACATATCGGCACGCGCAGCCCAGAAATGGCCAGCAGCGATCATCTCGGCGTCGCTTGATCGGCGCGCTACCGATGCAAAACGGTCAGCGGCTTGAGCATAGTCATGCTGACGCCACGCCGCGAGCCCGCCAACCCAGTCTGCCTGTGCTGCCCAATCGCCTGCGCCTTTGCTGGCCTTTGCTGACAAGCGTCGTGCAGCAGCATCATCACCAGTCAGATAATAGCTCCATGCAACACGGTGTTGCCACTGCGTCAGCGTTTCACTGTCGAGGCCCGAGGCGGCATTTTCGATGATGGCTTCGGCTTCATTGGGCTGATCATTTTTGAGCAGTGGTGCCACCGCATCGGCCATCGCGGTGCCGCGCGCTTGTGATCCGGCCACTTTTCCGCGACGCGGCGCGCTGCCCAGCCAACCAAGTTCATGTGCAGACGGCAGTGCTGGCAAAGCCTCAATGCCGCGCGCCTTGGCAAGACGGACAAGTGCTTGTGCTTGTGGAAGCTCGGGCGCTTTTTCGGCGAGCGTTGCGAGCAACTGGCCATCAACCTTGGGTGAACCTTTGGCGAGAAACAGTTCGGCGCGCGCAACATTGTGTAGCGGGCCTGCGGGCGTTGAGTCGAGCGCAGTAGCGGCGTCGGCCCAGCGTTGCCCCTCAATTGCTGCGAACACGTCGCGGTAAAGCTTGCGGGCATTGGGGCCAAGCTGATCGGGGTAAGCTTGTACCGCTGTAGACGCAGCAACGGCAGGAGCCGCCGCGATTCCCGACACATTTGCCAAAAGTAATGCCGAGGCCAGAAGGTTCAATTTAATCTTCAACGTTAATCCCTTTTGAACAACAAGTGCATATCAGCCCAGACACGAGCCTTTTGCGCTGGATGCTGGAGCAAGAAACGCGGTGCAAAACTTGCTACTGCGGGCACAGTGCCGCTTTCATGGTTAAAATTGTGTAAAATTCCGCGCGCTTCGCTGTCATCCATCCCCAGCATTGCACGGCTCACCGTAGACCCCATCAGCCACAGCCGTTCAGGTGCAACAAGGCCAATATGATGCGCCGCGATTCTCGCCAGTGCCGAAATGTCGCCGTCGGCAATTTTACCCGTCAGCGCGCGCGAAGGAGATAGTGACGCGATGTAAGCGTGAGACCGGTCAAGCCCGACCGCCTTGAGCATATTGTCGATCAATATGCCGCACGGCCCGGCGAGCAACAGCCCTTCTCGGTGATCATCAAGTTCGGGCATATCGATGAGGATCATCACCTGCGGTGCTATGGCTCCGAGTGGGGCAACGCGCGTTTGCGCGGGCCCGGCACCTGCGATCGGGCTGTCACTTATCCACCAAGCTTTGAACGCATCAAGCGTATCGGGAAGACCCTGTTCGATGGGCGCAGGCGTGGCTGTTGGAAGCACTCCCACGCGCTTGTTGCGGTCTAGCCACGGCGTCGGCACATCGTCGATCAGCGTATCAACGCCAGCATCACGCCACCAGCCGATTAGGCTGGCCACATTTTCTACCGGTATTGCTGTTGCGATGTTATGCATGTTCGGGGATAGAGAGTGATAATTGCGCTTGGTCAACAATAATGGCCAGTCTATCTGCCAAACCGTGGTTGAACCGCGATGGCATGATCGGCCCGCAGCGCAGGAAAACGCGTTGGAGATAGTGATGAGCGACCGGGAATCGATGGAATATGATGTCGTAATCGTCGGCGGCGGCCCTGCCGGGCTTGCCAGCGCGATCCGCCTCAAACAGCTTAATTCCGAGATTTCGATATGTATCCTTGAAAAGGGCTCTGAAATTGGCGCGCATATTCTCTCGGGTGCAGTCGTCGATCCGATCGCGCTTGACGAACTGCTGCCTGATTGGCGCGATGCAGGATGCCCGATGGCGCAGACGCCAGTGTCCGAGAATCTTCACTGGATTTTGACCGCGAAAAAGAAATTTC
This sequence comes from Sphingomonadales bacterium, assembly GCA_043786595.1. Taxonomy (GTDB): domain Bacteria; phylum Pseudomonadota; class Alphaproteobacteria; order Sphingomonadales; family Sphingomonadaceae; genus Aquisediminimonas. The sequence goes on along the minus strand of JAYVVW010000027.1, from coordinate 27,111 downwards.
CGCTTCCCCATTTGCCGATGCCTCCGTTGATGAGCAACGATGATTGCTACACCGGATCGCTCGGCAATCTGTGCCGGTGGCTCGCCGAGCAGGCCGAAGCGCTTGGCGTTGAAATATTTCCCGGCTTTCCCGCGTCTGAAATTATATACGACGATAATGGCGCGGTACGCGGCGTTGCAACGGGCGCTATGGGCGTTGCGCGTGATGGCAGCCATAAGTCAGACTATCAGCCCGGCATGGAGCTTCACGCCAAATATACCTTCTTTGCCGAAGGCGCGCGTGGGCATCTGACGCGCCAGATCAAGACCAAATATGATCTTGAGGCAAATTGCCAGCCGCAGGTTTACGGCCTTGGCATGAAAGAACTTTGGGACATTGATCCCGCCAAGCATTCGCCAGGGCGGGTTATTCACACACAGGGATGGCCGCTTGACGATGCGTGGGGCGGGGGGTTCCTCTATCACCAGGCAAGCGGCCAGGTGGCGCTCGGTTTCGTTGTCGCGCTCGACTATAAAAATCCGCATCTCTATCCGTTCGAAGAGTTTCAACGCTGGAAACAGCATCCCGAAATTCGCAAAATCCTTGAAGGCGGGAAGCGCGTTTCATACGGCGCGCGCGCGATCAACGAGGGCGGCTGGCAATCGGTGCCAAAGCTTGCTTTCCCGGGCGGTGCGCTGATCGGTTGTTCGGCTGGCTTTGTGAATGTGCCGCGCATCAAGGGCAGTCACACCGCGATGAAATCAGGGATGCTCGCCGCCGAATGCGTTGCCAGGGCGCTCTCTGCAAGCCGAGCGCATGATGAACTTGGCGACTATCAGCCTGCGGTCAATCAAAGCTGGATCGCGAAAGAGCTCAAGCAGGTGCAAAATGCTGAGCCCGCCGTCGCCAAATTTGGTAGCACGATTGGCACGGTATTGGGCGGTATCGACATGTGGATGCGCACGCTCAAAATGGGCTTGCCGATTGCAATGAAGCACCACCCCGATCATACGACGCTGCTCCGCAAGGATATGTACCAGCCGATCGTTTATCCAAAGCCCGACGGTGTAATCAGTTTCGATCGGCTGTCCTCAGTATTTCTATCGAACACCAACCACGCAGAAGATCAGCCGATCCATTTGACGCTCAAAGACGTTCAGGTGCCGATCACGGTGAACCTTGCGCTCTACGATTCGCCCGAATCGCGTTATTGTCCGGCGGGTGTCTATGAAATTATCGGCAAAGAAAGCGATGATCCCAAGCTGCAGATCAACGCGCAAAACTGCGTCCATTGCAAATCCTGCGACATCAAAGATCCGACGCAGAACATCGTCTGGGTCACTCCGGAGGGCGGCGGTGGCCCCAATTATCCGAACATGTAGCATTGCAGCGCTTGCGTTCGGGCTGATGACGGCGGATGGGCTGGCCGCGCGCCCGGTCGCACGTTCGGATTTGCAGCAATATGCAACCGCGCGGCTGGCCGAAGCGAGTGGCGAAGCGGCGATTGCGGCGACCGCCTATGCCGCGCTAATGCTCAAATCGCCGGGCAATAGCGACATTGCATTTCGGACTTACCGTGAGGCTGTCGAAGCCGGCAACCGCGCGCTTGCGGTCAGCGCGGCGCAAACACTCGCCGACCAGAATATCGCGCCTGTCGATGCGCGGATGTTGTTGTTCATCGATCTGATCGTGCGGCGCGATTGGGATGCGGCCAATCAGCAGATTGACATGCTTGATCCCAAAAAGGGTCTGGGCTTTCTCGTCCCGGTGCTACGCGCCTGGTCAGACATCGGGGCAGGAGCCGCTAACCCGCTTTCGTCGCTTGACGCAATCGGCGCTGACAATCTCGTGGCACCTTATGCGCGTGAACAACGCGTGCTGATGCAGCTTGTCCTCAAACAAAAAGCAGATGCGATTGCCGCACTCGACGGTGCTGCGACGTCTGATGCGCGCGGCTATGCACTGCGGATCGCGGCGGCGGCTCAGCTTGCGTCGCTCAACGACAATGCGGCGGCAATTGCAATGCTGACACCTGTTGATAGCGCAGTACAACGTGCGCGACTGGCGATAGAGCGCGGCCAGACATTGCCCGGTGCCGTGAACACGCCGTCGCTCGGTGCGGCGCGGCTGATGACGCGCGTCGCAACTGATTTGCTGCGTGACCGCGCCGCGCCGGCCGCGCTCATGCTCGCACAGCTCGCGCTGTTTGCAGCGCCCGATGACGAACTGGTCGCGCTGACGCTGGCGCAGGCACAGTTTGCCAACGACGATACGGCGGCAACGCTTGCAACGCTCGACACTATTGGCGCAGCGACGGTCTACGTTTCGGCGGTGCGCGAATTGCGGATTGAGGCGCTCCAGCAGGAAAATCAAAACACCGCCGCGCTGCTATTAGCACAGGCTGGTGCGGCAATGCCCGATGCCAGCGTTACCGATAAGGTGTTGCTGGGGCAGAGCCTGTCCCGGCTTGGTCGCAACGCTGAGGCGGCGGCAGTCTACGCTGCGCTGATCAAGCAACTCGACGATGCGCCAGCGGTAAGCGGCGTGACGACGGGAGCACCGTGGACATTGTGGCTGCTCTACGGCGGCGCGCTTGACGCAGATCGCAATTGGGCGGCGGCCAAACCAGCGCTTGAGCGCGCCGTAGCGCTTGGCGGGGAGAAGCCGACTGCGCTCAATCATCTAGGTTACGCAATGCTCGAAAACGGCGGGGATATTGACGTCGCAACGCGGCTGATTGCAAAGGCAAGCGCGCTGCGACCTGATGACGCGGCGATCACCGACTCGCTCGGCTGGGCTTTTTTCAAGCGCGGAGATACGGCGCAGGCGATCACCATCCTTGAACGCGCCGTTGCTGGCGATCCGACAATTTCGGAAACTGCCGAACATCTTGGTGATGCTTATTGGGCGGCGGGGCGACGGATTGACGCGCGTTACACGTGGCGCGCGGCGTTGATTCAGGCGGGAGACGATGGGGCAACGAAGCGGTTGCATGCCAAGATTGCCGATGGCCCGGTAATGCGCGCGCCTTGATGACCGCGCCTGCCGATCACGAAATCGCCTATGCCAAGATAAACCTCGCACTGCATGTGCGACGGCGGCGTAGCGATGGCTTTCACGATATTGAAAGTCTGTTTGCATTTGCCCAACATGGCGACCGGATTGCGGCGACCGTTGCCGAACGTCTTACGCTGACAATAACGGGGCCGTTCTCGCAAGGATTGGCGTGCGACGAGCGTAACCTCGTCTTGCGCGCGGCGAAAGCGCTCCGCACGGCATTTTCGGTTTCGCAGGGCGCGGCTATCGCGCTTGATAAAAACCTGCCGATTGCTTCGGGGATTGGTGGCGGTTCGGCCGATGCGGCGGCGGCGCTGCGCTTGCTGTGTCGCCTGTGGGAGATTGACGTGACGGCCCCGCAAGTTGGCCGCATTGCGGAGTCGCTGGGTGCCGATGTTCCGGCCTGCCTCGCAAGCGTCACGTTGCGCGGTGATGCGAAAGGCGACGTCATTGAGACAGTCGACGGACGTGCGCTGAGCGGAACGCCGCTGTTGCTTGTCAATCCGAACAAACCGCTATCGACTGCGACGGTTTTTAGCGGCTGGGACGGGATCGATCGCGGCGCACTGACACTTGGCGGTGATCTGCTCGCAACGGCACAGTCCGGGCGAAACGATCTGACGCAGGCTGCGGTGGCGCAGGTACCCGAGGTCGCTGTAATCATTGCGCAGTTCGATCGCTGTGCTGGTATCACGCTTGCAAGAATGTCAGGTTCGGGCGCGACCTGCTTTGGGCTTTTTGGCAGCGTAGAGGCGCGCAATGCTGCACAGCAACGCATGCAACATGTGATGCCGGATGCGTGGATTTTAGCGAGTGAACTGCGATGATTCGCTGTGCCACGCTCGCCGATGTTGCCGCGCTCCACACGCTTATTGAAAGCGCATATCGCGGCGAGAGTGCCAAGCGCGGCTGGACGCATGAGGCAGACCTGCTCGGCGGGCAGCGCACCGATGTCGCCGCGCTTACCGACATTATTGCAGACCCTGCGCAGCACATTCTGATCTTGCAAAACGGCGATAACATTCAGGGCTGTGTTCAGATTACGTCGCGGTCGCACGGTATTGCCTATCTCGGCTTATTGTCGGTCGATCCCGCGCTTCAGGCTGCTGGTATTGGCAAACATCTGATCGCGGCGGCGGAGGATTTTGCGCGCACCACGCTCGGCGCGTGGAGCATTGAAATGACGGTGATTGCGCAGCGCGCCGAACTCATCGCCTATTACGAACGGCGCGGCTACGCGCTGACCGGCGAGACACGCGACTTTCCGCTTGACGATCTCCGGATGGGCATCGCGAAAACGCGCGATCTTTCGTTCGTCGTGCTGGAAAAAACGCTTTAACCGCCGATCAATCGACCCAATCAAGCCCGATATTGCGGTAATGTTCGCGGTCGTCTTCCCATTTGGGATTGACCTTGACATGGAGGTAAAGGTGGACGCGGCGGCCAAGGTTGGTCGCGATTTCGGCGCGGGCGCGCGATCCGATTTCCTTGAGCCGCGCGCCGCCTTTGCCAAGCACGATCGCGCGCTGCGTTGGCCGCTCGACCAAAATTTGCTGATGGATTTCAACTGACCCGTCGGCGCGTTCTTCGTATTTTTCGGTTTCAACCGCGCTCGCTTGCGGCAATTCGGCATGAAGCTGAAGAAACAGTTGCTCGCGCGTGATTTCAGCCGCCGTCATGCGTTCGCTGGCGTCGCTTACCTGATCTTCGGGGAAATTCCACGCGCCTTCGGGCATGTAGGCCGCAAGGCGATCCTTAAGCAGTTCAAGGCCATCACCTGTCGCTGCACTGACGAACAACGTCTCGGCAAAATTGACGCGTTCGTTGAGCCGCTGCGCGTGGATCAACAGTTTGCCCTTGTCCGAAATGTCGACCTTGTTGAGGATCAGCAGCTTGGGTTCGGTACGCTGCTTGAGCGCCTCTATAATCGGCTCAACTTTCGATCCGAGACCGCCCTTGGCATCAATCACGAGCGCGATCACATCGGCATCCTGCGTGCCGCCCCACGCCGCCTGCACCATCGCACGGTCTAGCCGCCGTTTGGGATCAAAAATACCCGGCGTATCGACAAGCATCAACTGCGTTTCGCGGTGCAGCGCAATCCCCATCAGCCGCACCCGCGTCGTTTGCGCCTTGGGGCTGACAATCGCGACCTTTTGCCCGACGAGCGCATTGACCAACGTCGATTTCCCAGCGTTGGGCGCGCCAACGACCGCGACGAGGCCGCATTTTGGGACGGTTTGGGGAACTTCAGTCACGTTAGCCTTTCCAGCAGTGCGGCCGCTGCTGCGGTTTCAGCTTCTTGTTTGGAACTGCCGGTGGCGTCGGCTTCGCCTGCGGTGCCGATCGACACTTTGACGCGGAATTGCGGTGCGTGATGCGGGCCGCTGCGTTCGGTGACGGAATAGGCCGGTGGCTTACGATTATGCGCTGCTGCCCATTCCTGCAGCTCTGATTTGGGATGACGCGGTGCGCTTTGGTCAGCGCCGAGCAGACCCGCCCAATGGCGGCGGATAAACGCTTGTGCCGCGTCGAGTCCGTGATCGAGATAGAGCGCGCCGATCAACGACTCGACCACGTCACCAATGACATTGTCGCTGTGCGTCGCACCGTCATCGCGCGCCTGCTTGCCGAGCCGGATGTGCCCCGGTACGCCGAGCGCGCGGCCCACCTGCGCGCAGGTTGATCCCGCGACAAGGCCATTGAAACGGAACGAAAGTTTTCCTTCGGCGTCGGCCTCAAACGCGTCGTAAACCCAGCGCGCAACGACGAGGCCTAATACACGGTCGCCCAGAAATTCGAGCCGTTCATAGGTTTGCGCGGCAAAACTGCCGTGCGTCAGTGCGCGCAGGTAAAGCGCGTCATCCTTGGGTGCGTGGCCGAGAATTTCGGTCAGCCATACGCGATCGATGGTCAAAACGTCTCGCCAATCCGTTTCCAGCGTGCCGCCGACACCCACGTCCACGGCAAGAGCCAGTTTGCCGAGCCATCGGTGGAAAAGACTGAAATCAGCGCGCGGCCAACCACATTTTCCTGCGGTACGATGCCAATGCCCTGGCCTTCAACGGCGGGGAAACGGCTGTCGGCGCTGCGATCGCGGTTGTCACCCATCATGAACATATGGCCCTGCGGCACGGCATAGACGACGGTGTTGTCGGCCCAGGTCGATCCGAGATCCTGAACTTCATAGCGCCGCCCGCCTGGTAAAGTTTCACGGTAACGCGGATAGCGGCACCGCACACTGCCATCGCTTGCGGTTTCGCGGAACTGCACGACATCGGACTTTGCGCACGCACTGTTGGGGGTGAGCGGTTCGATGAAATCGGCCACGCGCTGCTTTGGGATGGGTTTGCCGTTGAGGATAACCTGACCAGCGCGCACTTCGATCAGGTCGCCCGGCAGGCCAATCACGCGCTTGATATAATCGACGTCATTACCCGGCGGTGCCTTGAACACGACCACGTCACCGCGCTCTGGCTGGCTGGCAAACAGACGGCCGGGGATCAGCGGCACCGAAAATGGCAGCGAATATTTCGAATAGCCATAGGGCCATTTTGCGACGAGCAGATAATCACCGATCATCAGGCGCGGCAGCATCGATTCCGATGGAATATTGAACGGCGCAACAATGAAGCTCCGCAAGATCGCAACAAATAGCGCGAGCTTGACGAGATATTGCAGAAAATCGGCAGTTTCCGACTTTTGCGGCTTCGCTTTTTGCGCGGTTTCGGGCAGGGGCGACTGGCTGGTTTCGGTCATGACTGGCGCTGTGCGATTGTCACCGCGCCGCGTCAAGCAAAGGATGAATGACATGCTAAATTGGGACGCCATCACGCGCGCTGAAACGCTTACATTATCGGCACTATTTGCTAAAGGTGATGCCCGCGTTGCATCGCTTTCAATTGAGGAAGGCGGCATATTATTCGACTATTCAAAAACGCACCTGACGTCGCAGCTAGTTGCGTCGTTTGGTGCGATTGCCGATGACGTGGGCTTATCGGCACAGCGTGATGCGCTGTTTGCAGGACATATTGTCAACCCGACCGAAGGCCGCGCCGCCGAACATAGCGCCGAACGCGGCGAGGGTGCCCCCGAAAGCGTCGCGCGCGCAAAGGCGCTGCATAACCGGATGCGCAGCCTGATCGACGTGATCGAAGCAGGCGGACTGGGCGAGATATTGCACGTTCTCCACATCGGTATCGGCGGATCGGCGCTTGGCCCTGATCTGCTGATCGACGCGCTTGCGCGCGATGCCGGGCGTTATGACGTCGCGGTGGTTTCCAATGTCGACGGCGCTGCGCTTGCCGAAGTCTTCAAACGGTTCGATCCGCATAAAACGCTGATTGCGATTGCATCGAAAACTTTCACGACGAGCGAAACGCTGCTCAATGCTGATAGCGCGCTTGAGTGGATGGCAGAAGGCGGCGTTGATGACCCGCTTGGCCGCGTCATCGCGCTCACCGCAGCGCCCGACAAGGCGGTTGAGTGGGGCATCGACGAAACGCGCATATTGCCGTTCAGCGAAAGCGTCGGCGGGCGTTATTCTTTGTGGTCGAGCCTCGGCTTTCCTGCTGCACTTGCGCTTGGCTGGGCCGGGTTTGAAGAACTGCTTGAAGGCGCGGCCGCAATGGACCGGCATTTCCGCCTGACCCCGCTTGATCGCAACGCGCCCGCACTTGGCGCATTCGTCGACCTCTATTACACGCAGGCACGCGGATGCGAAACGCGCGCAGCATTCGCCTATGATGAGCGGTTGCGGCTGTTGCCATCCTATCTCCAGCAGCTTGAGATGGAATCGAACGGCAAATCTGTGCGCGCCGACGGCACCCCGCTTGACCGCGTTTCGGCGGCGGTCACGTGGGGCGGCGTCGGCACCGATGCGCAACACGCGGTGTTCCAAATGCTCCATCAGGGGACGCATCTGATTCCGGTCGAATTTATTGCGGTGATCGAGCCGGGACACGACCTTGATGAAGCGCATCACCGCCAGCTTCTCGGTAATTGCTTTGCCCAAGGCGCGGCATTGATGAGCGGGCGCGCGAATGACGCTGACGCGGCGCGGAGCTATGCGGGGAACCGGCCATCGACCACGATCCTGCTCGATACGCTTGATCCGCGCACGCTCGGTGCGCTGATCGCTTATTATGAGGCGCGAACCTTCGTCAACGCCGTCATGCTCGGCATCAATCCGTTCGATCAGTTCGGGGTGGAGCTGGGCAAGGCGGTAGCAAAGGAGATTGAGCGGGGGGAACGCGATTTTGACGCATCGACAACAGCATTACTCGCGCGCGCTGGGCTGTGAATCGATTACACTGAACGCGAAAAGCGGTTGGTTAGGGTCAAGCCCTTGCGCTAGGCCGCGACGACATTTGTAGAACCGGAGAACCGTATTGCCCTACGATTATGATCTGTTTGTGATTGGTGCTGGTTCTGGCGGGCTGCGCGCCGCGCGCGTCGCTTCGGCACACGGAGCTAAGGTGGCGATTGCCGAAGAGTTTCGCATTGGTGGCACCTGCGTCATTCGTGGCTGCGTTCCCAAAAAGATGCTCGTTTACGGCGCGCATTTCGCCGAAGATCTGCACGAGGCGGCGGCATACGGCTGGGACGTGACAGGCGCGACGTTTAACTGGCCACGGTTGCGCGATACCGTGCTCAACGATGTAACGCGGCTTGAGGGGCTTTACCGCCAGACGCTCGACAATCACCAGGTCGATGTGGTGACCGAGCGCGCCGTCGTCATCGGCCCGAACACCGTGCGGATGGACAGCGGGCGCGAAATCACCGCCAAATATCTGCTCGTCGCGACGGGGGCATGGCCCGCGCGGCTCGACTTTCCGGGTGCGGAATGCGGTATTAGTTCAAATGAAGTATTCCTTCTCCCCGAGCTTCCCAAACGGATCGTGATCGCCGGCGGCGGCTACATTGCCAACGAGTTTGCGGGGATTTTCCACGCGTTTGGCAGCGATGTGACGCTGGTCAACCGCACCAACCGCATCTTGCGCAGCTATGACGAGGAAGTTGTTGATCGGCTCGTCACGCTCAGCGAAGCCAAGGGCATCAAATTCCGCATGAGTGCCATGTTTGACCACATCCAGAAGCGAAGCGACGGCACGCTCGAAATTCATCTGACCGACGGTCTGCCACCGATAGAGGCAGACATCGTTCTGTTCGCCACCGGCCGCGATCCCAATACGCGCGGGCTTGGGCTTGAAGATGTCGGGGTGACGCTTGACCGTGCGGGCGCGGTCGTTGTCGGCGCGGATAACAAGTCAAATATCGACAGCATTTATGCGGTCGGCGACGTCACCAACCGCGTGCAACTGACCCCGGTCGCAATCCGTGAAGGCCATGCCTTTGCAGACACTGTATTCGGCGGCAAACCGCACATTGTCGATTACCGGTCAATCCCGAGTGCGGTTTTTGCCAGCCCGCCGATTGCGTCGGTCGGCGTTACTGAGGCACAAGCACGCGCCGAATTTGGCGCCGACATCAAAATATATAAAAGTGATTTTCGTCCGATGAAAAACGTCGTTTCGGGGCGGCTCGAACGCGGGCTTTACAAGATGATCACGCAAGGGCCCGATGAGATCGTCATCGGTCTTCACCTGATAGGGCCCGACAGCAGCGAGATCATCCAGGGCGCTGCCATCGCGGTCAAAGCCGGACTGAGCAAAGCCGCGTTTGATGATACTGTGGCGCTCCACCCGAGCATGGCCGAGGAACTCGTGCTGATGAAGTGAGGGGCGTTGGCGTCAAGTCAATCTGCGCCAGCCCTTACCCAACCCGGTTGGCCACCAGATCATCCACCACCGACGGATCGGCAAGCGTTGAAATATCGCCCAGACTGCTGACGTCGCCTTCGGCGATTTTGCGCAGGATGCGGCGCATGATCTTGCCCGAACGTGTTTTGGGGAGGGCAGGCGTAAACTGGATTACGTCGGGCGCCGCGATCGCGCCGATTTCAGTCCGTACCCATTTGATCAGCTCGGTGCGCAGCGCATCGCTTGGCTCCTCGCCCGAATTGAGCGTGACATAGGCGTAAATGCCCTGACCCTTGATCTCGTGCGGCATCCCGACGACCGCAGCTTCGGCGACCTTGGCATGGAGAACAAGCGCGCTTTCGACTTCGGCGGTGCCCATTCGGTGCCCGCTGACATTGATCACATCATCGACGCGGCCTGTGATCCAGTAATCGCCGTCGGCATCGCGCCGTGCGCCGTCTCCGGTGGTATATTTTCCAGGAAACGTCGTGAAGTAAGTCTGAAAAAAGCGCTCATGATCGCCCCACACGCTGCGCATCTGCCCCGGCCAGCTTCGTGCGATGACGAGATTTCCTTCCGCCGCACCGTGTTGCACGACGCCTTCGCTATCAACGATCTGAGGGTCGACACCGGGCATCGGCTTGGTTGCGCTGCCCGGTTTGAGCGGCGTCGCGCCGGGCAGGGGGGATATCATCGCAGCACCCGTTTCGGTTTGCCACCAGGTGTCAACGATCGGGCAGCGCCCGCCGCCTACCACGTTATGATACCAGCGCCACGCCTCGGGATTGATAGGTTCGCCGACCGTGCCCAGTAATTTCAATGACTTGCGCGACGTACTGTGTACGAAATCATCACCTTCGCGCATCAAGGCCCGCAGCGCAGTCGGCGCGGTGTAAAGGATCTCGACCTTGTGGCGGTCAACCACTTCCCAGATGCGCGACGGCGTCGGCCAGTTGGGCACGCCCTCATACATCAGCGTCGTCGCGCCGTTGGCAAGCGGGCCGTAAAGGATATAACTATGCCCGGTGACCCAGCCGATATCCGCCGCACACCAGTAAATCTGGCCGGGCCGGTAATCAAACACCAGTTCATGCGTCAGGCTTGCCCACAGCAGATAGCCCGCGGTCGTGTGAAGCACGCCCTTGGGTTTGCCCGTTGAACCCGACGTGTAGAGGATGAACAGCGGGTCTTCTGCGCACATGGGCTCGGGCGGGCAGACAGCGTCGACCAGCGCAGCAGCCTCATGATACCACACGTCACGCCCCGGCGTCATTGACACATCACCGCCGGTGGCGCGCACGGTAATCACGCTTTGCAACGACGGACAAAGTGCGGCGGCCGCATCAACATTGGCCTTGAGCTTTACTGTCTTTCCCCCGCGACGCCCCTCATCGGCGGTGATTACCCATTTCGAGTCGCAATCCTGGATGCGACCGCTCAGCGCCTCGGGCGAAAAACCGCCAAACACAACCGAATGGATTGCGCCAATCCGCGCGCAGGCAAGGATTGCAAACGCAGCCTCGGGGATCATCGGCATATAGATCGTCACGCGTTCACGCCGCGCCACGCCCTGCGCCTTCAGCACATTCGCAAATCGACACACTTCGGCGTGCAGCTCTTTGTAAGTAAACGACTTTGAAGCTTCTCCCGGTGCGTCGGGCTCCCAGAGTAGCGCCACTGTTTCGCCGCGATCCTTGAGGTGGCGATCAAGGCAATTGACGCTCGCATTCAGCTTGCCATCGGTGAACCAGTTGATGCGAAAATCGGCTTCGTTGAACGACCAGTCACCCGCGATCTCGGGGCGCTTGATCCAATCGAGCCGCTTCGCCTGTTCAAGCCAGAAGCTACCCGGATCGCCAAGCGCCCGCCCGTAAAGCTGTTCATATTTGGCCGCATTCACCCGCGTCTTCTTCGCCCATTCGGCTGGTACGGGAAAGTAATCCTGAACGTCCATCGATACCTCAATCCGTTGTCGCGTTCCTTTGTGACATTTCGCGCCAAAGAGGCAAGAGAAGAATGGAACGCCGCGCAGACCGGGTCGTTGAAGCGTCGAAAGGCGTAGGCAGAACCGTAAATTCACATTGGACAGAGGGGTCTGAATACGCTTTACGTGATACTTTCGTTAACGTCGGGGAAAATCCGTGTCTGCAAATATCGCCGAACTCGAACGTCGTCGCGCTGCCTCACAAATCGGCGGCGGGCAAAAACGCATTGATGCCCAGCACGCCAAAGGCCGCCTCACCGCGCGCGAACGGTTGCACATCCTTCTAGACGAAGGTTCGTTTGAAGAACTCGACGCCTATGTCGAACATAATTGTACCGACTTTGGCATGGCAGAGACCAAGTTTCCCGGCGACGGTGTCGTCACCGGATCAGGCACGATCAACGGGCGGCTTGTGTTCGTGTTCAGCCAGGATTTCACGGTGTTTGGCGGCTCGCTTTCCGAAGCGCACGCGCAGAAAATCTGCAAGGTGATGGATAATGCAATGAAGGTCGGCGCGCCCGTAATCGGGATCAACGACAGCGGCGGCGCGCGCATTCAGGAAGGTGTCGCGTCGCTTGGCGGATATGCCGAAGTGTTCCAGCGCAACGTGCTGGCATCGGGCGTGGTGCCGCAAATCAGCCTGATCATGGGGCCGTGTGCGGGCGGGGCGGTTTATTCACCGGCAATGACTGACTTCATCTTCATGGTGAAGGATTCGAGTTATATGTTTGTCACCGGGCCTGAAGTGGTCAAAACGGTAACCAACGAGGTCGTGACACAGGAGGTGCTGGGCGGCGCTGTGACGCACACCACCAAATCGGGCGTGGCCGACAATGCGTTTGAGAATGACATAGAGGCGTTGCTTGCAACGCGCGATTTCTTTGACTTTTTGCCAGAAAATAATCGCACGCCTGTGCCAGAACGGCCAACAGCCGATGAGTGGGACAGGCTTGAACCAAGCCTCGACATGCTGATCCCGGCGAATACCAATCAGCCTTATGACATGCACGAAGTGATCCGCAAAACGGTCGATGAGGGTGACTTTTTTGAGGTCGCACCGGGGCACGCGGGCAATATCATCATAGGCTTTGGCCGGATTGAGGGGCGGACGGTGGGCGTCGTCGCGAACCAGCCAATGGTGCTCGCGGGCTGCCTTGACATCAATTCGTCGAAGAAGGCGGCGCGGTTCGTGCGCTTCTGTGATGCGTTTGAAATTCCGATTGTGACGTTCGTTGACGTACCGGGCTTTTTACCCGGCGTGGGGCAGGAGCATAGCGGCATCATCAAACACGGCGCGAAGCTGCTCTTTGCCTATGCCGAGGCGACCGTGCCCAAAATCACGATCATCACGCGCAAGGCTTACGGCGGCGCGTATGACGTGATGGCATCGAAGCACTTACGCGGGGATTTGAACTATGCCTGGCCGACTGCAGAAATCGCGGTGATGGGCGCGAAGGGCGCGGTTGAGATTATCTTCCGGGGACTTTCGGCAGAGGAGCAGGCGGTAAAAACGGCGGAATATGAAGAGCGGTTTGCCAACCCGTTTGTCGCGGCGAGCAAGGGGTTCATTGACGAGGTGATTTACCCGCACTCAACGCGGCGGCGGATTGCTTTGGGGTTGCGGAAGTTGCGGAATAAGCGCCTTGAGAACCCTTGGAAAAAGCATGATAATATTCCGTTGTGAGGTGAGTTACTATGCTGAAAGACCTTTGGAAAATTGTATTTTTCACACTTCATTTCGCGTTGATAATCGTCTTGCATCGGCAATACGGAGTTCCCGGCACTCTCATGGCAATTGGAGCTATCTCGGCTTTTTGGTTTCTGAAAGGGAAAGTCGCGCCAGAAGCCGATCTTTGGCCTGATCAGAAACCGGAAGATCTAGCTTGGCCGGAATCCTTGAAAAAGACTGGGAATTTAGTGGGCGCTGGAATTGGCTGGTTGCTTGTTATCAGCATGGGGCTCGGTTTGTTAGGCGCGCTTAGAAATTGTGGTGGATCAGGGGGTGAAGAATATTATGAACCTACGCGACGATGAGCGGCAATGAATAGAGGTATCAAGGAATATGACAGCCAATAAATTGTTTCGGTTTGATGTTCATGAGCATCCCGTTGGCAAAAGGTCGTAAAATGATAAATGGAGATTGAGGATGTTTGGATTTTTCACATATCCCATGAAGGTTGGAAACGCGCTTTTCCGACTTGGCTGGACACCAGAAACACTTCCTCATTCTCTCGATCCCGTTTGGGGTAGTTTAATAAGGACGCTTCGATCAAATGGGGTGTCGGTCGACCAAGCAGCGGCAATGCTTGATAGGGCACTGCTAGAGCACAAAGATGGATTGGAATTTATTGTAAGCAAGTCAGGAGCTTATGGGCTGATGTTTTTCGGTTGTAGTGCAGAATGGGATGCTGGTCAGTTCAACCTTTTTGATAAGCCTATAATATGAAGCTAGCGCGCACCTTATCCGTCATTTCGAGCGAAGCGCGGCAATCTAGTGGCACCGTTGCTCTGGATTGCCGCGTCGCTTTGCTGCTCGCAATGACGATGGAGGGGGCAGTTTAATGAAGCTAGGCCGTCTCAACTCCCCCGTCATTGCGAGCGAAGCGCGGCAATCCAGGTTGTTCGGCGTGAGGCTGGATTGCCGCGTCGCTGCGCTCCTCGCAATGACAGGATCGGGGCTTGGCTCCGGATTGCCGCGCTTCACTCGCAATGACGGGGGTGTAAAGTGAAACAGCCAGCGACCTACATTATGGCGAACAAGCGTAACGGGACGGTTTACACTGGCGTAACGTCCAATCTGGTGCAGCGCACTTACCAGCATCGGAACGGTTTGGTTGAGGGGTATTCCAAGCGTTATGACTGCAAGTTGCTTGTGTGGTTTGAAATGGCGGAAACGATGGAGGCGGCGATTGGGCGTGAGAAGCAGATTAAGGCTGGTTCACGCGAGAAGAAGCTGGCTTTGATTGAGGCAGTGAATCCCGATTGGCGGGATTTATATGAGGATATTGCGCATGGTTAAGTCCGTCATTGCGAGCGAAGCGCGGCAACCCAGTCCCACCGTTGCCACTGGATTGCCGCGTCGCTGTGCTCCTCGCAATGACGATGGAAAGGGCGGTTCAATGAAACTAGGCCGTCTCAATCACATCGGTATCGCCACCCCCTCAATCGCAGACAGCATATTGCATTACCGCGATGTCCTTGGTGCGACGAAAATTCACGCGCCCTTTGATTTGCCTGATCAGGGCGTGAAGGTCTGCTTTGTCGATACTGCTGGAGCCGACGGGGCGATGAACGGCACGCAGATCGAATTGATTGAGCCGCTGCCGGGCAACACCTCGATCGCGTCATTCCTTGAAAAGAACCCGCTCGGTGGCCAGCATCATATGTGTTACGAAGTACCCGATATCCATGCCGCCAAGGCCGCGTTCGAAGCCTTAGGCAAGCGCGTGCTGGGTGAACCGCGTATCGGCGCGCACGGCACTCTTATCTTTTTTGTGCATCCCAAGGATATGGGCGGGGTGTTAACCGAGATTATGGAGGTGCATCAACCTTCTCCCTCTTCCCTTTAAGGGAGAGGGCCGGGGAGAGGGGGCTGACTTCTTACCGGTTCACGTTGTTATGAGGGACAGTCCCCTCTCCTAGCCTCTCCCCTGAAGGGGAGAGGGACATTAAGGGATTTAGAAATGACATACGAAACAATCACCTTTGCCATCGCGGACAACATCGCGACGATTACGCTTAATCGGCCTGAGCGTTTGAACGCGATGCCGCCGCAGATGGCTGATGAGATTGCCGATGCGCTTGATAATCTGGGCGGCGCGCGAGCTTTGCTGATTACGGGTGAGGGCAGGGCATTCTGCTCGGGCGCTGACCTGCAGGCGCGGGGCGGCGCGGCGGCGATTGGCGCGAGCGGGCCTTATGGTGCGCTGACCCGCAGCTACAATCCGACGATGGTCAAGCTGTCGAAACTCAATGTGCCGATCATTACCGCTGTCAACGGCCCGGCGGCGGGCATTGGGTGCAGTCTTGCGCTGTGCAGCGATTTTGCGATTGCGGCGAAGTCTGCCTGTTTCTTGCAAGCGTTCGTTAACATTGGCCTTGTCCCTGATGGTGGCGCAAGCTGGATGCTGCCGCGCCTGATTGGCAAAGCGCGCGCAACGCAGATGATGCTGCTTGGTGAGAAGATTTCGGGTGATCAGGCCGCCGATTGGGGCTTGATCTACAAATGCGTTGAGGATGTAAACTTAATAACGGAGGCGCGCGCATTGGCGACAAAACTTGCGGGCGGACCGACGCTTGCACTGGGCATCATGCGCCAGAATATCGCCACCGCGCTCGAAATAGATTATGCCTCCGCCCTGTTACGCGAAGCGGAAGGACAGCGCATTGCGGGCGCAAGTGCCGACGCGATTGAGGGCGGGCTTTCGTTCCTGCAAAAGCGCAAGCCAGTGTTCACGGGGAAATAAACTTCGCGCCCTTCACTCCTTTGAGGCCTTCGCGTGAAATTACGCGGTCAGGGTTCACGCGAAGGCCGCGAAGGGATGAAGACCGCGAAGATGATTGGAAGTAACAATGGCAAATATCGACGACTGGCAGGCGGCGGCGGCTAAGGAGGTCAAAGGCAAAGACCTGACGTGGCACACGCCTGAGGGCATCGCCGTCAAACCGCTCTACACGGCGGAAGACGCGGGTGATCCCGGCCTGCCAGGCTTTGCGCCATTTACGCGGGGCGTGCGTGCCAGCATGTACGCTGGCCGCGCTTGGACGATCCGGCAATATGCCGGGTTTTCCACCGCTGAGGAATCGAACGCCTTCTATCGACGCAATCTTGCCGCCGGGCAAAAGGGACTGAGCGTCGCGTTCGATCTTGCCACGCACCGGGGCTATGACAGCGATCATCCGCGCGTTGTCGGCGATGTAGGGAAGGCAGGCGTGGCCATCGACTCGGTTGAGGATATGAAAATCCTGTTCGACGGAATTCCGCTTGATCAAATGTCGGTTTCGATGACGATGAACGGCGCGGTGATCCCGATCCTCGCCTTTTTCATCGTCGCGGGTGAGGAGCAGGGGGTTCCGCTCGCAGCGCTTGATGGCACGATCCAGAATGACATCCTCAAGGAATTCATGGTCCGCAATACCTATATCTATCCGCCCGAACCATCGATGCGGATCGTATCGGACATCATTGCCTACACCTCCGCGAATATGCCCAAATTCAACAGCATTTCGATCAGCGGCTATCATATGCACGAGGCCGGCGCGACGGCGGTGCAAGAGCTTGCTTTCACCATTGCCGACGGCAAGGAATATGTGAGCCAAGCGATGGCAAGCGGGCTTGATATCGACGCATTTGCAGGTCGTCTCAGCTTTTTCTTTGGTATCGGCATGAACTTCTTCATGGAGGTTTCCAAACTCCGCGCCGCGCGCACGCTCTGGCACCGCGTGATGGATGAGCTTGGCGCGAAGGACGAACGCTCGAAGATGCTGCGTACGCACTGCCAGACGTCGGGCGTGTCGTTGCAAGAGCAAGACCCCTATAACAACGTCATCCGCACCACGATTGAAGCGATGGCTGCGACGCTGGGCGGAACGCAATCGCTCCACACCAATGCGCTTGATGAAGCAATCGCACTCCCCACCGATTTCTCTGCGCGGATTGCGCGGAATACCCAGATCGTACTGGCCGAAGAGAGCGGGATTACCAAGGTCGTCGATCCATTGGGAGGCAGCTATTATGTTGAAGCCTTGACGTCAGAACTGGTCGATCAGGCGTGGACGATCATTGGCGAAGTCGATGCACTTGGCGGTATGACCAAAGCGGTCGCCTCCGGCTTGCCCAAGCGGCTGATTGAAGAGGCCGCCGCTGCGCGTCAGGCGCGGGTGGATAAGGGCGAGGATGTCATCGTCGGCGTTAACAAATATCGGCTGGCAACCGAGGATAAGCTCGACACGCTCGAGGTTGATAATGATCTTGTCCGACAGGGGCAGATTGCGCGGCTCGCGAAGACGCGGGCGGGGCGTGATGAGGCTAAGTGTCAGGCGGCTTTAGCTGCGTTGACGGAAGGGGCGAAGTCTGGTGAAAATGTTCTGGCATTGGCGGTAATCGCAGCCCGCGCCCGCGCTACACTTGGCGAAATCTCAGACGCGATGGAGATCGAGTTTGGTCGCTACCACACCACGCCTACGCCCGTTTCGGGCATCTACGGCAGCGCACATGCGTTCGACAAGCGCTGGGCACAGGTCGTCGAAGGCGTCCAAGCCGTCGAGCGTCGCCTAGGCCGCAAACCTAAGCTGATGGTCGCAAAAATGGGCCAGGACGGGCATGATCGCGGCGCCAATGTCATCTCGAGCGCGTTCGGCGATATGGGCTTTGAGATCGTTTCAGGCCCACTGTTCCAGACACCTGAGGAAACCGTCGTGCTGGCATTGGAAAGTGCCGTCGATGTCGTTGGCGCATCGAGCCTTGCGGCCGGTCACAAAACGCTCATCCCCGAACTAATCAAGGGCCTGAAAGCGGCAGGACGCGGCGACATCAAAGTCATCGCGGGCGGCGTCATCCCCCCAAAGGATTATGAATTCCTCCGCGATGCCGGAGTGCAGGGCATATACGGACCGGGGAGCAATATCGTCGAATGCGCGGCGGATGTGCTGCGGCTGCTGGGGCATAATATGCCGCCTGTGGGGGATGTCGCTTGATATTGCTATCTTGCGCAGATATTCTATTCTACCTTGACAAGGTAGAAAGGTAGATTGATGGGCGTCCAGATGAATATCAAGAATACGGAAGCCGTGGAGCTGGCGGCCGAACTTGCCGAGGCTGAGGGGATTAGTCGGACTGAACTGGTTCTGGAAGCTTTGCGTGCATGGAAGCGCAAGCGGAATAGCGAAACTATTTATGAAAAAGCGCTAGCGGTTTGCCGTGATACGGCTCCGCTACTCCCCGCTACGCAATTGTCGTTGGCGCATGGCGATTTGCTCTATGACGACTTGGGACTGCCTGCATGATCGTGGACACTTCAGCTATTGTCGCCATGCTGCAACTGGAACCCGAAGCAACATCCATGCTTCGGCTGTTAAGTTTGCGCAGTGATAGCAAGATGTCGGCAGGCACCTACCTCGAATGCGCGATCGTGATTGATGGCGCGAGGAACCCAAAGGCAAGTGCCAATCTGGATGTTTTGCTGCGTAACCTAGAGATCGGGATCGAACCCGTGACTGCCGAACATGCCCGCATCGCCCGGCAGGCTTACCGCGATTTCGGCAAAGGCAGTGGGCACCCCGCCAAACTCAATTTCGGCGATTGCTTCGCCTATGCGCTGGCGATTGAGCGCGGCGAAGCACTGCTCTATAAGGGCGATGATTTCGTTCATGCTGGTTTGGCGAGGGTGGTGTGAAGGCATTTCCAGCGTCATTGCGAGCGCAGCGCGGCAATCTGGGTTGCGGGGCAGTACCTGGATTGCCGCGCTTCGCTCGCAACGACGATAATCTTTGCGCCTTTGCGCCTTGGCGTGAGACCAACCTTTTTCTTTTTTCACGCAAAGGCGCGAAGACGCAAAGATTATGGGCGGCGGCGTTGTGAGAAAGAAGGAAATGAAATTCGTGCTCGGGTGCGCACTCACAACGGCGATTGCACTGGATTTTTTAGTTTGGATATCCGGCCGAGGAATGCTTTTGGCCGAGGATTTTGCAGTTCAAACGTCATACCATTCGCCCGAGCGTAAAGTACGCATTTGCCGTTATTGGAATGGGGTCGGAACAGTTAATATCGGCATGCAAGACCTGAATAAATGTCCTTGGATGGAATCCATACCGCCTGTTCGAACTTGAAAGAGCACATCTAAATGTTCAAAAAGATCCTCATAGCAAACCGTGGCGTGATCTTGGCGCATACTTCATTGCGAGCGAAGCGCGGTAACCCAGACTTCGGTTCGGTTGCTGGATTGCCGTGTCGCTTCGCTCCTCAAAATGGCGGGTTCCTTGGTGCCTTAGCGTCTTGGCGTGAGACCACCCTTCTTTTTTCCTCACGCGAAGCCGCGAAGATGCGAATGAATGGTGAGATGGCGTCGTGACATTCCTAAAGGCTGGCGGCGTTCTCGCGGCGGGCATTGTCTGGACGGCGATCGTTCTGATCTGCCTCTGGATGGCGTTTGTATTTCTGTTAATGCCGTTTGGCAGCGCGCCCAAGGGAGGCGCATCAATCCTGCCATTGGCGGCGCTTTCTGTTGCAACATTGGCTGTTTGGCTGTCGCCGCTGGTGTATTTCCTTATGAAACGCAGAAAAGGGCGCTAGTCATGCAGAACGTCACCGCGCGCCCAAATTGGAATCTTCGCGCCTGCGCGTCTTCGCGTGAGGCCAACCTTCTTTTTTTTCTCACGCGAAGACGCGAAGGCGGGAAGGAATGGGAGGGTTTTGTAATGAAATTGTTTGACGTCATCGCCAATATCGTCGCCGGTCTCATTGTATGGGCATTGCTAACTGGCTTGGTGTATTTCTTTGTAAGCTGGGGGAGCGACGAAGCGCCGGGCACCACGCCCTTTTGGCCATGGAAAGCTATCATACTCATTGTGTCGGTGCTGAGCTTCTTGCTGTACGCCAGACGCTACTGGAAGAAATGGGATCGTTAAATGTTCAAAAAAATCCTCATAGCAAACCGGGGCGAGATTGCTTGCCGCATTATCCGCACTGCCAAAAAAATGGGCATTGCCACCGTTGCGGTCTATTCTGACGCCGATGCGCGCAGCCCCTTTGTGCAAATGGCCGACGAAGCGGTGCATATCGGGCCTTCGCCTGCTGCGCAGTCTTATCTGCTCGCCGACAAGATCATTGCCGCGTGCAAACAAACCGGGGCGGACGCGGTGCATCCGGGTTATGGGTTCCTGTCCGAACGCACTTCATTTGCTCAAGCCTGCGCTGACAACGGCATCGCCTTCATTGGCCCGCCGATCAATGCCATTGCCGCGATGGGGGACAAGATCGAGTCCAAAAAGCTCGCGTTGAAGGCGGGTGTCAATGTCGTGCCGGGCTTTGTCGGGGAGATTGACGATACCGAACATGCGGTGCGGATTGCGGCGGAGATTGGCTATCCGGTGATGATGAAGGCCAGCGCAGGCGGCGGCGGTAAGGGGATGCGGCTCGCTTATTCCGAGGCCGACGTGCGCGAAGGATTTGAAGCGACCAAGCGCGAAGGGTTGGCGTCATTCGGCGACGACCGCGTGTTTATCGAGAAGTTCATCCTCAACCCACGCCACATCGAAATCCAGATATTGGGCGATCAGCACGGCAATATTCTCTACTTGAACGAGCGCGAATGCTCGATCCAGCGGCGACATCAAAAGGTCGTCGAAGAAGCGCCGTCGCCCTTCGTCACGCCGGCGATGCGCAAGGCGATGGGCGAGCAGTGTGTCGCTCTGTCGCGCGCGGTGGGTTATTATTCGGCGGGCACGGTCGAACTGATAGTTTCTGGTGCCGACCCGAGCGGTGAGAGTTTCTACTTCCTCGAAATGAACACGCGGTTGCAGGTTGAGCATCCTGTCACTGAATGCATTACCGGCATTGATCTGGTCGAACAGATGATCCGCGTGGCATATGGCGAGAAACTGGCCTTCACGCAGAACGATGTGAAGCTTGACGGCTGGGCGATTGAAAATCGCATCTATGCCGAAGACCCTTACCGTGGGTTCCTGCCGAGCACGGGGCGCCTGGTGCGGTACAATCCGCCAGCGGAGTCCCTCTCCCCTTCAGGGGAGAGGTTAGGAGTGGGGGGTTTCACCAAGCCTAGCGATCGCATCGTCAATCCCCTCTCCCCGGCCCTCTCCCCTGAAGGGGAGAGGGGGTATGTCCGCGTTGACGACGGTGTGGCCGAGGGCGGCGAAGTGTCGATATTCTACGATCCGATGATCGCCAAGCTGGTCACCTGGGCACCAACGCGGACTGAAGCTGCGGATTTGCAGATTGCTGCCCTTGATGCGTTTGAAATCGAAGGGCTTAGCCATAACATCGATTTTGTTTCCGCAATCATGCAACACCCCCGTTTTCGGTCGGGTAATTTGACGACAGGATTTATTGCTGAAGAATATCCGGACGGCTTCCACGGTGCGCCTGCGTCCCCTGAACTTCTGCGCTCGCTGGCAGCGATAGCGGCATTTGCGGCAACCGCCGAAGCCGACCGTGCCCGCCGCGTTGACGGGCAACTTGGCGATTACCTTGCTCCGCCATCGGATTGGCAAGTGCTGATCGGTGGTCAGGCACATGATGTCTCGCTGTCGGGTGATGATGTTAGCGTAGATGGCACATCGCTTTATCTTAGCATGGAATATACGCCCGGCGACCGGCTGATTGAGGCCGAAATTGATGATGTGCCGCTGACGGTGAAGATTGCAAAAACGCGCACAGGATTCAAATTGACAACGCGTGGTGCAATCCATCAGGTGCGAGTGCTTCCCGCGCATATCGCGCCGCTCGCTGCGTATATGATCGAAAAAATTCCGCCCGATATGTCGCGCTTTGTGCTTTGCCCGATGCCCGGTTTGCTGGTTGCTCTGCATGTCGAGGCCGGCGAAAAGGTTTTGGCTGGCCAACCGCTCGCAGTCGTTGAAGCGATGAAAATGGAAAACATTCTGCGCGCGGAAAAATCGGGCGTGGTTAAATCGGTTAATGCTGCAACAGGCGACAGTCTGGTGGTTGATGCCGTAATTCTGGAGATTGAGTGAGCGCTTTCAGTTTGAAGCGACGGCAATAGCTGGTAGCAGAAATGCGTGTTGAAAACTGCCGCTACCGATTGGCGATTGATCGCTGAACCGCTTGATCTGGCCGTCGATGCGGTGACGCTGTTTTCGGGGTTATTTGGTGAGGGGAAAGATCGTTTCTGGCTCGACAGTGCGCGTGATGGCCATGCGTTGGCGCAATATTCTTACATGGGGATGTTATCAGCCAGTAGGCACAGTGCAAAACTCACGTACCGGGTTGGCGGTGAAGGCGTGCGCGTTGAGGCTGCCAGTGGTGAACCTGAATTTTTTGCGGGTGACATTTTCCAGTATCTGCGCGCAAACGTTTCGCCAAAGTCGTTGCGTGGCGACCCGGCACCGTTTCCTTTTTGCGGTGGGTATGTCGGATATTTGGGATATGAGCTCGGCGCAGAGATGAATGCGCAGCATTCGCCGCAGTCGCCTGTGGCAGATGCCTCATTGCTGTTTGTCGATCGGTTTATCGCGCTCGATCTTTGCGAAGGAAAAGCTTGGACGGCGGCATTAGTCGCTGACGACGCTTGTGCAAACGAAGCGCGCGCCTGGTCCTCTCATATTCGTTCAAGTGCAGCGAGACTGTCACCGCAGCACTTGCCAGAACCGGGCAAATTGCAAAATGACACCTTGCCGATTGTTTTCCAACCACGGCACGCGCGCGCCGTATATGTTCGCAACGTCAACGCCGCCTTGGATTACATAGCGGGGGGCGAAACCTATCAATTGTGTCTGACCACGCAGTGGAAAATTGATACAAATGTAAAAGCATTCGATGCTTATCGTGCACTGAGACACATCAATCCAGCACCCTTTGGTGCATTTTTTGATTTTGGGAATGTGCAAATACTGTCCGCATCACCCGAACGCTTTTTGTCGATCACAGCGCACGGAGCGATGCAAGCGCGGCCGATCAAAGGAACAATCGCGCGAGGCACCACGACCGAGCAAGACGACGTGTTACGTAAAACTCTTTCAAACAGTAAGAAAGATAATGCAGAAAATTTGATGATCGTCGATTTGTTGAGAAATGATTTGGCGAAGTGTGCTGTGCCAGGGTCGATCCGTGTCAGCCAACTGGCAACGGTCGAGACCTACCAGACACTGCATCAAATGGTCAGCGTGATAGAGGGGCAAATCAGTCCGGATGCGCATCCAATAGACGTCATTCGCGCCGCATTTCCAGGGGGTTCGATGACAGGCGCGCCAAAGCATCATAGCATGGCGATATTGAGCGATCTCGAAGACGGACCGCGCGGTCCTTATGCTGGTGCAATCGGTTACATTTCAGTGGACGGCGCAATTGATTTGAATATTGTGATCCGGACAATTATCATAACCGACGGTATCGCGTCGATCGGCAGCGGTGGCGCTATTATCGCGGCTTCGACCGCCGAAGACGAATATCAAGAAATGTTGCTCAAAGCACGCCCGCAAATGGCTGCGCTCGCCTTGGCGATTACCGGCAATGCCGACGCTTACGATTTTGAAAGTTGAATAAGACCTTGCCACCTACGCCCGCACGGGGGAAAATGGACGGAATAATTGAGGAGTGGACATATGAACGAAGCTGTCATCGTTTCAACTGCGCGGACACCAATTGGTCGCGCTTACCGGGGATCACTGGCGGATACGCACAGTTCGGATATGGCGGGTCATGTGATCGCTGCTGCACTTTCCCGCGCCGGGGTTAATCCGGCTGAATTGGAAGACGTAATACTCGGCGCAGCACATCCTGAGGGTGCGAGCGGCAACAACATTGCGCGCGTTTCTGCAATCCGGGCGGGCTGCCCCAATTCGGTTTCTGGGATGACGCTTGACCGTAAATGTTCTTCAGGTCTCCAGTCGATCGCTTTTGCGGCGCAACGGATCATGTGCGGCGACGAGGGCATATTTGTTGCAGGCGGCGTCGATTCAGTCTCGCTCGTTCTTCCGAATAAAAACCTGAAATTTTATCATTCTGATTGGGTTCAGTCGCAGCGTCCTGATCTGATGTTGCCGATGATCGACACCGCCGAAAATGTATCAACGCGCTACGGAATTTCACGCGAAGCGCAGGATGAATATGGCTATCAATCGCAAATGAGAATTTCAGCGGCTCATGCAGAAGGACGGCTTGATGCCGAAATTGTGCCGTTCACTGCGATCAAGAAAATCAAAGACAA
The DNA here is from genome assembly GCA_043786595.1 of Sphingomonadales bacterium. Classification (GTDB taxonomy): domain Bacteria; phylum Pseudomonadota; class Alphaproteobacteria; order Sphingomonadales; family Sphingomonadaceae; genus Aquisediminimonas. The sequence continues at coordinate 2,428 of JAYVVW010000027.1, read as the reverse complement.
GGACGGCCAGACCGTCAATGTCGAGGAAGTTGAACTGAAGCGCGATGAAGGGATGCGGCCTGAAACGACGCTTGAAGGTTTGGCAGCGCTCAAGACCGTAAATGCTGGCGGCACTGTAACAGCAGGCAATGCTAGTCAATTATCCGATGGGGCGAGCGTGTGCGTGCTCATGAGCGCGCGCGAAGCATCGCGGCGCGGCCTGACGCCTATGGGCATATTTCGCGGATTTACGGCGGTTGGTTGCGAGCCCGATGAGATGGGGATTGGACCCGTGTTCGCTGTGCCAAAACTACTGGCGCGTCACGGCCTTACCGTCCAAGATATCGACATCTGGGAGTTGAACGAAGCTTTTGCGGTGCAAGTATTATATTGCCGCGATCGACTGGGCATTGATAACGCCAAATTCAATGTTGATGGTGGCGCCATTGCGATTGGTCATCCGTTTGGGATGTCGGGTTCGCGTCTCACCGGCCATGCGTTGATTGAAGGAAAGCGCAGAGGCGCAAAGCTTGCTGTCGTCACGATGTGTGTCGGCGGCGGTATGGGCGCTGCTGGACTTTTTGAAATTACGTAAGCCGACTAATCGGTGGCAGAATTCAGATCGCGCCTGATTGCGTCGCCGTGCTCGCCAAGACCTGGGGCAAAACCAATCACAGGGTCGGGCATCGCTCCAAACTTTATCGGCGGGCGCATCTCGCGAAACAGCCCTTCTGTCGGATGCTCGCGCGACTGAAAAAAGTCCGTTTCAATGAAATGAGGGTCATTGAAAATGTCGGCAAGGTCGCGCACCTGCATCGCCGGCATGTCAGCTTTCGCCAAAAGAGCGAGCCATTCGGAAGTTGACCGTACAGGCGTGTATGCAGCAACATGGCCATAAAGCGCCGTTAAATTGTTAAAGCGATCGAGCGGCGTCGAAAATTCCGAGCGATCTAATATCTCTTGCGCGCCGAGGATGCCGAGCAGATCAACCATTTTCTTATCTGTGTATGGGACGATGCTGATGTAGCCATCTGCAGTGGGGAACGGCTGGCGACCGGGATCAAGTTGGCGCGGATACCCGATTGGCCCGATTGGCGGATCAAGCGTCGCGTCACGCAAATGCTCTTCGAGCATGAAATTGGTGAAAGATTCAAGCATCGGCACTTCGACATGCTGGCCTTGACCGGTCTGTAATTTGTGAATGACCGCCGCCAGAACGGCTTGGGCGCCGTACAGCCCGGAAACTTTATCCGCGATCAATGACGGGATGTAGCGTGGCTTTGGATCGCCATCTACCCTTGATGCCAATGTGCATGCGCCCGAAGCGGCCTGAATGACGTCGTCATAGGCTTGAAGATCACGGTAGGGGCCATCCTGACCAAAGCCAGCACAATGGACGTAAATGATGTCAGGTTTAAGCAACGCGACAGCGTCATATCCAAAACCAAGTTTCTCGATGGCTTTGCCACGAACGTTGTGGATGAATACGTCGGCAGTCTTGATCAATGCGCGCATCGTATCGGCATCGCCTGCGTTTTTCAGGTCGAGCACGATTGATCGCTTTCCGCGATTGACCGTCAGATGGGTAGAGCCGTTGGACTTTACGTTGCGCGCGCGGCCAATGAAGCGCGATATGTCGCCGGTTGGGGGCTCAACCTTGATGACATCGGCACCCATGTCCGCAAGCATCTGCGTCGCATACGGGCCAAAAATCACACTCGTGAGATCGATAATCCTGATGGCGCTCAGCATCTTAAAGCTTCCCCTATTTTCATCTTACTTGTCGACCTCGGATAGCCGCTGACACGGTGACATGAAACAAGCTTTCCAGTTCGATAACCAATTCTTCGTACTTTACCGTTAGCAAAATCGTACCAGTATCTTGGCTGGTGTCGTACGGGTCATTGAGCAACATTATGCGTGATGCAGATTTCTTGGTGACAGACTGTTTTTCAAAGTGCCGCTTAGGTGCGAACGCGCGTGAAATGTCGCTGGGCCGCAAAGGGTGAAGCACAGCCGGTTCGCCTTTTTGCGTCTGAAGCGTGCCGATGGACAGATGCGGTCGCCGTGGTTCATCATCGCTGTGCTGACCCTGCTAACATTTGCGGCGGGGGCTGTGCGCATGGGCGAGCCGCTCGAAGACATGATGCGCGGTGTCCGCAACATCATCAGGGCACATCCGGCAAGCGGCGAAATCGTCGTAGTCGGCATTGATGACAAAACGGCGGATGCGCTTGGCGGCTTTAATTATTCGCGTAAATACGATGCTGCGCTGGTCGAAAATTTGATGAGGGCAGGTGCGAAGGCGGTTATCTACGATAAAATGTTCGTTGATAAGGGCGATGCGGAGGGAGACGCAAAATTTGCTGCAACGCTGAAAAAATATCAAGGTCGTGTTTACATTGGGGCGACTGGCGGAGATAGCAGGAAAAAAACTGTTGCCGATGAC
>JAYVVW010000026.1:0-15799 GCA_043786595.1 Sphingomonadales bacterium | reverse complement strand
CCGCTGCGACACCCTCAACGCTCTTCGACGGCGTCGACGTCGTGATCGACGGATCGGACAATTTCGCGACGCGCCTGATCGTTAACGACTTCTGCGTTGCGGCTAAAGTCCCGCTTGTTTCAGCGGCAATTGGTCAGTTTCACGGCCAACTCGGCACGTTTCGCGGGTGGGAAAGCGATAAGCCGTGCTACCGATGTTTTGTCGGTGATGCGCATGATGCCGAGGATTGCGATAGCTGTTCAGAGGTTGGCGTGCTCGGCGCGATGGTTGGCGTGATGGGCACCTTCGCCGCGATGGAGGCGATCCGCGTCATCACTGGATTTGGCGACGATCAGGCGGGCAAGCTCCAGATTATCGACGGCCTTGCGCTCACGGTGCGCGCGATCCGCTTGCCCAAAGACCCGGGATGTTCAACGTGCGGGGGTCAGCGCAGCAGCCCGAGCGCAGCATAGGCGCTTTTGAGCGTTGGCGCGGCAAGTGTTGCTGCGCATTCGGCACCGTCTGCAAGGATCGCATCAATCGCCGCATGATCGTCCTTAAGTGCGGCAAACCGCGTTGAAATCGGGCGCAGTGTCTCTACAAGCAATTCGCCGAGCGCAGGTTTGAACGTGCCAAATCCTTGCCCGGCGAATTGTGCCAGTGTGGCATCAACGCTTTCGCCTTTGATCGCGGCATATATCCCGACAAGGTTGCGCGCTTCGGGGCGGGCTTCAAGCCCCGCTGCGGTTTCAGGCAGTGGATCGGCATCGCTTTTTGCTTTGCGTATTTTCTGCATGATCAGGTCGGCATCGTCGGTGAGGTTGATCCGGCTCATGTCGCTCGCGTCTGATTTCGACATTTTAGCGCTGCCATCGCGCAGGCTCATGATCCGCGCGGCGGCGGGCGGGATGATCGGTTCAGGCAGCGCGAAGAGTTCGGTTTCATAATCGCTGTTGAATTTGGCGGCAATGTCGCGCGCCAGCTCAAGATGCTGCTTTTGATCGTCGCCCACGGGTACATGTGTCGCGCCGTAAATCAAAACGTCGGCGGCTTGGAGCACGGGATAAGCGAACAGCCCGATGCTCATCCCCTCGCGGTTCTTGCCCGCCTTGTCCTTGAACTGCGTCATCCGGTTGAGCCAGCCAATGCGCGCGGTGCAGAACAGCAGCCAGGCGAGCTCTGCGTGCGCCGGAACCCGCGCCTGATTGAACAGGATGCTGCGCTTGGGATCAATTCCGCTTGCGATCAGCGCCGCCGCCATTTCACGTGTGTTGGCACTGAGATCAGACGGCCTGTTGTAAACCGTGATCGCATGGAGATCGGCGAGGAAGTAGAGGCAATCGCCCGCAACCTCATCCTGCATCGCCACCCAATTGCGGATCGCGCCAAGGTAGTTGCCGAGGTGAAGATTGCCCGTTGGCTGAATCCCTGAAACAACACGCATCGTTTAATTCGCCTTCTTCCGCGAAAACTGTGATCGAAGCTCGTCGACCCGGTAGGCCCCAAACGCAATTGCCGCTACGCCGTAGATCAGCGCACCGACGCCGCATAGCAGCGCTAGTGCAGCGACGCGGATGATCAGGTTTGACGTCATGAAGGCGTCGAAATAGGGGGCCATGAACCAGAGCGCGATCCCCATCACCGCGCCTGCCGCAAGGATGCGCCAGACCTTGCTCATCAAGCGTGCATCGAGACGGAGATGATCGCGGCGGTGGAGCGTCCAGTAAAGCAGCAGCAAGTTTACCCACGCCGAAATCGCAGTTGCGATTGCGACACCAACATGACCAAACGGCCAGATCAGGATGAGGTTACCGACAAGATTTACCAGCATCGCAATCAGCGCGATCCGCACTGGCGTCTTGGTATCCTGCCGCGCGTAAAATCCCGGGGTCAGCACTTTGATCAGGACATAGGCGGGAACGCCGAGCGAAAATGCGGCGAGCGCGCCCGCTGTTCCGATTGTATCAGCCGCAGTAAATGCCCCGTGTTCGAAAACGCCGCGAATGAGCGGGACGGCGGCGATGACGAGCGCGATTGCGGCGGGCAGTGCCAGAAACAGCGACAGCTCAAGCGCGCGGTTCTGCGTATGCCGCGCGGCGGAGATGTCACCCCCGCTCATCTGGCGCGATAATGTCGGCAGGATCGCGGTGCCAATCCCGATCCCAAGCAGGCCAAGCGGCAATTGGTTGAGCCGGTCGGCATAATAGAGGTACGACACCGCACCCTGCGGCAAAAAGCGCGCGGCAAGCGAAGTCGAGATTAGCAGATTAAACTGGATCGCGCCTTGGCCGATGGCAGCAGGGCCGATCAGCCACAAGAGCTGCTTCACATCAGGCGAAAGCTTGGGCAGTCGCAGTTTGAGAACGACGCCGGCGCGGCGGCACGACCAGATCAGCCATATGAGCTGCATGACCCCTGAAACGGTGACGGCGATCGCCTGCGTCTGTGCTGTCGCTGCCTCACTAGCCCCGCGAAAGAACAGCAACGCTGTGATCATGCAGATGTTGAGCAACACCGGTGCCGCTGCATTGACCCAGAAACGGCCAAGCGAATTGAGGATGCCGCCAAGGAGTGAAACGAGCGAAATCAGCGCAAGATAAGGAAAGGTAATCATCGTCAGATGGACCGCGAGCGCAAATTTTTCTGGCCCGCCGTCGGGAAATCCCCCCGTCATTGCATAGACAATCGGCGCGGCACCAATCATCATCAGCGCGGTGAAAAGCACCAGGAAAGGGAACAGCACTGACAGGATTTGCCCGGCAAAATCGACCGCCGCCGCCTTTCCCGCGTCGGCGCGCTCGGCCTCGGCGTGCGTCATCTTTTTATTGAACAGCGGTACGAATACCGCCGCGAACGCGCCCTCGGCAAATAATGCGCGGAACAGATTGGGCAGCCGCCAGGCGATCAGAAAAGCATCCGACGCCAGCCCCGCACCAACATAGCGCGCCATCAGCATATCGCGCACCATGCCCAGCACCCGGCTGACAAGCGTCAGCCCGCCAATCGTGCCCGTGACCCTGAGCAGGTTCATGCGAACCCCGTCCGCAGTGCGGGCGGGGCACCCCTCATGCGTTGCCTTCGGTGACCAATGACGGCATCGCTTCGGCGGCCTTGGCATCGGCCTGCTGCTGATACAGCGCGCCGAAATCGATCGGTTCGAGCATCAGCGGCTGGAATCCGCCATCGCGCACGGCATCGGCAAGGACGCGGCGGGCAAACGGGAAAATGATCCGTGGCCCTTCGGCAAGCAGGAACATCTGCAACTGATCTTCGGGCACGTTGCGAATGCCAAACAGGCCCGCATAAGAAAGCTCAACCTGGAATGCGACCTGATCATCGCTGATCGCTTTCACATCAACCTTGAGGACGACTTCATGCACGTCGTCGGCAACCTGATTGGCGCCGATGTTGAACTGGATATCAATCTGCGGCTGGCCCTGCCACTGGAACACTGCGGGCGCGTTCGGATTTTCGAACGACAAATCCTTCACATATTGCGAGATCAGGCCAACGATCGGCCCGGTGTCTTCGCCATTGGCAATTGGTTCGGCAATATTGTCTTCGGCCATATTTTTCGTCCTGTCAGCAATGAAACGCGTGGTTTGCGCGCCTAGCAGTGGCGTCGACGAAGGGCAATCTGCATTTGTTGCGATCAGTTTGCGCAATGAATTGAATCGCAGGCCAAACATGCCTATATCAGCCACAACCATATTGGAGGTCGTGTGACAATCGGGATCGTAATATTCGCAATGGTTGCTGCCTTTCTTGGTATGCGGCTCTACGCTGTGCTCGGCAAACGCACTGGCCATGAACAGCCGCTTGGTCGTACCGGCGACGAATTGGCGCGCACGCCAGCGCAGGGTGCGACCGTAGAGGATGGCCATGATGCCCCCGCAGCGATCGTCGATGGCCCACAATCATCAAGCGCTGAAAGCGGGCTGCGGGCGATTACGCTGGCTGATCGCAGCTTCAATCCTGCCGAATTCATCGAAGGCGCGAAATCTGCCTACCGTATGATCCTTGAAGCCTTTTGGGCGGGCAACGAAGACGCTTATGCCGCTTATGTCTCCGACGATGTGAAATCAGCCTTTGCATCCGCAGTCACAGAACGCGCGGCGCAGGGCCATGTTCTCGACAACCGCCTGATCACCGTTGAACGCGCGGTGATCACCGAAGCGACGCTTGAAAACGGCGTTGCGACGGTCATGGTCAAGTTTGATGCCGATATCGCTGCGGTGACGCGCGACAAGGACGGCGCTGTCGTTGCAGGATCGTTGACTGATGCGGTGACGACGCACGACGCGTGGACGTTTGCCCGCACGCTCCGGTCATCAGACCCCAACTGGCAGTTGGTTGATACCGACGAAGCGGCCTGATCTGACGTGACGCTACGGGGTGTTGCTGTCGTTCTGAGCGCGCTACTGGTGTCGGCATGTGGCGGGCGCTTGATCCCGCAGTCGGTCAAATCGCCGTCTGCAACCCAACCACGCGCGACACCGCCGGTGCGCAGCGTACCGGTAAATCCCGCGCCGACGACACCGGCGGCAAGTGGCCCCAATGCGCTGCAGGCGGGCGTGGTGATCGTTCGTGATCGTCCCGCAGTTGATCCGGCGTCAGCAACGCGCGCGCTTAACGCGTTTCGGATCACATGCCCCTCTGTTACCAAACGGAGCGATCAATCGGGGCTGACCCAAGCTGCCGACTGGCAAGGCGTATGCGCCGCCGCTGCAACATGGGACGACCGCGACGCGCAACGTTTTTTCGCCGAAAACTTTGATCTCGTGCAAATTGGTGACGGGAAAGCGTTTGCCACGGGATATTATGAGCCCGAGATCGCGGGATCGCGCACGCGTTCGGTGGGTTATCAGGTGCCCGTTTACCGCCGCCCGCCCGAACTTGCCGAAATAGACCTTGGCCAATTTTCAGACAGCCTCAAGGGCAAGAAGATCCGCGGCAAGGTCGAAGGCGCGACGTTCGTCCCCTATGCTGACCGGACGGGGATCGAAACCGGCGCGCTTGAAGGGCGCGGGCTTGAACTCGCATGGGCCGCCGACGCAATCGAATTTTTCGTGCTTCAGATCCAGGGGTCTGGGCGATTGCGATTGCCCGATGGCGGCGTGATGCGGATTGGTTATGACGGCCAGAACGGGCGTGACTATACCGGCATCGGCAAGCTGATGAAAGATCGCGGCCTGCTCGCGCCGGGTCAGTCATCGATGGGTGGCATCGAAGGCTGGCTCCGTGCGCACCCCGCCGAGGGGCAGGCGATCATGCGTGAGAATAAAAGCTGGGTGTTCTTTCGCGAAGTAACCGGTGCTGGCCCGCTTGGTGCGCTTGGCAAGCCCGTAACCGCTAATGCCAGCGTCGCGACCGATCCGCTGTTCGTGCCGCTCGGCGCGCCGGTCTTGCTGTCGATGGACCGCGCCGACGCCAACGGCATCTGGATCGCGCAGGATACCGGCGGCGCGATCAAGGGCGCAAACCGTTTCGATACATTCTGGGGCGCAGGCGAAGCGGCACGCAGCACCGCAGGCGGCATGTCTTCGCGCGGCACGGCGTTCGTGTTCCTGCCCAAGGGCGTTGCCGACCGGATCGCCAACGCGCCCTAATGTCCCGCCGTCCGCTCAGCCCCGAAGAGCGCGCGCTTTGGGGCCGCGTTGTTGGAACCGTCCGGCCACTTCACGGCAAGGCGCTGTCGCCAATCTCAAAACCGATTACCGAGCGGACATGGTCTGAATTTGTGCCGGTAAAGCAAGCAGTACAACCGAGCACCCTGCCAAAGCCCACGCGCGCCACCGCAACACGTCAAATTTCAAACACGCTCGACGGCAGTTGGGACAAGCGCATTGCGGGCGGCGTCATCTCGCCCGATTACACGATCGATCTGCACGGTGAGACTTTATCGTCAGCGCACGCGCATCTCAACCGCAGCCTTGCCGCCGCACTCCGCGACGAGGCGCGGGTGATCCTGCTGATCACGGGACGCCCGGCGAAGGATAATCCGCGTCTCCCGCCGACATCGCGCGGGGTGATCCGCGCATCGGTTGGTGATTGGCTCACCGCATCGCCGCACGCGGGAAAGATTGCCGCCGTCCGCAATGCCCATCCGCGCCACGGCGGGGCAGGGGCGCTTTACCTCATTCTAAGGCGCGCGCGATAATATCGGCGTAAATCTCGCTCAGCATCGCGATATCAGACAGCGAGGCGGCTTCATCAAGCTTGTGCATCGTTGCATTGACCAGCCCGAATTCAACCACCGGGCATAGCTTGGAAAGGAAGCGCGCATCCGACGTTCCCCCCGTTGTCGACAATTCGGGCGTGATCCCCGTCACCCGCTCGATCGCACCCGAAACCATCGCGCTGAAGTCACCCGGCGGCGTCAGGAAGGCCTCACCCGATACACGTCCGAGCACCGTCGCACCCGGAGCCTCTCCCTCTACAATCGCGCGGATCATCGTCACCAGCGCGTCGCCGCTATGCAGATCATTGAACCGAACCGAAAGCCGCGCCTTCGCCTCCAGCGGAATCACATTCGTCGCCGGATTGCCCACCTCAAGATCGGTAATTTCGATGTTTGACGCCTGAAACCAGTCTGTCCCTTGATCGAGCAATACGGCATCAATCTTTGCCAGCGCGCGCACCAATCGCGGCACGGGATTATCGGCAAGATGCGGATAGGCGACATGCCCCTGCATCCCCGGCACGCTGATCCAGATGTTAACCGACCCGCGCCGCCCGATCTTGACCATATCACCCAGCCGGTTGACCGATGTCGGCTCGCCCACGAGGCACAGATCGGGGATCAGCCCGTGCGCCTGCATATGCCTGATCAGCGCCACCGTGCCGTGGATCGCCGGGCCTTCCTCATCGCCCGTGATGATCAGGCTGATCCGCCCGTGATGCGCCGCCGGGATTGCGGCAACAAACGCCGCAATGCTCGCCTTCATATCAACCGCACCGCGCCCATAGAGCAGGTCTCCGCGTACTGTCGGCGTAAACGCATCGCTGCTCCAGCCAGCACCCGGCGGCACAACATCAAGATGCCCGGCAAACGCGAAATGCGTGCCCGAACTGCTACCGCGCGTTGCGAACAGATTTTCGACCGGGCCGTCGGGCGCTTCACCCTCGACCGCGCGGTGGACGTCAAACCCGATCGTTTCGAGCGCGCCACCCAGCACGTCAAACACTGCCCCCGTGGCGGGCGTGACACTGGGCACCGCGATAAGCGCCTTGGCGAGCGAGATTGCGTCGATCATGGCGAACGCCTAAAGCTTGCCCGCTGTTTTGCAAGGGGACGCCGATGCCCAAACTCGATCTCACCGCGATCGCGCCGACCAACGCGACCGGTTACCCACCCGAATACGCCAGCGCCGTGGCAGGACGCTGGTATCGTCGCTTGGCCCCGGCGGGCGGCTTGAGCGATTTTGGTGTCAGCCATGTCACGCTCAAACCCGGCGCTTGGTCATCACAGCGCCACTGGCACGAAGGCGAGGATGAATTCGTCGTCATGATTATCGGTGAAGCTATACTCGTCGATGACAACGGCCGCACGCCGATGCACGCGGGCGACTGCGCCGCCTTCGCCAAGGGCGATGGCAACGGCCACGTCCTGATCAACGAAAGCGCCACCGACTGCCTGTTCATCGCAGTCGCCCGTCCATCAGCCAGCGCGTGCCACTATCCCGATATCGACCTGCACCTGTCGGTTACCGGGGCGTATGAGCGCAAGGACGGGGGTGGGTTTTGACTTAACTTTGGGGCGTGATGACTTCACACGAGACCGTCGCCGCGTGCTTGGTTTGGCCCATCCTGAGTGATGCCGCAGGCGGCGTCGAAGGGGGTTTGGCTTCTTCTCGTCGTTGGTAGAGTCTAGAACTTGATGACATTCGACCAATCCACTTTCGTCTCCCCGTGCTTGACACGGGGTTGGGCTTTCTAGCGTTGCTGAAGAGGAAAGAAGCCTTACCCCGTGTCAAGCACGGGGAGACGATTCAATATAAATTCGTCCCGCCCTAACCCAGTGTCAAGCACGGGGAGACGAAAGGGGTTCTGCCGCATTTCAACAAGCTCTGAACCGGTTTTCTCCCATCCATTTCTCCTCATAACAAAGGGTCCGCAAAGATTGCGGTTGATGCTGATTGCTCAGCGGCGGCGTTTAGGGTGTGGATCGTGATTGGCTGCGCTGGCGAATCGGACGCAACTTCTGATCGTTGTTAGATTTAGCCAAACAGCGTGACGCTGTCAAGCAAAAAACACCATGTGGGACAATTTCCCACAGCTAGGCCAACTCAAAACGGTCGATTACCCACGCTTCTTCCTGCGAGGCGGCGATCCAGTCCTGCATCCACGGGTGGCGGGTGACCGCGTCGACATAGCCGCGCGCGAACGGCGCGACGGGCAAGCCGTAGGTCGTCAGCCGCGTTACGACGGGGGCGAACATGATATCGACCGCGCCGAAATCACCGAACAGAAAATCGCCGCCGCGCCCGTACAGCGCGCGTGCTTTGGCCCATAGCTGCATGATCCGGTCGATATCGCTCAGCACGTCAGCGGTGGGCACGATGCCGGTATAAATCCGGCGGACGTTCATGCCGTGCTGGCTGCGTAGCGCTGTAAAACTGCTGTGCATCTCAGCCGCCATCGACCGCGCGAGCGCCAGTGCAGCAATGTCTGACGGCCAAAACCGAGTGCCGCCGGTTTTGGCGTCGAGATAGTCGATGATCGCCGCGCTGTCCCACACGGGATTGTCGCCGTCCCAGAGGATCGGGACTTTGCCGTTTGCGGGTGCAAGATCGGGCTGCGTGCGCCGCGCGTCCCAATTTTCATCGTAGATCGGAACGACGATGTCTTCGAACGGCAACGCCGATTGCTTGACCGCGAGCCAGCCGCGCAGCGACCAGCTCGAATAATTTTTGTTGCCGATGACGAGTTTGAGCATCAATTATTTCGCCGCGTACAGCTTGATCAGGTCAAACAGATAATCGCGGCCTTCGTAAAGCGAACGCGCGCGCATCCGCTCATTCAAACCGTGGACGCCGTTGAAGTCTGCTTCGCCAAAAACACCCGGCACGCCGTAGGTCGGGATGCCGATCGCTTCGAGGAAAATCCCGTCAGTCGCTCCGGTTGACATCAAAGGCGTGAGCGGAACGCCTGGGAAATATTTCTTCGCAAGGCTTTCGGCGGGCCCCATGATTTTGGGATCAAGCGGCGGCGGCGCGGCGAGCGGGCGAACCGGCGGGGTCAACGTGACCTTGACCTTGGGATTGTTGATCGCCGCGATCAGCGCGGCCTTGGTTGTTTCGCCATTTTCACCGGGGAAAATCCGGCAGTTGACGTTCGCCCCGGCACGCTGGGGCAGCGCGTTATTGGCGTGGCCACCGTCGAGCAGCGTCGCAACGCAGGTCGTCCGCAGCGTCGAATGGAAGGTGGCGTTGCCCGAAACGATCTTATCCGCCGCAACATCTTTCGGATTGGCGAGCAGCGCGGTGATCGCGCTCGCCATTTCGCCGCCCATCGCCTTGCCCGTCTGCGTGAAAAAGGCGCGCGTCGTATCGGTGAAAGTGATCGGGAATTCATACGCCCGCACCGCGCGCAGCGCTTCGGCAAGTTCGTAAATCGCATTGTCGGGGACGGGGCGTGAGCTATGCCCGCCGGGGTTTGTCGCCTCGATCCGGTAGTTCTGAACCGCCTTTTCGCCGACCTGCATGGCGAGCGTCACACGCTTGCCACTCGCGTCTAGCACGCCGCCGCCGCCTTCATTGATCGCAAAATCAGCCGCTATCAGATCGGGTTTGTTCTTGGTCAGCCACTCTGCGCCGTTGAACGCATAGGTCGTTTCCTCGCCGCAGGTCAGCGCGAGTTTGATCGTGCGCTTGGGCTTGTAGTTTGATTGCTTGAAACGGATCATCGCATCGGTGAAAATCGCAGCCTGCGCCTTGTCGTCCGATGTACCGCGCGCGTAGAAAAATCCGTCTTCCTCGATCAGCGTGAACGGATCACGCGTCCAGTCCTCGCGCCGCGCCTCGACGACATCGATATGCGCGAGCAGCAGCATCGGCTTGATTTTGGCGTCGCTCCCTTTGAGGATCGCGACAACGCCGCCTTCCTTGGGATGTTCGGGTGTCGCGAAATAGGTGATGTCAGCTTCTGAAAAGCCCGCCGCCTTGAGCCGAGCGCCCATTTTCGCGGCGGCATCGGTGCAGCTGCCGACTGACAGTGTCGTGTTGGTTTCAACCAACTCCTTGTACAGCGCGCGGAACGCACTTTGATCGGGGCGCAGCGTTTGCGCGGTGGCGGGCAAAGCGATTGCAGAGGCGAGCAGGACGGCGAGTGTGGCGGTGATGCGCAATTGATGTCTCCCATTGGATTGAGAGCGTTAGAGCGCGATTTTTCCTACTTTGCAACGCCTGTTCGCGCTCAGGAAATTGCCTCGATCACCGCGGCACGCAGTTCGGGAAGACCCAGCCCTTTTTCGCTCGACGTTACGATAAGATCGGGATGCGCGGCGGGGCGTTTTCGCACTTCCTGCGCCGTCTGGTCAAACACCGCGTCAAGCTCGCTCTGTTTGATCTTGTCGGCCTTGGTCAGCACGACACGGTAGCTGACCGCCGCTGCATCAAGCATCTCCATCACATCGCGGTCAACATCCTTGATGCCGTGGCGGCTATCGATCAGCACGAGCGTGCGCTTGAGGGCCTGCCGCCCGCGCAGATAGTCATTGATCAGGTGACGCCATTTCTTGACGACGTCCTTGGGCGCGGTGGCAAATCCGTAGCCTGGCATATCGACAAGCCGGAAACTGACCGGATCACCGACATCGAAAAAGTTGAGCTCCTGTGTGCGCCCCGGCGTGTTCGATGTCCGCGCCAGGCTATTGCGGTTGGTCAGCGCGTTGAGCAGCGACGATTTGCCGACGTTTGAACGACCGGCAAACGCGATTTCGTTGACGCCTGGGTCAGGCAAAAATTCAAGCGTCGGCGCCGATTTGAGGAACGCGATCGGCCCACTGAAAATTTTGCGCGCGGCTTCGATGTCTTCGGCAAGGTCGGTCATGCCTTGATCGGTTCTTTAAGCGCAGGATGTTTTGCATAGAGCAGCTTTTGCTGCGCCATCAACAGAATATTCGACGTTATCCAGTAGAGCAACAGCCCCGCTGCAAACGGCGCCATCACAAACATCAGCACCCACGGCATGATCGCAAACATCTGTTGCTGGACAGGGTCGACAGGCGCGGGGTTGAGCTTGAACTGAAGGAACATCGTGATGCCAAGCAGGATCGCAAGGACACCGATGCCGAGGAATCCGGGCACTTCAAACGGCAGCAGGCCAAACAGATTGAGGATGTGCGCCGGGTCGGGCGCGGAGAGGTCCTTGATCCAAAGCGCAAATGGCTGGTGCCGCATTTCGATCGCCAACGTCAGCACCTTGTAGAGCGAATAAAACACCGGGATTTGCAATATCACCGGCAGGCAACCCGCCATCGGATTGATCTTCTCGGTCTTGTAGAGCTGCATCATTTCCTGCTGGAGACGCGGTTTATCATCCTTGTACCGCTCCTGCAGCGCCTTCAATTTGGGCTGAACGACGCGCATCGCCGCCATGCTTGCGAACTGACGCTGCGCAATCGGGAACATCGCGCCGCGCACAATCACCGTTAGCAGCATGATCGCGACACCGAAATTGCCGACGAGCTTGAACAGCCAGTCGAGCAGATAGAAAAACGGCTTGGCAATGATTTCGAACCAGCCCCAATCGATCGCTTTGCCGAAATGGACGATGCCCAGCGAATCTTCGTAATTGTCGAGAAGGGCAACTTCCTTCGCGCCGGCAAACAGGCGCGTGGTGGTGGAGATGTTTTTGCCGGGGGGCAGTATTTGCTGTGGTTCGCTATATTCGGCTTGATAGCTGCCACCTGCGGCGCGGAATCCTGCGTCGATCGTCGCCCCCTTGGCGGGGATAAGCGCAGTCAACCAATAATGATCGCCAAAGCCGATCCACCCGCCCTTACTGGCGAAACGCATCTGTGCGCCTTCTGCTTCATCGACGTTTTCCCAATCGACCTTGTAATTGACCGCATCGTTAAACGCGCCAATCGGGCCGATATGATTTGTCCAGGTGCTCGGATCTTTCGATTGTCCAAAGCGGCTGACGAACGCATAGGGGCGGACGGCAAACGGCGCTAGGCCGCTGTTGCTGACGCCTTGCGCGATGCTGAACATATAATCTTTGTCGACCGAAATCTGGATCACGAACACTTGTCCGCTTGCATTCGCCCAGCGCAGCGTGACTGGCGTTTCCACGGTCAGTGACTGGCGGTCGGCCTGCCAAAGCGTCTTCGCGCCGGGAACGCTAACGCCGTCGCCTGACCAGCCAAAGCCTGCAAAATAACTGCCTTTCGCGCCGCTTGGAGCAAACAGGCGAACCGACGGCGAGCCTTTTTTGATCGTTTCGCGGTAATTGGTCATCACCAGATCGTCGATCTGTGCGCCGACAAGGTTGATTGATCCGTTTAGTGTCGGGGTGTTGATCGCAATGCGCGGCGTTTCGGCTTTCACCCCAGCGACGTCGCGTTGGATTGTCGCGGCAGGCGGCGCTACTGGTGTTCCGCCTGTAATCCCGCGCGCCGGATCATTTCCCGCAGTTTGCACCACAGGCTTGGGCGTCGGGAAAAATCGCTCGGACACGCTCGACCAGCCAAACAGCACGAGTGCCGACAGGACGACCGCGAGGATCATGTTGCGCGAATTATCCACTTAAAATCCCTAACTCAAAATTGCTATGGCACCGGATCGAAGCCGTGCCCGCCCCAAGGACGGCACTTCAGGATTCGTTTGAGCGCCAACCATCCGCCTTTGCCCGCGCCATAGCGGGAAAGCGCCTCGATTGCATAGGCCGAACATGAAGGGGCGAACCGGCAACTCGGCGGCAAAATTGCTGAAGGCCCGATTTGCCAGCCGCGTGCGACGAGGATCAGCAACCGCGCGATCATGACGATACCTTGCGCAGCGCCTTGGTCAGGTCTTCACGCAGCAGCCCAAAATCGCGCTCAATGCCGTTTGGTCGGCCAATCAGGATATGATCGTGCCCCGCGAGACCGCGTTCGGGGAAGAGTTCGCGGGCAAGCGCACGCAATCTGCGTTTCATTCGGTTGCGAACAACGGCGTTGCCGATTTTTTTGGTTACGGTGATGCCAAGCCGCATCTTTGGATCGTCGTCGTCGCGATTGCGTGCAAGCAGCACAAAGCCACTGTTTGCAGCACGGAGCGCGCCATTTGCCGCAAGAAAATCCTTGCGGGCCCGCACCACCGGAATTTTTTTGTGCGAAGGCGTTTGCGCGCCTTTAGCCAATATTAAGCTGACAGCTTCTTGCGGCCCCGTGCGCGGCGTGCGTGGATTACTGCGCGTCCGCCCACTGTTGCCATCCGGGCGCGAAACCCGTGACGGCGCGCGCGGACCAGGTTGCTTGGCTGAAAGGTGCGCTTCATCGCTCATGTCCTCAAACGTCTTGAATAAAAACGGCCACCCGGTCAGGGCAGCCTTGATGATCGTGCGCTACGCAAGCGCGAAGCAAAAGTCAATCGCCAGACTGTTTAGCCTGTTTCTTGCGTTCGTCGCGTCGCTTGGCACTGCGGCGGCGCAACCCCCAATCGGCCCAGCCGCCCATTTTAGGGCGTTTGCGCTTAAACATCACATAGCGTCGTTTGGCCCATAACGAGTTACGCAACACTAGGCCGAGGCCAATCGCAAATACGATCGTACCACCAGGGCCGGGGAGCACCCCCACAAACGGCGACGCAATTATCAGCAGGATCCCTGATATCAACTGGCCAGTCCGCACAGCTTCGGACGCGTTGATTGCGCGCACCTTAGTCAACCATTTCATAAATGCCGATGTGGGAAGCCCGTGGGGCAAGCGCAAGGCGTGCGCAGCGTTGCCACGCTAATTCGCAGTTCAGTTGACCAGTCCGAAGCGGGCCAGTTCGGGCTCGGTCATGTAATGGATCGCATTGAAATCGGATTGATTGGTAAATGCGTAAAATGCTTTCGCGGTGGCAGGCGCTAGCCCGACATCCTGATAATAATTGATGTAGGCGAGGTTCACCGGATCATCGGCGGCAATGTCACGCGCCTGATTGCCTTGATCGTCAATCCAGCTGTGAACACCAAATTCGGCACCGCGATCATAGCTGCGGCGGATACCGGCAAGGAATAATTCGACACCGCCCGATCGGACAGATCCATTTGCGGGCACATGTGTACTCAGCCCGGCGCGGTGGATCGCGCGCGCCACAGCAAGGTTTGCCTCGTCATTTTCGGTGCCGGCGCATTCGACCATGCGAATCAGTTTAAGCGCCGGGTGTTGGCGCATCATCTCGGCAAACTGTCGCGGGGTGGCTTGATCGGTGATGCCGTTGAGCTCAGCGGTTGCGCTGTCAATCACGGTAAACGGGCCAAAGCGACCAATGCCTTGTTGCGCCGTCGGCACAGGCGCTTCGACTTCCACCGTGTCGACATATTCGGTGACAATGTCCGCTTCCGCCGCGCGTGCGCTGTGCGGTAATGACAAGATCAACGGCGAAATCAGGAAGGCGATCCGAACCGCATCAAGTAACGCGCCAAACGACGCACTGGCAGTACGCGCGATCGTTGACGCATTGTTCTTGTGTGATCGTGATATTTCAAACATGATAGGAGATCAGTGGCGGGCGGGGGCTTTCCATTTTGTGTTTGGGAAAGGTTAAAACGCCGTTGAGCGCATTTTCCAGTTTGATTGTTGGTGCGGCATGCTAGCCACTGTTGCCACGGTCGCTTATCTTGGCCTCGAAGCACGCGGCGTCGAAGTGCAATGCCACATCGCATCAGGCGTGCCCGCGTTCGTCATCGTCGGTTTGCCAGACAAAGCCGTCGGCGAAAGCCGCGAACGTGTGCGATCGGCGATTTCGGCAATGGGGCTGTCGTTGCCGCCCAAGCGGATCACTATCAATCTTTCGCCTGCCGATCTGCCTAAAGAAGGATCGCATTATGATTTGCCGATCGCGCTCGCGCTGCTCGGCGCGATGGGGATCGTCGATTCTGAAACGCTCGCCGCTTATGTGTTCGTCGGCGAACTCAGCCTTGACGGGCGGATTGCGGCGTCTCCGGGGGTATTGCTTGCGGCACTCCATGCCTCTGCCAACCAGTTGGGGCTGGTGTGCCCCGCCGTTCAGGGCAGTGAAGCGGCATGGGCCGGTCGGATCGAAGTCGTTGCGGCACCCGATATACTCAGCCTGCTCAACCATTTCAAAGGCCAGTCACTGCTGCCCGCACCGATCCCTGGCGAAGCAGGCGAAGCACGGACTGGCCCCGATCTCAATCAGGTCAAAGGGCAGGAGACAGCCAAACGCGCGCTTGAGATTGCAGCGGCGGGTGCGCATAACCTGATCATGTCTGGCCCGCCGGGTTCGGGCAAATCGTTGATGGCGGCATGCCTGCCGGGGATTTTGCCCGATCTGACCCCGGCTGAAGCGCTCGAAGTCTCGATGGTCGCCAGTGTTGCAGGCGAACTGACTGCAGGCCGCCTTGTTCGTTCAAGGCCGTTCCGTGCGCCGCATCATTCGGCTTCAATGGCAGCGCTCGTCGGTGGCGGGCTTCGCGTGCGACCGGGCGAAGTCAGCCTTGCCCATCTCGGCGTGCTGTTCCTCGACGAACTGCCCGAGTTTCAGCGCGCTGTGCTCGATTCGCTGCGTCAGCCGCTTGAAACCGGAACCGTCAGCGTGGCGCGAGCGAACGCTCATGTGACGTTCCCGGCGCGTGTTCAACTGATCGCGGCGATGAACCCCTG
>JAYVVW010000025.1:0-6631 GCA_043786595.1 Sphingomonadales bacterium | reverse complement strand
GAGCAGCGGCAGATAGCGACCCTTGATGTCGGCCGATCCGAAACAGTCAATCATCCACGCGGCCATATTGTGGATCGAAATGAACGCCGAAGTGGCAGGACAGCCGTAAGCCATCGCTTCCATGATTAGCGCTGCCTCAAGTCGCCCCAGCCCGATCCCGCCCGACTCTTCTGAGACGTAGATCGAAGCAAAGCCAAGCTCCGCCGCCGCCTTGATCGTTTCGCGCGGAAAGATATGCTTTTCATCCCATTCCGCAGCGTGCGGCGTAATCGCGTCAGCGGTAAACTTGCGCGCCATATCCTGAATGGCGCGCTGGTCTTCGGTTAGGTCGAATTGGTTGGTCATCTCATTTTATCTCACTAAAACTTCAATCCGTTCGATTTCGCCCTCTACGCTGGGCAATTTCTCTCGAGTCATCCAGAATGATCCAGACCAATCCTCAAGCGTCCAAATACCTTCAATACGACAGCCATCAGATGACAATGCACCGTTGTAGTCAACTCGATGTGCAAAATCTCCGTCACCATCATAAACCTTCGCAAATTTAACAGATATGTCGTCCCGCTTACCCATCAAAAAAGAAAACAGCGTACCAGAAGAGCTAGAATAAACATTGGGCTCACTGATCGAGCCACTCAGTTGACCTGCCCTATCGTCAATGTTGGCAAGAAATCCCACATTTGGTTCAAAAGGCATAAAATAGCGATATTCGCCAACCCAAAATCCGCTAATATCTAGCTCAGTCGACATTTCACCCCATCGTCGGGATAACAAACGCATTCGCACCGTCGCCCACGCCGCCATCGGGCCAGCGCTGGGTGATCGTTTTGACCTTGGTCCAGAACTTGACACCTTCCATGCCGTGCTGGTTGGTGTCACCAAATGCTGACCGCTTCCACCCGCCGAATGAGTGATACGCAACGGGCACCGGGATCGGCACGTTGATGCCGACCATCCCGACATTCACACGCGCAGCGAATTCGCGTGCGGCGTGGCCGTTGCGCGTGAAGATCGCAACGCCGTTGCCATATTGATGCTGGCTGGGCAGCGCCAGCGCCTCTTCAAAATTATCCGCTCGCACGATCTGGAGGACAGGGCCGAAGATTTCTTCCTTGTAACTTTCCATCGACGTTTTGACATGATCGAACAGCGACGGGCCGATGAAGAAGCCCTCTTCATGCCCCTGAAGCGTGAAGCCGCGACCATCGACGACAAGCTCAGCGCCTTCATCAACACCTTTCTGGATCCAGCCTTCAACGCGTGCCTTATGCGCCGCGTTGACCACTGGGCCGTAGTGCGCGTCCGGGTCAGTCGACACGCCGATGCGGAGTGCCGCGATTGCGGGGATCAGCTTCTCACGCAGCGCAATTGCGGTTTTCTCACCCACCGGAACAACGACGGGAAGCGCCATACAGCGCTCTCCTGCCGAACCGAATGCCGCACCTGACAGATCATTCACCACCTGATCAAGATCAGCATCGGGCATCACAATCCCGTGGTTCTTGGCCCCGCCCATCGCTTGCACACGCTTTCCAGCCGCAACGCCGCGCTGGTAAACGTAGTGCGCAATATCCGATGACCCGACAAAACTGATTGCGCCGATTGCGGAATGATCAAGGATCGCGTCGACCATTTCCTTGTCACCGTGAACAACCTGACAAATCCCCTGCGGCAGGCCTGCTTCGATAAACAGTTCGGCAAGTCGCACCGGCAGCGAAGGATCACGCTCGGACGGCTTGATGATGAACGCGTTGCCTGTAACGATTGCAGGGCCACACATCCAAAGCGGGATCATGCCGGGGAAATTGAACGGCGTAATGCCAGCGCCAATGCCGATCGGCTGGCGCATCGAATAAACGTCAATCCCCGGCCCCGCGCCCTGCGTATATTCACCCTTCAATATGTGCGGGATACCGCAGCAAAACTCGATTACTTCAAGCCCGCGCTGAATATCACCCTTTGAATCGGCGATGACCTTGCCGTGCTCGGACGACAATATATGGGCAAGCTCATCCATATTGGATTCAACGAGACGCTTAAATTCAAACATCACTCGCGCGCGGCGCTGCGGGTTCGTCGACGCCCAGTCAGGTTGCGCGGAAAGTGCCGCCTGAACGGCACGCTCAAGCACAGCGGCATCACCAAGCCCGACCCGCGCCTGCACAGCGCCCGTGTTGGGATCAAACACATCACCAGATCGCTGCGTGATGACGCCCGCACCATCGGCTAAAAAGTGATCAATTTGCCGCAATGCTGCCATAAATATACACCTTCTTTAGATATTTGTGCGGCAAGAAATTGCCTGTGGTTGCCGTATTTTCACTACCCTACTGCGTCAGCGTCTGTGAGAAAACAAGCCTTGCGCATCTACTATTACATGCGGCACGATCGTCCATATCGGATTGATCTTGCATCGCGCCAGCCACGATTATATGCGCAAGCGAACCGATATGTCGCATTTGTACAAAAAATCACCTCAGCGCGCACATCCTCGCAGGCTTTCGCTGGCGATTGTGATTGATTGCATGCACACATATGAACAGGAACATTGCCTCATCTGCTATTTCGACGAGTATCAAAAGCTGCTCCATGCACGTAAAACGACGTCTGGAATGCGTGATAACGTCGATATTTCGCTGCGCTACCTTGTGTGTGAGGCGCTGGTTTTCAATGCGCACAGCATGTTGATGACGCACAACCACCCTGGCGGGGACACGCGGCCAAGCCCGGCTGACATAGCACAGACGCGCGCAATTGCACGCGCGCTCGCGCCCGTCCACATTGCGATCGGCGATCATATCATCATCGGACGATCGGATTATTTCAGTTTCCGCGAAAACGGTCTCCTTTGAATTAGGAGTTGCGACAATGAACAGGGTCGCGCAGGTACGTCCCCCTTCGAACTAAGGACGATATCCGTGAACGACGACCCAAAACAGCTAAGCCCCGAACGATTGGTACGCGGGCTGGTAAAGCTGCTCACCGTTGAACCACTTGACGACAATCTGTTTGGCGGCGCCATCAATCCCTCGGGCGTTGGTCGCGTTTTTGGTGGTCAAGTCATCGCGCAGGCGCTGATGGCGGCACAGCATACCGTGTCAGATAAAAGACGCGCGCACTCGCTTCACGCCTACTTCATGCGTCCGGGTGTCGAAGGCGTACCGATCACCTATCACGTTGAGCGCGATTTTGACGGGGGCAGCTTTTCAACGCGCCGGGTCATCGCGACCCAGGATGAAAAGCCGATCCTGAATTTCGCCTGCTCGTTCCAGCGGCCAGAGACGGGATTATCGCACCAGTGCGCCATGCCAATTGTGCCACAACCCGAAGATTTGAAATCCGAACGTGAATTGCGCGTAGAGTTCGAAGATCAGATTCCCGAACAATTCCGCGTAATGTTCGCGCGGCCAAGAGCGATTGAATTCAGGCCGGTGCAGCCTCGCAGCTGGATGGTCAGCGCGAAAACGGATCCAGTCCAGCAAAGCTGGTTTCGCCTGTCTGCGCCGATTGGTGACGATATGCCGATGCACCGCGCGATCATCGCATATGCTTCGGATATGTCGCTGCTTGCGACAGGCACGCTGCCGCACGGCCTTCACTGGATGCGCGGGGAATTGCTATCGGCCAGCCTTGATCATGCAATCTGGTTTCATCAGGATTGCCGCGTTGACGATTGGTTGCTTTACGATTGCCATAGCCCATGGGCGGGCGGTGCACGCAGTATGAACCTGGGATCGATCTATTCGCGCGACGGTCGGCTTGTCGCGACCGTCACTCAAGAAGGACTGATGCGTGCGACATCGGCAAAACCAAAATAGCGGCTAGACCAACCTGCTCTGCTTGACCGCAGCTTCGATGAAACTTGCGAACAACGGGTGCGGCTCAAACGGTCTGCTTTTGAGTTCGGGGTGAAACTGCACGCCGACAAACCACGGGTGATCTGGTCGCTCGACGATTTCGGGTAATGTATCATCGGGTGACATGCCGCTGAACACCAATCCACCCGCCTCAAGTCGTTCGCGGTAGTTTGTATTCACTTCATAGCGGTGGCGATGCCGCTCCGAAATTTCATTTACGCCGTAGATCGCGGCAACATGGCTGTTACCCGCAAGCTTGGCTGGATATGCGCCGAGCCGCATCGTGCCGCCAAGATCGCTGTCCGCAGCGCGCGTCTGGAGACCTTCGGCGGTCCTCCATTCGGTAATCAACCCAACGACAGGCTCGCTGGTTTCACCAAATTCGCTCGACGAGGCATCGGAGATACCGGCAAGGTTTCGCGCCGCTTCGACGCACGCCATTTGCATGCCAAAACATATTCCAAAGAACGGCACATTGCGTTCGCGTGCAAACCTAATGCTCGCGATTTTCCCTTCGGCACCGCGCTCGCCAAACGCACCAGGCACCAGGATTGCGTGGAGTGGTTCCAACCGTGCTGCGACATCCAGATCGCTCTGTTCAAAAATCTCGGCGTCGATCCATTCGATTCGCACCTTGACGCGATTGGCAAGTCCGCCGTGAACCAGCGCTTCGTTGAGCGATTTGTAAGCATCGGGCAATCCAACATATTTGCCGACGACGCCGATCGTGACCTCACCTTCGGGGTTTGATTGGCGGTCGGTAATGTCATGCCAGCGCACAAGGTCGGGCTCGCTGCTTGGCTCGATCGCGAACGCTTTCAAGACTTCTTCGTCAAGTCCCTCAAGGTGATATTGCATTGGCACAGCGTAGATTGACGACGCATCAAGCGCCTGAATGACCGCTTCCTGACGGACATTGCAAAACAGCGCAATTTTCGCGCGCTCGCTTTGTGGCAATGGTTTTTCACAGCGGCACAGCAAGATGTCGGGCTGGATGCCAAGACTGGTCAATTCGCGCACCGAATGCTGGGTCGGCTTGGTCTTTAGCTCGCCCGCAGCGGCAATATAGGGCACCAGCGTGACGTGAATGAAGATGCTGTTGAGCCGGCCGATATCGTTGCGCAACTGCCGGATCGCTTCGATGAAGGGCAGCGATTCGATATCACCGACAGTGCCGCCGATTTCGCACAATACGAAATCAAGATCGTCGATCTGATCCTGGGCAAACGCTTTGATCGCGTCGGTTACATGCGGGATCACCTGGACGGTCGCCCCAAGATAATCGCCGCGCCGTTCACGCGCAATAATCTGTTGATAGATCCGCCCCGATGTCACGTTGTCGCTTTGCCGCGCCGATACGCCCGTAAATCGTTCGTAGTGCCCTAGGTCAAGGTCGGTTTCGGCACCGTCGTCGGTGACATAGACTTCGCCGTGCTGATACGGCGACATCGTCCCTGGATCGACGTTCAAATAAGGATCGAACTTGCGGATGCGGACCTTGTAACCCCGCGCTTGCAGCAACGCGCCAAGCGACGCCGCCATCAGACCTTTGCCAAGCGAGGAAACCACGCCGCCGGTGATAAAAATAAACCGCGCCATGGGAGAAAAGGCTTAGACGCCTGCCTATGGACTGCGCAAGAGTGCGAATCTCAAAAACTGTGGATTATTGCGCGCTGTTACCAATTGCAGCTATATTTCCCGGTACAACAGGCGGCGGTACAATCGCGGGTACCACTGGTTTTGTGGTCTCTACGCTGGGCTTGGCGCGCAGCGATTCCTGACGCGTCGCGGGCTTCGGCGCGGATCGCGTCGGCGCTTTGGCGGCGGATGATGCGTCTTTTTCAACGACCGGCTGCGTTGTGGGTGCAACAACCGTTGGCAGTTCAGCGGGCGTTCCAGCCATCGGTACACCCGAAGCGGGTGCGGCGGGCAGCCCCTTCTTGGCCAGCGATGTATCCATTTCCTGCGGAGACTTGCTCGTAATCGCCAAGCCAGCAAGCCCGATCGACAAGATGATGAAGAAAAAGGCCAGAACCGATGTCGCGCGCGTAAGGAAGTTTGCCGCACCGCGCGCCGACATCAGGCCAGCCGGACTACCACCACCCGCGAGCCCCCCGCCTTCGGAGCGCTGCATCAGGATAACCCCGACAAGCGAAGCAGCGATGATCAAATGAACGACGAGGAAAAATTTATACATGAAGTGTGCGCAATTCTATTGTGGTGCGAAATCAAGCGCGCTTTAGCGCAGCACGCGGTTGCGATCAACTAGCCTGCTGCGGCGATGATCGGCACGAAGTCGACCGCTTTCAAACTTGCGCTGCCGACAAGCGTGCCGTCAACATCGGGAACGCTTAGCAATTCAACCGCGTTCGAAGCCTTGACCGACCCGCCGTAAAGGATGCGCACCGAACGCCCCGCATCTCGCATCAACGTCAGAAGTCGCGTGCGGATCGCCGCATGCATCTCGGCAACATCGGCGATTGACGGCGTGCGGCCCGTGCCAATCGCCCATACAGGTTCATAAGCAATGACAACGTTGGTTCCCGTGCCGCCATTAGGCAGCGAACCCGAAATCTGGCCCTCGACGACACTTATGGCATTCCCGGCGTCACGTTGTGTCTCACTTTCACCAACACAGATGATAGCAGTCAGCCCCGCGCCAATCACGGCCAGCACCTTGGCTTTTACGTCAGCATCGGTCTCGTGATTGTCGCTGCGCCGTTCACTGTGGCCAACAATCACCATGCGCGCGCCGGCCTCTGCCAGCATCGCCA
>JAYVVW010000024.1:0-11781 GCA_043786595.1 Sphingomonadales bacterium | reverse complement strand
ATGACAGGGCGGATGTTGCTGCTTACCAGTCGCGAGCTCATGGCTGGTGCCACGCGGCCGTTTGATATCAGCTGGTTCATTCCAGCACTCGTCAAATACAGAAAGCCTCTCCGCGATGTATTGATCGGATCGTTTTTCCTGCAATTGATGGGCCTTGACCTGTTCCACGATCTCAAGTTCCGCGTTGACCGCTCAACAGTGCGCAGTCCGCTTCCCGCTGGGTAAGGTGCATTGACCTTGCAACCCCTTGCAATCTCGGCTTTAATGCTGAGATGGGCGGAAGAGACAAGAAACTACATGATGCCTCTGGCGTTGCGGTCCTGCGCACCGCGCGCAAAGCCAACATTGACGGCGTGATGGCCCTCGCCATTGCGGGGGGAAGCGGCCTGACCAATCTGCCACCTGATCGCGATATGCTGGCCAGTCGGATCGAAGCAAGTGAGCGCGCGATCACCAATGCAGAAGCACGTGAGGCGGGTGCCGCGATCATGCTTGTTGTCGAGCGCAAGTCCCAAATTGTCGCGGTATCGGGGATTTTCCCGCGAGTCGGGGCGGAATGGCCGTTTTACAGCTACCGTCTGACGAGGCAGGCGAACCGGTCGCTGGCGGTTGGCCGGATGAAGGCCCAAACTCTTCTCAATCTGGTCAATGATTTCGATGGCGAGGCCGAGATTGGGATGTTATTCGTCGATCCAGCGATGCGCGGTGGCGCGCTGGGGGCACTTGCGGCGCGGGGGCGTTATCTGTTCATGGCCGCACACCGTGACTGGTTTGGGCGGCGGGTCATGGCCGAATTGCGCGGGTGGCAGGACGCTGAAGGCGGTTCGCCGGTCTGGGAAGCAATCGGGCGGCATTTCTACGGCATGGACTTTCAAGAGGCTGATCGCACCGGCGCGCTGACTGGCAACCAGTTCATCGCAGACTTGGGGCCGCGCTATCCGCTCTATCTATCGCTCTTACCCGCCGCTGCGCAAGCCGCGCTTGGGCGGCCGCATGACGATGGGCACCCCGCCTATGAGATGCTAATTGCAGAAGGATTCCATGCCGGCGACTATGTCGATATCTTTGACGGGGGGCCGACGGTGGTTGCAGATATCGACGCGGTTAAGACGGTGAGAGAGGCACGCACGATGGCTATGACGGGAGAGGCCGTAGGTGGTGCGCGGTCGCTGGTTGCGGTTGGAAACGGGACCGATTTCCGGGTTGCGCGCGGTGATGTGGGTGCGGACGGGCGGGTCGATCCTGCGCTTGCTGACGCTCTCCGATTGCAATCCGGCGATACGATGCTGGTGGTCGCGGCATGACACACGATCCGACCTTACCATTTGCGCTTCCCGAGCGCCCGCCGGTAACGCGCGTGCGTCAACGTGACATGGCCGATCTACTTAAGGGGCCGTCTACGCGAACGCAGCCAATGGCCGGATACGACGCGCAGTACGGGAATATCGTCGATTACATCGTTCGCATTACCGAAGAAATCTGGCGCGATCGCGCGATTGGCCGCATCTATGAAACTTATGACGCAAGCTGCACGATCTACGGCGCAAGCTATGTCGTGCGTTCGGTGGAAGAGGTCGTCGCGGCGACACTCGCATCGCTTAATAGCTATCCTGATCAGGTTACCGATCACGTCAATATTGCGTGGTGCGGAGACGAGAAGTCAGGCTTTTACACATCCCACCTTGGTTATTCTCAAGGCACCAATCTGGGCCCGTCTGAATTCGGACCCGCAACTGGAAAACGGGTGATGAGTTACTTTGTCGCGGACTGCATCAGCCGCAACAACCGAATCCACACCGAATGGCTGATGCACGACAGTGGCGCGGTGCTCCATCACCTCGGCCTCGACGTGCATGAAGCCGCGCAGAAAATGGCGACGGTTCCGCTTTCCAACGTCTTCGTGATCTCACCGCCCACGCGCCTCGACGGCCAGGCGCCCCGCCCGATTTATGATGGCCCGACTGACACGCCAGACGGCTGGGCGCTGCATCATTTCGGTACCATCTGGAATGCGCGGCGATTTGAGCATGTGCCATTTCACTATGCCGCCGATGCCGTCGCGCACTGGCCAGGGTGTCGCGAGGCATCTGGGCCGCGCATGATTTCTGAACTCATCATCAGCCTACTTGCGAGCTTGCCAGACGCCACCACCCGGGTTGAGCATGTCAGTTGGTCCGAAGAAAGCGACGGTGTCATCCTCGCGGTGCGCTGGCTGACCGAGGGCACGACGCGGGGTGGTGGAATGTTGGGCGATCTGCCTGCTGGTAAAGTAATCGCGATGAGAGGCAGCAGCCATTTCCGTTTCGGGGGGGGCTATGTGGTGGAGGAATGGACTGTGTTCGACGAACTCGATGCGCTTACACAGGCATACCGGCAGATTATATGCGACGCTGCACCAGATGACTTAGCTCCTCGCATTGAAACAGTATGAGCGTGCGCCAACTTACCCGCACCGAAAAGGTCAATTACAGCCTTGGCAGCACAGCCGAGGCGATTGCGTTCACCGCGACATCGTCATTCTTGCTCATCTTCTACAATCAGGTGCGCGGACTCCCCGCCGGGCACGTCGGTACAGCACTTGCGGCCGGGCTGATCGTCAACGCGCTGTTCGACCCGCTGGTTGGATCATGGTCGGACAGGACACGGTCGCGCCTTGGTCGGCGGCATCCATTCATGTTCGCCGCGATCATTCCTGCGGCAGCGCTGTTTTGGGCCGTGTTCAATCCGCCCAACTGGGGCGAGCTGGGCCAGCTTGTCTGGCTGGCGGTTTGCAATACGATGTTGCTCCAAGCGCTGACGCTTTACCATACGCCGCATCTCGCACTGGGCGGCGAGATGTCCGACGACTATCTCGAACGCACCAGCATCATGGGCTTTAATACCGTCTGCCTGTGGCTAGGCGACACAATTGCATGGGTGCTTTCGTTCCGCTTGTTTTTTGCGAGCAGCGAGCAGTTCAAAAACGGGGCGCTCGATCCATCGCGCTATGCGGCATTCTCGGCAAGCTTTGGCATCGCGATCCTGCTGCTACTCAGTTATTCAAGCTGGTCGACGCGAAAATTCATCCCCTTCTTGCCGCGCCCGTCGGACACGACCGCGAAGTTCGGGCTGAAGGAATGGTTTCACGACGCCGGCCGCGCATTGGCGAACCGTAACTATGTCGTGCTGCTCATCGGGCTGTTCTTCCTGTCGATGATGGTCGGCGTGCGGTCCGGGCTATCGCTCTATACGCTCAGTTATTTCTGGCAGCTGAGCAACGACCAGATCGGGCTGTTCTTCATTGGCAGTTTTGCTGGATACGCCTTTGCGGCGACCATTGTGAAGCGCGTGCACGCAAAGTTCGAAAAGCGGTGGACGGGTGTTTTCGCGGTCATGTTCTACGCGGTCGGCCCCGCGCTAGCGCCGCTGCTCGGCTGGCTTGGCATTCTAAGCCATCAGACTGCGGGCATTATGTGGATTGTCATGGGGCTCGGCGCGCTGGGGCATATGGCCTACAGCCTGATGACAACGACGGTCTATTCGGCGCTCGCTGACATCGCCGACGAGAATGAACTGAAATATGGCATAAGGCAGGAAGGCGTGCTCTATTCAACGCGCACATTCTTTGCACGAATTGATCAGGCGCTGGGTACCGCGCTCGCGGGCTGGGTGCTGGCGATGATCGCGTTTCCAGCCAAGGCGACGCCTGGGGCTGTCGATGCGGGCGTGTTGGCGAACCTTGCACTCGCGACGATATTATCGACAATACCCGGCCTTTTTGCGGCAGCGAGCTACTGCTTCCTGCGCGTCACGCGTGAGACCCACGACGCAACGCGCGCTGCGCTGGACGCGAAAAAGTTGGTAGAAGCGGCGGCCGTCGGCGATTAGGCGCGATACGCCTGCGCGATCACGGCCACTTCGTCAAACATCGACCATTCCTCAACCACGAGTGGTCCGGCGAAGCGCAGGTGTGTCATGCCCATGACAGACACTGGCCGCCCCGCAGGCACGTCACCGAGCAAGCCGCCTGCACGCGTCGTTCCTTCAAGCGTCCAGCGAACCCCGACGATGATGCCGTCGGTCTCGTCCGACCAACTGACATTCTCGACCCGCAGCGTGGCATCAGGCAAGCTGGCGAGCAGACCGATAATCATTGAGCCAAGATTGCGCTGCCCCGCCGCCACGCGACCGCCCGCCCAATGCGCAATCACGTCTGGGGCATAGGCTTGGGGGATGTAATCGAAGCGCCGCATATTCCAGATTCGGCTGAAATGATTGGCAGCCCAGCCTTCGACGGTGTCGGTCGGCCCGTCATAGCCTTTGCGCGGTGCTTGTCCCTGCAACCGTGTGGGCACTGAAACCACCGCCGTTTCGAGCAACCGAACTTCTGCAAGGCGCTGTGCGGTTTCGTGCAGGTCAAAACCCATCTGACGCACCGCCGCTCCGTTATCGCGCACCAGCCACTCAGTGTGGATAATGTTATCGCGACTGACGCAATCGGCGACGAAGAAGCGACCAAGGCGTCGTCCGGTCGCGGGGCCATAGGGCGAAGCGCCGATGTTGGTCGAACGCGCATAGCCTAAATGCGAGGTGTAAAAGCCAGCGCTCTCGTCGCCGCTCCATGCGATATTGATATGATGCGTTTCACCATCAGGGCCGCCGTGGATGCCGAGCGTTGTCGAGGCGATGACCTCCTCAACCGAACGCACGACGCCGCCAGTGGTGTATATCGTGCAGTTCGCATCATAAGTGTCGTAGATGCGGCCAACCGCGCGGTCTGACCAAATCTGTTCGGTGATCCGGACGATGTAATCGACGATATCGGTGAAGTCGTCCTCGAACCCCGCCATTGGCTGCGTCCGCACGCCTGACGACACAAGAAGTTCGGCCGTGTTGCGCTGGCGTATCCGCGTGACTTTGGGACGTTCGGGCATGGTGAATGGAAGGCCGTCACAGATCATTGCAAACCCTTTACAAAAAAATGGCCCGAGATCGCCATATCGCAATCCCGGGCCGTCGCCGTGAAGGGTTAGAATTTATAGCCGAGTCGCAGCCCATATGTCCGCGGATCGGCATAGGTACCCTGCGCTGACAAAATAGCGGTGGTAATCCGGCCAAGTGTCGCCTTGTTCGTCAGATTGTTAACGAACGCCTGAAGCGACAGCCCATCATCGCTGCGCCATGTGATCCGTGCGTCGACCTTGGCATACGACCGTTGCTGAACATTCGGAGTAGCTGGGCTGAGTAAGTATTTGCCGCTCCACAGCACATCCACCTCAGGTGTCAGCGACGAGGTTTCGCTGAGCGGCAGTTGATACGACAAACCTAAATTTGCCGACCAGTCCGGCGTGTTTTGCACGCGCTGTTTCTTGCCGTCATAAAGCGTTTGGTAATCGACGATCGTCCCGGCGGCGTTGCGCACCGGAACGAACAGTTCTGGGTTGGTAAAGGCATTGGGGAAAAACCCAAAGCCAAAGCCACGATTATTCGCCAGCGCGTTTGTTGCGCACGGGCTGCCTGCTGCGGTGCCTGAAGCGAAACACAGGCCGCTGTTGAAACCAAGTGGCGCTGGCACCACCGAATTGCGCGCGTGAATGTAGTTGACCGCGGCGCGCAGCGTCAGCCGTTCAATTGGCTTGGCGATGATCGACAGTTCCGCGCCGGGGGCGGTGGTATTGCCCAAGTTGGTGATCGTTGAAATATTCTGGATCACGTTGGGGCCGGTGACGACCGGTGCGAGGCCCTGCACCTGATTATTGGTGTATTTGTTGTAGAAGATAGCGGCGTTGACCTGAAGCCGACGGTCAAAGAAGCTATTCTTCGTGCCGATTTCGAATGCGCGTACCTTTTCGGCATCAAATGACGAAAACGTGCCCTGCGGGATCGTGGTCGGGGTAAACGCGGCACCGAAACCTCCTGAGTGCACGCCGTTCGAGAAGCTGGCGTAAATCAGATTGTCGGGAGTGATTTGATAATCGGCGGCAATGCGGTACGTCCAGTATTTGAACTTGCGCTTGCCGCAGCGGGTGACGAAGTAATTGGGCACCGTGCCGGCGGCAGTTGCGGTGCCGTTGAGCGCGAACTGACCAGCCGTCAACCCGCCGCAAGTGAAGTTGGCAAATTCTGCGCGATTGTCATTGTAAGGGAAAAACGCGCGATATCCGATGCCGTTGGTGAAGCCCGCGTTGATACCGCCGGGACGGAGGAGCGATGCCGCCGAAGCATCGGCGACGAAGGGAAGCTGTGCCTGCGTCGCCGCCGGATTGGCATTGAGAAAGGCCTGATTCTGCAAGAAGACAGACCCAGTCGGGCCACCAACAAACACAGTTCCTGCGGATGTCACCTGCGCCACACTGCGGAAATCCTTTTCGTCGACTGTGTAACGCGCTCCCCCAGTGAGTGTGAGTTTCTCGCCAATCGTATAGGACAGTTGGCCGTAACCGGCATAGGATTTGGTTTGTGCAAAGGTGGGTGTTGCACCGTCGGGCTGAGCGAAATTGCTGATGTTGCACGACGCTGGGCCTAAGTTCGGCACGCCCGAGGTAGGGGCGCCGGTTGGCAGCGCCGTATACGCACAGGCACCGCCATTGGCATAAAGCACAGGGAAGCCGTTCGCCGCTGCAGTCAGCGTGCTATAATCATTGCGCGGATAGACGACTGCGCTCGCCTCGTTGATTTTGTCGTTCAGATAATAGCCACCAACCGTATATTGGAACGGGCCGTTACCCGTACTTTGAATTTGCAATTCTTGCGTGAACGTCTTCGCGACGTTCACCGCGTAGAATTCCGAGAAGGGAATCGGGCCTCCGTCACCGTCGGCACGATTTGAGAAGAAAAAATCATTGTAGCCGGTGATCGAGCGGATGCGCACATTGTCGGCGATGTCAAAATTGATGGTGCTCGAAAAATTCTTCGCCTTTACTCGGTTTCGCGCAGCGTAATCGAACAAAAGCGTGTAGGGCCCGGCAATCGGCAGGCCGATATCGACGCCATTGATATCGGGGATGTTATCGCGAAATACGGGGCTGAACGGCACAAGCACACCGGTTGCGTAATTGCCGCCGTTATAGCCGAACGGGAAAGGATAAGTGACGCCGTTGAACGTCAGGCTTTGTCCGGGCGCACGGGTCAGCGAAGAGTCAACAATTGCGCCGAGATTCTGTGAGTTCGAACTGCCTTGGCCGCGGTCGTCCTCGTTGAAATACGAGCCGCGAAGCAAAATTTCGAGCCGATCACCGAAGCTGGGCGGGGCGATCCGTAGCGTGGCGCGCACGAACTGGTAATTGAGGTCGCCCGCGCTCGCAAGGCTGTTGACCACGCTTTTGAGATATGGGTCGTGACGATCAGCCGCACCTGCAACGCGCAGGGCAATGCCATCGGTGATCGGCAGATTGACAAAAGCCTCAGCTTTGAGGCGCCTATAATCACCCACAGTGAGGCCTACGCCACCGGCAAACTCGCCGGTCGGCTTGGCGCTGGTCAGCGCAATGTTGCCGCCAAAACTATTACGGCCAAAGAGCGTGCCCTGTGGCCCCTTTTGCACCTCGACACGCTCCAGATCGACGAACGCCGCGATCGTCTGCTGGGGACGCGACTGATAGATTTCGTCGACGTAAAACCCGATGCGTGGATCCGAATTGGCACCGATTGTTTCGGTATAGACACCCCGGATCGCCGGACGCGCCGACGGTCCCGAACGCGCGATGCGCAAGCCAGGCACCGACTGTTCGAGCCGGGTGACATCGCGGATATCGGCTTCGCGAAGCCGCGCGCCGGAAATCGCGACAATTGATAGCGGAACCTCCTGAAGCGATTCTTCGCGCCGTTGGGCCGTCACTATGATGTCTGCGACGCCGCTGGTCTCCGCTTCGTCTGCTGGCACTTTTTGCGTCTGCGCGAAGACAGGCGTGCCTACCATCATCGCACCCACGAGCGCCACGGACGAGAGCGCAAGCCCACGCACTGAAAAATTCTTCGCTGAATTCAGAATCATGATCGTCCCCTTTTATTAAACCGCTCTTTTTTCTCACGATAATCGACAATTTGGCGATTGCAAGCGCATTCACTCTCTATCGCTCATGCGCGCGCAGATTGCTGTCAATATTCTCTAATCCTCTGCATCCGCCCCAGCACATCAAGCCCTTGCATCGCGAGATAATTGAGAATGTCGATGAATATCCAATTCTCGGCGAGCTTGCCGTCTTTGACACGGTAGAGATCGACGACGCGCATTTCGGAAGGCCCCGGCCCCATTGTCATGCCAAGGTAGCCGCCTGAATTTGATACGGTCAGGTTCGCCCAACCAAAGAAGCCGCCGAAATTGCCTTCGGCCATTCGGCACAGATGGCCGTTGAACTTGTATCCGCTATGCAAACCGTCGCTAAATGGTTCCGAATGTTGCTTCAGATAGCGCGGAATCGTATAGGTTGCGCCGATGCCTTCGGGTCCCCACCAGATCATGTCCTGATGCCAGACGCGCTGCAACCGTTCGGCTTCGGTGATGCCAAGGTCGGTCGATCTAGGATTGCCGAGCAGAGCGTTGATCGCCGCAAGCGAATGTTCGCCTATCGCCGGGTCTTGGATGTCGTACATCAGTCCATCGTGCGTCATCGGGCCGGGCTGGACGAGGTGTGCCCCGGTCTGTGGAGGCAGCGGATACTGCCCGGCCTGCCGCATGAGATGAAGTAAATCGACAAACATCGCCGTCTCGGTGATGCGTCCATCCTCAACGCGGTTGAACTCGACGAAGCGCAGCATGATGATCCGCCCGGTTGGCAAGATGCCAAGATAGGGCTTGTCGAACAGCGCCATCAAATGCCCCATCTGAACAACCCAGCGCCCCTCGAACCCGTCAATTTCGTTAAAACCCGCCATAAAGATGTCAGGGCGGCGCTGGACGCGCGTCATCGCGGTCAAGAACGGCTTCCAGAATATGTCGGCGACCGCCTGCGCACCGAACTGCTCATGAAACGGGTGCATACCGCGCCAGTGCCAATCCGGTGCAGTGTAGCGCTCTAGGATAGCGGCCACGGTTTCAGGCGTCGCGCGCGCGAGTTCGTCATGATAAGCGCGAACCAACTGTTTCTGAGCCTGAAAGTCGGTCACCATATTCCCCCGTCTATCGTTGCACACCAAGCTTCTGCACACGCTTGCAATTCGCTTTGCATATATGTTGCTCCCGACGCAAGAGAAAGGCCGCGCTGGCGTTGCCTGTCCGGCACTTTGGGGATAAGCAAGCCAGTATGAAATTTTTTGCAAATACCGTTTGTGTTCGATTGACGCAGGGTCGTCGCGCGTGAGCGGTTCAGTTCGGCGCCCACGAACAATCGGCAGCGATGGCAAAAAGGGTGCGAACCGCCGATTGACGTCCGAAGACGTTGCTCGGGTTGCGGGCGTATCCGCATCGGCAGTATCGCGCGCCTTCACGCCCGGAGCCAGTGTTGCGCCCGCGAAACGCGCTCATATCCTCCGTGCTGCGCGCGAACTTGGATATCGGCCCAATGTCATGGCCCGTGCAGTCGTTACGCGGCGGTCGAACGTCGTGGGTTTGATCCTGTTCAACGAAACGAACCGCCATCACCCCGGTGTGCTCCTTGCTCTATCGCAAGCATTCTCAAAGATTGGCGTGCGCGTCATGTTGTTTCTCCTTGAGGACATCGGGGAGACCAGCGCGGTCATCGACCACATATTGTCGTATCAGCTCGATGGCGTCATCGCCGCTGCCCCGATTCCGCAGGAGGATCTCGAGCACCTCGCGGCGGCACAGGTGCCGCTGCTGTTCTACAATCGCCCTGGCGAAGACGGCTTCGCTTCGGTCAGCTGTGACCATTATGCATCGGGAGTCCTCATCGCGCGGCACGTCCTCGGGGCGGGTGCCCGGCGTATCGCGCTAATCCGGTCTTACGCAGAAGCCTTCGTTGGCAACGAAAGGATGCGCGGCGTCGAAGAGGAACTCGCGCGCAGTGGCGCAAAAGTTGTCGCCGAATACCGTGGTGATTTCGACTATGATCGGGGTGTCGCCGCCGTCGTTGACTGGGCGGCGCGCGGTATCGACGATTATGACGCGATCATCGCCGCCAATGACATGATGGCGATCGGGGCCAAAGATGCGCTGGTCCACAAACTCGGTAAACGCGTGCCCGAAGATGTCGCGGTTGCCGGGTTCGACGGCGTCGAAGCGTCGCGCTGGCTCAGCCACGGCATTGCCTCTGTCGATCAACCCATCGAACATATGGCAAAGGCAGCGGTCGATATGATGGCCCTGCGCATCGAGAACGAACTTCTGCCTGCCGAGCGGCGGCTTTATCCAGGGCGATTGCAACGCGGATCATCCGTCGCAGGCTGAGGCTTATCAATCTTTGCAGCGCGGTAATTTTGACTAAAGTCCATGCGCTTGCAACTACTGCCCGCATCTCCTAAATATGATTTCGCACGCGGGCCTTTGAGACAAGTGCCCGCACAAGGGGAAATGTGTTGGCGGAAGGCTTGAGCAACTTCGAGAAGCGGCAGGCTGTTCGCGCGATCGACGTTGCCCGGGTGGCCGGCGTTTCCCAATCATCCGTTTCCCGCGTCTTTTTGGGCGGGAGTGTGACGCCGAAGCGCCGTGACAAAATTCTGGAGGCAGCAAAGGCGCTAGGCTATCGGCCCGACGCGATGGCGCGCGCAATGATCACGCGGCGGTCGGGAATCGTGGGCATTTTGATGAATTCAAGCACCAATCTCTATTACCCTGACGTGCTGACGGCGCTTTGCCGGGCAGTCAGCGCCCAGAAAATGCGTGCGATGGTGTTCGCCGTCGAGTCGGCTGCTGAAATCGATGAAGCCGTCGAACAGGCGCTTTCCTACCGCGTTGACGGCATGATTGTCCTGACCGATATCACGGTCAAACACACCGAATCTCTCTCACAGCTTGGTTCGACTATTGTCCTCTACAACCGCGAGATCGACGGTGCGGTGGCAAATTGCGTCGGCTGCGATCACGCGCACGACGGCGAGATCCTAGGGCGCCATATCGCCGCCACAGGCGCAAACAGGGTCTGGGTAGTGGAAGGACCGGCAACATCGTCGCTTGCCACCCAGCGTCTGGTAGGATTCCTTCGAGGTTTACACTCCAGTCCTGCCCAAATTACGATCCAGCGCGATCCTGGAGATTTTTCGTTTGAAAGCGGTTTCAAAGCCATCGCTCGCCGCCTAGCTGCAAATGAAATCCAGCCACACGCCATTATTGCGGTCAACGATATGATGGCAATGGGTGCCGTCGAGGCGTTACGTGCGGCAGGCCGGAAGCAGCGCGCCGAAATTCTCATCGCTGGTTTCGACGGTTTAGCCGCCGCCAGTTGGCCGGGCTTTCAAATCACCACAATGGCGCAACCGCTCGATCAATTAGCGGGGGCGGCAGCCGCGATTATCGTCAGCCGTCTGCAAAGCGGTTCTAATCGGTTGGAGCGACAAACATTTCTGTCGAGACTGGCTGTCATCTGATACAGCGCCGACGCTGCCGAGTTCGGCGTGCACTGACAGCTGGCATCTGCGAAACTCGTGAGGCCGCCTTCTGGCGGAATTCGATAAGTCGTCGTAACAGCGCCTGTGTCGACCAGCGGCGGTCAGGTCTTTTTGGTCGCTGCATGCCATTGATTTATTTGGTTTTTTTGGTTATGGGAGTATGGTTTTAACCTATAACCTTTAGGTTATGAGACGGAACGCTTGACGTCCTCCCGATTTCTTCCTCCATTTTCAATGAGAGTTTTCCGGTAATGAGATCCTGATTGGGAAGGAGCATACCGTGAAGAAGAGTCGTTTTAC
>JAYVVW010000023.1:0-25351 GCA_043786595.1 Sphingomonadales bacterium | reverse complement strand
TGCTGGTAGAACCAGATATTATGTTCGGTCATCAGCATCGCTCCCAGCATTTCGCCCGATTTGACGAGGTGGTGGAGATAGGCCTTGCTAGCATTGGCGACTGGCGAGGCAGGATCGAGCGGCGTCAAATCCTCGGCGAACCGCGCGTTGCGGATGTTGATCGGGCCGTCCCAGGTGAATGCCTGGCCGTTGCGGCCGCTGCGTGTGGGGAGGACGCAATCGAACATGTCCACCCCGCGTTCGACCGCGCCGACGATGTCATCGGGTTTGCCGACACCCATCAGATAGCGCGGCTTGTTCGCAGGCAATTGCCCCGGCGCGTAATCAAGCACGCCGAACATCGCGGCCTGCCCTTCGCCGACCGCCAGCCCGCCGATCGCGTATCCGTCAAACCCGATTTCGCCGAGCATCTGCGCCGAACGCAGCCGCAAATCTTCGTCAAGCGAACCCTGCTGTATTCCGAACAACGCCGCGCGGCCTGCGTGTTCCGCGCCGCTATCAAAGCCTTCACGCGAACGCCGTGCCCAGCGCATCGATCGCTCCATGCTTGCCGCCGCCTCATCATGCGTCGCGCCGTTTTTGGTGCATTCGTCAAACGCCATGACAATGTCAGAACCAAGCAGCCGCTGGATTTCCATCGATCGTTCGGGCGTGATCATATGCTTTGATCCGTCGAGATGCGATTTGAACGCGACGCCCGCCTCGCTCAGCTTGGTAAGCGCGGAAAGGCTCATCACCTGATAACCACCGCTGTCGGTCAGGATCGGGCGATCCCAGTCCATGAAGCGGTGCAAGCCGCCAAGCCGCGCCATGCGTTCGGCGCCCGGGCGCAGCATCAGATGATAGGTGTTGCCAAGGATGATATCGGCGCCAAGGCGGCGGACGTCGCCGGGTTTGATGCCTTTGACGGTGGCAGCGGTGCCGACGGGCATGAACGCGGGCGTGCGGATGTCGCCGCGTGCAGTGCTGATCGTGCCGGTGCGGGCCTTGCCGTCGGTGGCGGCGATGTTGAATCCAAAACGGGTCATCGCCGCGCCCTAGATCATTTTCTCCGCGTGCTCAATTTTCCCCGTGCCAACGGCTTTCGCCTGCGATAGACCGCAGCGATGATTGAAACCCTATGCCAGATCGAAGGATGGGACGCCGCAACCGACTGGCAGGCGTTGGGCGCAAAGGCCGTCGCGGCGGCAATCGCTGCGTCGCCGCACGGCACGCTTGCGACGATTGATGTTGCGGTTGAGGTCGCCGTGCGGTTCACCAGCGATGATGAGGTGAGGGCGCTCAACCGCGATTACCGGCATAAGGATCAGCCGACCAACGTCCTGTCGTTCCCGATGATCGCGCCCGATCTGATCGACACTGTGTCAAATTCGGATGACGGCGAAATCCTGCTCGGCGATATCGTGCTTGCGCGCGGCGTCTGCATGGCAGAGGCGGAAACGCGCGGCGTTTCGGTTGCCGATCATGCGACGCACCTTATTGTCCACGGCACGCTTCATCTGCTAGGCTATGATCATATGGAGGACGCCCAAGCCGAAGCGATGGAATCGCTTGAACGTGATGTGATGGCCAGCCTTGGCCTCCACGATCCCTATGAAGCAATAGAGGACTGATCAAGCGCAATGCCCGACGAGAGTATCAACAGCGGCGGCGGCCGGATCTGGCAGGGGCTTCGCGGCCTGCTTTTTGGTGAGCGTGAAGCGACTTTGCGCGATCAGCTTGAAGATGCGATTGACGATCATGAGGAAGACGGCGACGCCGCGATCAAGGGCGATCTCACGCCCGTCGAGCGCCAGATGCTGCGCAATCTGCTCCATTTCGGTGAGCGTACCGTCGGCGATGTCGGGGTGCCCCGTAGTGATATCATCGCAGTGCCCGAAACGATCGGCTTTGCCGCGCTGGTCACCGCACTTGCCGAGGCCGAACATAGCCGTTTGCCCGTCTACCGTGACAGTCTGGATACCGTGATCGGGATGATCCACATCAAGGATGTGTTCCGCATCATCGCCAGCGGCGCAGCCCCGCCAACCTCGATCGAAGCGCTGATCCGCCAGCCGCGCTATGTGCCGCAATCGATGGGTGTGCTCGATCTGCTTGCCGATATGCGCGCGAGCCAGACGCACCTTGCCATCGTGCTCGACGAATATTCGGGCACTGACGGCCTCATCACGATCGAGGATCTGGTCGAAGAGATTGTCGGCGATATCGAGGATGAGCATGACGATGCGCCTGAACCGATGCTCGTTGATCTGGGCGAGGGGCTGTGGGATGCCGATGCGCGCGCGGCGCTTGAAGATGTCGGCACGCTGATCGACACGCGGCTGACGCAGGTTGACGGCGATGTCGATACGCTTGGCGGGCTGGCGTTCGTGCTGGCCGGACATGTGCCGCAGGTTGGCGAGATCGTCGAACATAGCAGCGGCTGGCGGATTGAAATTACCGGCGGTGATGCGCGGCGCGCCACGCGGCTCCGCCTCCACGCACCCGCTGCGCATCCGCAGTCAAATGGCAAATGATCAAGAAAAAGAGGCAAACATGACGATCGGCAAACATATTCGCAACATCGTGATCGTGCTGATTATCGCGCTGGCGGGGGTCTATTGGTATCTTTCAACACCCGATAAGGCGCGGATCGATGAAAAGCGGCTGACGGGCATCGTCCCCGATCTGCAAACGCCGCGGCGCGAAAATTTCCCGACGATCAACATTGCCAAGGTGATCGGCTGGGTGGCGGGCGCAAAGCCTGTCGCCGCGCCGGGGCTTCAGGTTGGCGCCTATGCCGACGGGCTTGACCATCCGCGCTGGCTGACTTTGCTATCAAACGGCGATGTTCTCGTCGCGCAAAGCTCGGCCCCCGCGCGGCCAGTATCGGGAGTTCAGGACTGGATCGCGCGCAAGCTGATCACGCAAGCCGGCGGCAACAGCGGATCGCCCGATCAGATCATCCTGCTCCGCGATGCGAACGGCGACGGTGTTGCCGAAACCAAGACTGTGCTGCTTGCGGGGCTCCATTCGCCGTTCGGCATGGCGGTGAAGGGCGATACGCTCTACGTCGCCAATACCAACGCCGTGCTCGCCTTTCCGTTCAAAACGGGTGAAACCAAAATCACCGCAAAGGGCGAAAAACTGTTCGACCTGCCCGAAGGCGTGCCAAACAACCACTGGGCACGCAATCTGATCCTCGATCCATCGGGCGACTCGCTTTATGTGACGATCGGATCGAACAGCAATATCGGCGAAAACGGCATGGCGAGCGAAAAGGATCGCGCGCAGATCAAGCAATATGATTTCGCCAAAAAGAGCCTGATCACTTATGCTTACGGGCTGCGCAATCCCAACGGCCTTGCGTTCAACCCGATTTCCAAAACATTGTGGACGGTGGTGAACGAACGCGACATGCTCGGCAGCGATGGCCCGCCCGATTACCTCTCGACGGTTGATTTCGGGCAGTTTTA
The DNA here is from genome assembly GCA_043786595.1 of Sphingomonadales bacterium. GTDB lineage: Bacteria > Pseudomonadota > Alphaproteobacteria > Sphingomonadales > Sphingomonadaceae > Aquisediminimonas. Next base: position 21,896 of record JAYVVW010000023.1, on the reverse strand, counting down.
CGGCTGGCCGTTCACCTATTGGGGCGGGATCGAAGATCAGCGCGTCGAACAAGTGCGCCCCGATCTCAAGCAATATACCAAACGGCCAAACTACGCGCTTGGCCCCCATGTCGCCGCACTTGGCCTTGCGTTTGCCAGCGGGCCGACGCTGGGCGCAAACTATGCCAACGGCGCGTTTATCGGTCTCCACGGATCATGGAATCGGTCGCCTGCATCGGGTTACAAGGTGATCTACGTGCCGTTCAACGAACGCGGCTACCCCGAAAATAAAAAGCCCGTCGACGTGCTGACCGGCTTCCTCACCCCCGACGGCAACGCCCAGGGCCGCCCGGTCGGCGTGATCTTTGACAAGACGGGCGCGCTGCTCGTCGCCGACGATGCGGGCAACAAAGTATGGCGGGTGAGCGCAGCAGCAAAAACCGCGCTGCGGTAGGGGTGGGCTACGTCTCCCCTCCCGCCTGCGGGAGGGGCCGGGGGTGGGCCAGTGCAATTACAGCCGAACCGTCGTTTTCAGCCGCCTGACCCACCCCTAACCCCACCCGCACGCGGGTGGGGAATAAGTGGAGTGCGGATGGCAGGAGCCGACAAGTTTTCGGGCGTCAACGGGCGTTGCTCGGGTCGTCAAAATCTGAATTTCGTTCATGCGTGTCGTAGATTGACATGCAGGCCGTTATGTCGCATATAGACGACAATGTATTCAGTGGAGCGTACAGTTGAATTCGCAGACTGGCTCGATAGCCTGCGGGACCGAATGGCGCAAAAGCGGATCGTCATGCGGGTGACACGGATCGAATCGGGTTTGCTCGGCGATTGGAAAACGATCGGCGAAGGCGTGAGCGAGATGCGGATCGACTATGGTCCGGGATATCGGATCTACTTCACGGTCCGGGATCGGATCGTTGTCATTCTGCTATGCGGCAGCGACAAAGCCGATCAGGATCGCGCGATAAAGCGGGCGAAGGAATTGGCAAAGCACATTTAGACCAAAATGGTCGGGAGTTGTCGCCCCAAGCGACTTTAATGAATGGAATGAATGTGACCAGACTTGTGACAACGCCATTTGATGCGGCAAAGTATATGACGGAGCCTGAAGACGTCGTCGACTTTCTGAACGATGCGTTCCAAAGCGGCCATGCGGCCTATATTTCCAAGGTGTTGGGCATCGTCGCACGCAGCGAAGGGATGTCGAAAATCGCTGCCAAAACGGGTGTTAACCGGCAAGCTCTCTACACGGCGCTGAGTGACCAAGGAAACCCAACGCTCGAAACGTTGCTCAAGGTTCTGTCAGCGCTCGGGATAAAGCTGAAGTGCGAGTCAGACATGGCCGAAGCCGCCTAGCTTCGCTGGTTCCGACAAGTTTCGCGACACTGCGAATTCGACCGCACGTCCTTGGAAGCGGACATATCGAAAGGCGTTTCCGACACTTCCAACCCTGCAGAAAAGCGCGGGTCGGTTGTTGGTGTCAAAACCGACCGGTTATGACACCGATGGGTACCGCTTTACGTCAGCCGGGTCGGGTCAGCGGAGAACGCCCGGAGCTGTTCCGTGACCGAATCGCCCAGCATCAGGGTTGCTTCCACGAGTTCGTCGATCAGCGCCCTTTCTCCCTCACCTCCGGTTCTGCTCCGCGCGTTCTGATGGGCATTTTGAGCAATATTCGCTAGGTTTGATCTAGTCTGCTTGTCAAACTCGGGTACTGGAATCCGTGACGCGTAGCCTGCTGTTACCATGTTACTCCTAAGTAGGACCCCACGGAGCAGGTAGAGGCATAAGCGGCTATTAAGATACGCGAGCAGCCACCACTTGTCGGTTTCCTCAACAATCACATTCGGATTGACCCCACACAGCGTGTCAGGCGGTCGAACCGCTGCTCCGAATGCGACGCCCACTGAGGAACAGGAGAGCCCTCCTTTTAATAAAAGGTTTCTGTTACGAACCATAAAGCTCGGGACTGAACGAGATTCACTATCGTATTCATCAATCAGAAACCCATCAGGTTCGGTGTAGAAACGCCTACTTGCGGGATTTTTATAAAACGGAATGGAAAATCCGTCTTGCCTAACAGACCTCAGGTACTTTGCATCATTACCGGTTGATACACCAGTAATGCAGGGCGCCACCTGGCCAAGCCGCCGTCCAGAGAATAGGGTGGCTAACGCGGGAACCAGCCCAATGACAATCTCTTGATTGTCGACTTGCCCTTTAAGTTTTAGCTCCGACAAACGGCGCCTGTCAAAGGCTCCAATTTCAAGCGTATTTTTAAACTCTATAACTGTCGCTTGGCGATTGCTCACCTTAACGTATGAGTCTTCTTCAGGTCGTCTCTTCTCGATAACTAAGAGGCAAGTTCTAACATCCGCCCCTTGTTCAAGAAATAATGAAGTGGGACATAGGTGAAGATTGCGTATTATGCAGTTCGTAAGGATATAGTCTCTGAGTTCTTTATGACCAACGGCGGTCAGAAATGAGTCGTGGACGACTAAGCCTATTATGGCTTCCTCTTTGGCACACTCAATAATAGCTCTAATGAAGAGGGAATACATGTTTAGAGATGTAGATTTACCAAACGACGCAACAAGCCGCTGTTTGTTGTCTCTAATATATTCTGTCTCATGGCAGTTGTATGGCGGGTTCGCCACAATGATATCAGCGGATGGGAAGCGTGGTTGGGAAAACAAAGTTTTGTCCATGGAGACGGCAGCCATCTCCAGAAAGTCTGCAACTATAAATTCCGAGCAGTGCCGCGGCTTCCGATCGGTTATGTCGATGCCGATGACCTCCAATCCCTCTCGGGCGAAAGGTGCAGCTAGCTCCCCCCTTCCAACGCATGGATCGAGAACGCGACGCGCATTTGGCCGATAGGCAAGCAACTCGTGAGCCATGAACTCGACCACGAAGGAGGGAGTGGAATAATATCCCGTTTCGCGTCGATCAACGCCATCCGACCCGATTACAACCTTCGCGTTCCTACCCACCCGATACTCCTCTGACGACTATAGGTATCTCTTTCGGATCAAAGTCAAGTCTTAATGATACTCATAGTCCGTGGTGGCTTCGCCATCAATCTGATTGGATAACTGGGTGGCGGACGCTGAATCGATTCGGATAAAGTTCGGAAAGAACCTCCGGTGCCTTCGAAAGGCTCAGGGTCTGTCGCAGGAAGCGTTTGCTGACGCTTGTGGGCTAGACAGAACCTATGTCGGCGGGATCGAGCGAGGGGAGCGGAACATCGGCATTGAAAACATAGGAAGAATTGCTCGCACGCTCGGCGTGCCTCCAAGTGCCCTGTTTGAATTCCCTGCGGCATGAACGAGATAGAAGACGCCGAGCGGCACAGAGAGGCTCTGGAGCAGCGCCTACGTCAACTCATTAAGGGCATCGGTGAAGTTCCAATTGGAACTCCCGGACAGTTTCCTTTTGGCTGGAGAAAGGCTGCAAAAGGGCGAACCGTTTGGCGTATTCTTGAAGAGGTGATCTCCCAGAATTTGGAGAAGAACGCTGAACAGCTGGGACTTCACGATTTTGCGCCCGCATCGTCGGAAGTTGGCGTCTATGATTTCTCGTTCAAGTTCGAAGATTCTAGGCCTATCTACGTTAATATCAAGTCTGCGGTTCGGGGCCGAGCGTCAAGCAAGGACGATGTATCCAAAGCTGATAAGCTAATCGCATTTTACGAAGAAACTGAGGAGCTAACGCTATTCATAGCTACTATTGAGATAGCTTTTCACATTTCTCCCGTCAGGATTGAACTCACAAATTGCTACGTCGTGCCCACTGCCTGGCTTCCAGATGTCTACGTGAACCCTAGCAACAACGGCAATCTTCAATCCTCAAAATACAAAGACCTGCCATCGTGCGTTCGACGGACGCGCGCAGATTTCATCATTCTTTTGAAAGAAAAGCTTGATGAGGCTCGCAGTAAGCGTGCTCTAAAGATTTCTAATTGAGGCAAACGCTGTTACGCCGCTGGTGCCAAAACTGAACGGTTGTGACACCAGAGAAACGTCCGCTTTTGGCTTATTCTCGCCGATAGCGGACCGTTCGCTAACCCCAAAATTCCCGCCACGTGATACGCGCCGCTCTCCAACTGCCGCCGCTGGAAAATTGCGGCGTGAAGCCCGACGCAAAATGCGCCCAAAACCGCGCTTCTGTTCCGCTAATTCCCCACATTTCCCACTAAATGGCACTCATCGATTGACAATATGTCCCACAATGGTTATATGAACATCATGACAAATCATCTCACACTCTCCCCCGCCGAAACGGCTTCCTTCACTCCGATCACGCTGCGCGCGCGTGAGGACGGGCTGACGCCTGCGCGGCAGATTGCGTTTATCAAGGCGCTTGCGGGGTGTGGCAGCGTGACGCAGGCGTGTCATGTTGCGGGGATTTCGCGTGAGGCAGCCTATGTGTTGCGGCGTGCCGCGCGCGGTGCGGATTTTGCGGCGGCGTGGGACGGCGCACTCGGCGTTGCGGTGCAGACGCTCAAGGATCTGGCGATGGAGCGCGCGGTGTGTGGTGAGACCGTGACGCGTTACTATAAGGGCGAGGTGATCGGGCAGGATGTCAAGCATGACAACCGCCTGCTGATGTTCCTGCTGCAAAAGCATGATGCGGCCACTTATGCACGGCGTTCGGATTGCGAAAGCGGCCAACCCAATCCGCTTGGCCGTGCGCGGCGGGCCTATGACAAGGCACTTGCGGGGATGGAGCAAGCCCTCGAAAAGCCCGATTTTGGGGCAGCATGAGTGTCAATGTTGTGTATGTTGAGGGAGAATTGGAGAGGGGGATGCGGTGCTGTTACATGGACGCTCAATGAGACTGACCCATGGCAAACTCCCGTTCGCTGAGCGTGTCGAAGCGCTGCCTTTTTTGAACATCAAGTACGAAGTGCAATCCTTCGACAGGCTCAGGACAAGCGGAGAAAGGGTTGAGTTATTCCAATTTGGTGTTGCTTTTATCCGCTTGTGTCGAGCGAAGTCGAGACACGTGAAGCTATCGCCACATCTCTCGACTTCGCTCGAGACGAAAGGAGGTTAGGCAATAGCACGCCACCACGCGCGCTCACGCTTCGAGTTCGACATCCCAGTAGAGCCAGTCGCGCCAGCTTCCGTGGAGGTAGTTGGGCGGGAAGCGGCGGCCCTGATCCTGCAACTGCCAGCTTGTCGGCCGGATCGGGGCAACGTGGAGCTGCATATGCGCCTGACGCGGCGTCCGTCCGCCTTTTTTGAGGTTGCACGGCGAACAGGCAGCGGCGACATTTTCCCATGTCGTCTGCCCGCCCTGCGCGCGCGGGACAACATGATCGAAGGTCAGATCATGCGGCGATCCGCAATATTGGCACGCAAAACTATCCCGCAAAAACAGGTTGAACCGGGTGAACGCGGGATATTGCGACGGCCGCACATATTGTTTGAGCGCGATCACCGAAGGCAGCTTCATCGCGAACGACGCGCTTCGCACTTCGCGGTCATATTGCTCGACAATGTCGACGCGGTCGAGGAACACCGCTTTGACCGCGTTTTGCCACGGCCAGAGCGACAGCGGATAATAGCTCAGCGGGGTGTAATCGGCATTGAGTACCAGCGCCGGGCAGCCGTCGGGATGGCGGTTGAGGTCGGGATGATACATGCCGTTGAACCCTCGTTTTGGTATGGCTCGTACAATTGCCTTTTCAGATGACAGCGCCATGACAGCATTTTCTGCGACGCACGGTCAAGCGATGATTTGCGGCGTAACAAATTTATCGCGACATGTGCCTTTCGGGTTGGCTTCGCGCGGGCGGCGGCCTAAGCAATTTTCATGAACATATTCCTCATCATTCTCCTCATCCTTGCCGTCATCGCGACGGTGACGATGCTCGTCCGCGGCATCATTGCATTTTTGCAGACGACCGAGGCCGATCTGAACGATGACGGCACGGGGCCAAGCCCGTCGAGCCTCAAACAGAATAAGATGATGCTCGGCCGGATCGGGTTTCAGGCGGTTGCGGTGATCATCGTCATCTTCATGCTGGTGCTCGCGCGGAAATAGCGGGTGGTTAAACTCAACAAGATTTACACGCGCACCGGCGATGACGGGACGACGGGGCTGGTTGATGGTTCGCGCACGCCAAAGGATGCGGCGCGGATGGCGGCGATCGGCGATGTCGATGAACTCAACGCCGCGATTGGCGTGGTTGCGCTTCATCTCGACGGCGAAGCGCTGGCGCGGCTGCGCATGATCCAGAATGATCTGTTTGATCTGGGCGCAGACCTTGCGACGCCGGGCACGGGCGATGATTTTACCCCCGGCGAAATGACCTTGCGCGTGATCGCATCGCAAGTGACCCGGCTTGAGGATGAGCTTGACGCTATGAACGCTTCGCTTGCGCCGCTCACCAGTTTCATCCTGCCCGGCGGCACGCCTGCGGGCAGCGCGCTCCATGTCGCGCGGACGACGTGTCGGCGGGCTGAGCGCAGTGCCGTGACTGCGGCGCGCAGCGTATCGCTCAATCCGCACGCACTCGCTTATCTCAACCGGCTGTCGGACTATCTGTTTGTGATGGGGCGCGCGGCGAATGGTAACGGCGCGACCGATATTCTCTGGGTGCCGGGGGGATCGCGCTGATGATGAAGAGTATCGGTGTGATCGGCGCGGGCCAGATGGGCGCAGGCATTGCGCAAGTGTCGGCGCAGGCAGGCTATCATGTGATGTTGTCAGACGTCGATCTGGCGCGCGCAGAGGCGGGCAAGGCGAACATCGCAAAGGCGCTGGGCCGCCTCGTTGAAAAGGACAAGCTGAGCGCGCTGCTGCGTAATGCCGCGCTAGGATTGATCGAGCCCGTCGCGGGATCATCGGCATTTTCAGGCGCGCACATCGTGATCGAAGCGGCTACCGAACGCGAAGAGATCAAGCGCGCGATCTTTGCCGACGTGGGTAAAGTGCTGCGCGGTGATGCGATCCTTGCATCAAACACATCGTCGATTCCGATCACGCGGCTTGCGCAGGCGGCACCCGATCCGGCGCGGTTCATCGGCGTGCATTTCTTCAATCCGGTGCCCGTGATGGGGCTGATCGAAGTGATCCGCGGCCTTGCGACATCCGACGCCACGGTTGCGGCGGTTGAAGACTACGGCCGGTCGCTCGGCAAGGCGATCGTCCACGCGAGCGACGCACCGGGCTTTATCGTCAACCGCGTGCTGATGCCGATGATCAACGAAGCCTGCTTTGCACTTGGCGAAGGCGTTGCGAGCGTCTGCGATATCGATACCGCCTGCCGCCTCGGTCTCAACCATCCGATGGGGCCGCTGATGCTCGCTGATTTCATCGGGCTCGACACCTGCCTTGATATTTGCCGCGTCCTGCAAACCGGCACGGGCGACCCCAAGTTCCGCCCGGCGCCGCTGCTGGTCAAATATGTCGAAGCAGGCTGGCTCGGCAAAAAATCCAAACGCGGATTTTACGATTACAGCGGCGCGGAACCGGTGCCGACGCGGTGAAATTGACTTATTAGCTAAGTCGGACTAAGCTCACAAGATGACCCAAGTCAACATGCATGAAGCCAAAACCAATCTTTCTCGCCTCGTCGAATCGCTTGTGGCGGGGAACGAGAGCGAAATCACGATTTCGCGCAATGGACGTCCGGCGGTTCGCATGACCGCCATTACCGAGGAGCGCCCTAAACGTGTGTTCGGCTTTGCCAAAGGGCGGTTCAAATTCGATTATGAGGCGTTTCAGGCGTTGGATGTTGAGGTGCGAGCGATGTTCGATGAAAGCATCGAGAATGATCGGCTGCGCGGCTGGTGAAGCTGCTCCTCGATACCCATATCATGCTATGGTGGGCGCTTGGTGATGATCAGCTTTCCGCCGCCGCGCGCACGCTTATAAGTGACGAGCGGAACGAATGTGCGGTGAGCGTCGCCTCGCTTTGGGAAATCGCGATCAAAAGCCGACTTGGTCGCGGGTTGCCTATCGGTATCACGGCAATCCGATATGCCGAACTGATTGATGAAGCCGGGTTTGCGTTGAAAGACGTCCGAAAAGCCCATGCACTGGCTGTTGAAGCGCTTGACGGCATTCACGGTGACCCATTTGATCGGCTGTTGGTTGCGCAAGCGCAGGTCGAGGGTCAAAAGTTGCTGACCCATGACTCCAAGCTGGCCGCCTATGGTGATTTTGTTACCGTCGTCTAATGAGCGCGCCCGCGCTATGATGCTGGCGCGCAAGACCATGGAGACATTATGACCGTTCAACCCCGCCCGTTCACGATTGCGATTCCCCAATCCCAGCTTGATGATCTTGCGGTGCGGCTGGCGCTCACACGCTTTCCTGAAAAGGAAATTGTCGAGGATTGGGATCAGGGGATTCCGCTGCGCTATGTTCAGGATGTCGCGGCTTATTGGGCCGACGGCTATGATTGGCGGCGGTGCGAAACGATGCTCAACGCGCATCCGCAGTTTCTGATCGAGATTGACGGGCTTGATATCCATTTCCTCCATATCCGCTCGGCCAATCCGGCGGCGCGACCGATGATCCTGACGCACGGCTGGCCTGGATCGGTGCTTGAATTCATTGATGTGATCGGGCCACTCAGCCAAGACTATCACCTCGTTATCCCGTCGCTCCCTGGCTATGCGTTTTCGGGAAAGCCGGTGACGCCGGGGTGGGATATCGGGCATATCGCCACCGCGTGGGATCAGTTGATGCGCGCAATTGGTTATGACCGCTATTTTGCCCAAGGCGGCGATTGGGGCGCGGCGGTCACCGATGCGATTGGCCAGCAAAATCGCGGCGCGTGCGCGGGTATCCATGTCAACATGGTGATCGCGCGGCCTGATCCTGCGATGCTTGAAAGCGCGACCGAACGCGAACAGGCGGGCCTCGCGCGGATGGGCTGGTATCAGTCAAAGGACAATGGCTACGCGACACAGCAGCGCACCCGGCCACAGACCTTGGGCTACGGACTTGCCGATTCGCCCGTTGGCCAGATGGCGTGGATCCTCGAAAAATTCCACGGCTGGTCTGATTGTGATGGCAACCCCGAAAGCGTGTTTTCGCGCGATCACCTGCTTGATAATGTGATGCTCTACTGGCTCAACAATGCCGCCGCCTCATCAGCGCGGCTTTATTGGCACAGCTTTGCGATGTTCCCGTCCGAACCTGTCGCGATGCCGATGGCGGCCACCGTCGCGCCGTTTGAAATATTCCGCCCGTCACGCCGCTGGGCCGAAGCGCGGTTCAGCAACATTGTCCATTGGGGAGAACCCGAACACGGCGGTCATTTTCTCGCGATGGAGCGGCCTGAAATCTTCGTGGATGAAGTGCAAACCGCGTTTGGAAAAATGTCGCTTTAATTTCGGGCGACGCGCTATCGGTGCAGGTGGTTGTCGATGCGCTCAAGCCCATCTATGTGCGTTCGGGAACTGACATCAAAAAATAACACAGGGTTTTTGCGCGCGATGACTGAACCTCCTGCGGGCCTGCCGCGCTCGCTCTTCATTTATTCGCTGATCTACGGCGGGCTTGTCTGCATCGCGGGCGTGCTTGGCACCAAAATTATCGCGCTCGGGCCGCTGACGGTTGAGGCGGGCATCCTTGCCTTCTTGCAACTCGTCATCCTGTCGAGCGCGGTCGCCGAACTGCACGGCGCCAAGACCGCAAACCAGTTGGTGCGCTACGGCTTCATTCCGCTGATCCTTTCAGTGCTGCTGATCCAGATCGTGATCGCGCTGCCATCGGCCGGTTTCTGGACGAACCAGGATGCGTTCGTAACAATCCTGGGGCAGGGGTCTCGGCTGATGGTCGCGGGCGTAATTTCCTACGGCATTTCACAGACGCTGAATGTCGCGCTGTTTGACCGGCTCAAGGCGGGCACGGGCAAGATGGTGTGGCTGCGCGGCGGGATTGCCGCAGTGGCAAGCCAGATTGTTGATACATTGCTGTTTGTCACGATTGCGTTTTACGGAATCTTCCCGATCGCCCCGCTGCTGATCAGCGCGATCATCGCAAAGATGGTGTTGTCGGTCATCATGGTGCCGCCCCTCATTCAACTTGCGGTCAAATTTGGTCGGCAGCTTGATCTAGCGGGAGTGAAATGATGACCCGTCACGCACCCGATCAATCGATCCTCGCCAAGGCCGAAACACTGACCGAGGCACTGCCTTATATGCAGCGCTACGCCGGGCAGACCTTTGTCGTGAAATACGGCGGGCATGCGATGGGTGATCCGGCGGCAGCGCGTAGCTTTGCTGATGATATTGTTTTGCTCAAGGCGGTCGGGATTAACCCCGTCGTCGTCCACGGCGGCGGACCACAGATCGGCGCGATGCTCAAAAAGCTTGGCGTCGAGAGCAGTTTCGTCGATGGTTTGCGCGTTACTGATGCCGAAACTGCCAAGATCGCCGAAATGGTATTGTCGGGCGCGATCAACAAGGAACTGGTGAGCTGGATTACCCAAGCGGGTGGCAAGGCGATTGGCATTTCGGGCAAAGACGGCGGCTTTGTGACAGCCGAAAAAGTCACGCGCACCGTCCGCGATCCCGATAGCAATATCGAAAGCGCGGTTGATCTCGGCTTCGTCGGAGAACCCAAGGCGGTTGACCGGACGATCCTTGATACACTGTCGGGTGCGGGGATGATCCCGGTGATCGCGCCGATTGGCGTTGGTGAAGACGGCCACACCTATAATATCAACGCCGATACGATGGCAGGCGCGGTTGCGGCGGCACTCGGCGCGGCGCGGTTGTTCCTGCTCACCGATGTAGCGGGTGTGCTTGATAAGCGCGGCGAACTGTTCACCGATCTTGATCCCGCGCGGATCGCGGCGCTGCGCAGCGACGGCACGATCACCGGCGGGATGATCCCAAAGCTTGAAACCTGCGTTGCTGCGGTTGAAGGCGGCGTTGACGCTGCGGTCATCCTTGATGGCCGCGTGCCCCACGCGATGCTCGTCGAAATCTTCACGCGGCAGGGCGCGGGCACGCTCGTCCGCGCCTGATCGGTTTGCAAACCGCGCAACACCAACTAAAGCGCTTTCACAACGCATAATGAGGTTCGTCGATGCAAACATTTTTCCAGATTCTGCTGATCCTGCTCAACGTCATCTGGTGGATCATTGTCGTTCAGGCAGTGATGTCATGGCTGATCGCGTTCAATGTCATCAACACCCACAATGATTTTGTCCGCTCGATCTGGCAGGCGCTTGATAAGATGACCGAACCGCTTTACCGCCCGATCCGGCGCATCATGCCCGATTTTGGTGCGCTCGATCTGTCGCCGATGGTGGTGCTGCTTGCGCTGTATATCCTGTCGAGCGTCGTCATCCCGAACATTGCCGCGACGGTACTGTAATCAGGTGATCGCGCAAGTCATCGACGGCAAATCCTTCGCAGCCAATCTCCGCGCGCGTATTGCCGAGGGTGTGACGCGCTTCCAATCGCAAACAGGCCGCGTGCCGGGGCTTGCGGTTGTCCTCGTCGGTGAAGACCCCGCGTCGGCAGTCTATGTCCGGATGAAGGGCAAGCAGACGGTCGAAATCGGCATGCAAAGCTTTGAACACAAGCTGGCCGCCGATACCGCGCAGGCCGATTTGATCGGGCTGGTGCAGGCGCTCAACGCCGATCCGGCGGTTGACGGTATTCTTGTCCAGCTACCACTGCCAAAGCATCTCGACGAACTTGCCGTGATCAGCGCGATTGATCCTGACAAGGATGTCGACGGCCTCCACATCGTCAGCGCCGGCCGTCTGGCGAGTGGATTGCCGGGGCTCGTCAGTTGCACGCCGCTCGGCTGCATGATGCTGATCCGCGATGTGCTTGGTGATGTATCGGGCAAGGATGCCGTTGTGATCGGTCGCTCGATCCTTGTTGGAAAACCCGTCGCGCAATTGTTGCTCGCTGCCAATTGCACCGTAACGATCGCGCACAGCCGCACCAGAAATCTCGACGAAGTCGTACGCCGCGCTGATATCGTTGTCGCAGCCGTCGGGCGTCCTGAAATGGTCAAGGCCGATTGGATCAAACCCGGCGCGTGCGTCATCGATGTCGGGATCAACCGTATCGACGCGGGCGAAGGCAAAACACGGCTGGTCGGCGATGTTGATTATGCGGGTGTATCCGCAATTGCCGGATCGATTACGCCAGTTCCAGGCGGCGTTGGCCCGATGACGATCGCCTGCTTGCTCCACAACACATTGCAAGCGGCGCGCGCGCGCGCTGGCCTCGACGCCGAGGCGGCGGCGTGATCGAACTGTTCGTTTCGGCGTTTATCACCTTCTTCGTCGTGATCGATCCCCCCGGCTGTGCGCCAATTTTTGCCAGCCTGACAAGCGGGGCCGACGCCGCGCACCGCCGCGCAATGGCAATCCGATCGGTGCTTGTGGCGAGCGGGATACTCCTCACCTTTGCGATTTTTGGCGAAGATCTGCTGCGCTCGCTCGGGATCAGCCTTGATGCCTTCCGCGTTGCAGGCGGGATCATGCTGTTTCTCATCGCGCTCGATATGGTGTTCGAAAAACGCACCGAGCGCCGCGAAAATCGCGCGCAGGATGTGAAGGCGAATCCCGAACACGATGACATCTCAATCTTCCCGATGGCAATCCCGATGATTGCCGGGCCGGGGTCGATTGCATCGGTGATGCTGATGATGGCGAAAAGCGAGGGGCTGACGCAAAGTCTGATCGTGCTTGGCGCGCTGGCGTCGATGCTCGTTCTGACGCTGATATCGTTGCTGCTCGCAGCGCCGCTGATGCGTATGCTCGGTTACCGCGTCGAAGCGATGATCACGCGGATATTGGGCGTGCTGCTTGCCGCGCTGGCCGCGCAGTTTGTGATTGACGGGATCAAGGCCAGCTTTGGCTGATTGGGCCAGATTACATTAAGTCGAACCACCTCCGCTTGTCCCGAGCTTCAATTGCCGTCGGGATTGTCGGCGCTGCCTGCACCTTGGCCAATTGCCCCGACCTGCCCGATGTTGCCGAACAAATCTTCAAAGAAGCCGCGCTTGCGACCAAGCGTTGGTGTTTTATCGTCTTCGATATTGATCCTGGCGATCTTTTCGAGGCCCGCGCGGTCAACCGCAGCGACATTGCCAGCGCCGTCAAACCGGATGCGCATTACCATCTGCTGCGTTGGCTTGGGCAGGGCAAAGGCAAGCTGCTTGGTTTCCCGCGCAACGTAAAACCATTCGTTGGTGTTGAACTGTCCGACAAAGGTCGGGCGACCAAGCGTCTTTTCAACCGACGCGCGATTATCAACGCCGGGCTGAACCGAATCGAGCAGCACCGAATCAGCAACAAAGCCCTGATGCCCCGGCACGCGCGCGCAACCAGACGCAATGAGGCCAAGCCCGATGAGACATGCCATTGCGGCGGCCTGCTTTGGATTGACGCTCATCAAATTCTCCCGATCACACTAAACTGGCACACCGCAGCGCAAAGCCATTGCAAGCCGCGCGCCGCGCCTCAATATGCGCTCATGCACATAACGGCAAGCACCGTAAAGCAGTGGCGTTCTGGTCGATGCGCTTTATGAAGCAAGCCAGATGAACCCGCGCTGACCGGCGCGCAACAGGACGATGGCGATGAATATGTTGAGCAGGATCTTTACCCGGCGTGATGACCGTGCGTTTGTGCGCCCGCTTTACAGCGCGGTCGTCGCACATGCGCGCCAGCCGCACTGGTATGTTGCAGGCGGTGTTGCCGACACGATCGACGGGCGGTTTGATATGGTAAGCGCGGTATTGGCGCTTGTCCTTGTCCGCATGGAAAATCTGGGCGGCGAGGCGGCGGCGGCATCATCGATCCTGACTGAAGCCTTCGTCGAGGATATGGACGGGCAGTTGCGCGAAATGGGGATTGGCGATGTCATCGTTGGCAAACATATCGGCAAGATGATGAGCGCACTTGGCGGGCGGCTGGGTGCGTACCGTGCGAGCCTTTCCGGCGCGGGCGGATTTGCCGACGCGTTGATGCGCAATCTTTACCGCGATGTGGCTCCAGCACCTGCCGCGCTTGCCCATGTCGAACGCGAATTGACGGCGCTCAACGCGACACTGCAAACGCGCGATTATGCGGCACTGTTGCGCGGTGAGATCAGCCGCTGATGAGCGCAATTGTCCCCGAATTCTCGCGCAGTTATGCGCTGTCGACGATGGGAGCGCTGCGCAAGCCGGTGTCGATTGTCGCCAGTGAGGACGAGCGGCGTGCATTGGCGCTGCGGTTCAGCCTTGCCGCGCTCGACAGGCTTGAAGCCATTGTAACGCTGGCCGCTGACGGTGACGCGGTGGTCGCAAGCGGCCGGATGACCGCGTCTCTGCGCCAATATTGCGCCGCGACGGGCGAACCAGTGGCGGCGTCGATTGCTGAGCCGCTGTTGATCCGCTTCGTGCCAGCAAGTGCCGACGAAACGCCACGTGACGAAATTGAAATTGATCCAGACGACGCTGATATCGTCGAACATGACGGCCAGTCGATTGATCTGGGCGAAGCCGTCGCGCAGTCGCTAGCCTTGGCACTTGATCCCTTCCCGCGCGCGCCGGGCGCATCGGAAACGCTCCGCGCGGCAGGCGTTGTCGGTGAAGATGACGTTTGTAACGGCGCGTTCGCCGATTTGAAAGCCTTGCTCGGAAGCAAAACGCTACGCTGACGCACTAGGCTCGTTTTCCCCTAGATTGTATTCGACCATTTCTGATCGTCATTCCCGCGAAGGCGGGAATCCATAAACTCTGAGGTTCGGAGCATATGGATTCCCGCCTTCGCGGGAATGACGGCAAATGCAAGGTGGTTCAACTTAACTAAAACCGGCATTAACGCGTCACCATTTCTTTGGCCTTGGCAAGGTAAGTCCGGCCAATCCGCACCTGATCGCCGCCGATCAGTTCAGCATGCCACGCACCGGCGCGGTCATGGCCAAGCGAAGCAATACGGTCGCGCCGCACCATCACCGATCGGTGAAGCCGGATGAAACGCGCCGGATCAAGACGATCCTCTAGCGCTCCAATTGTCTGGTGGAGGAGATAGCTGCGCGCGCCGACATGGAGCCGCATATAATCGCGTTCGGCGTCGATCCGTTCGATATCGGTGGCTGCGATACGGATCAGTTCGGATCGATGCGGCACCCAGAATTCCTCAGCATATGGGCTCTCGATTGACGGCGGTGATACCGTCTGACGTCGCTCGACCACACGCGCTACGGCGCGGGCAAGCCGATCAGCCGCAACAGGTTTGAGCAGATAATCGACCGCGCTTACATCAAATGCCTCGATCGCGAATTGATCGAATGCGGTGACAAAAATGATCGCTGGCCCGCCACCTTCACGCGCAATCGCTCGCGCAACAGCGATCCCGTCAACCTCGGGCATCGCGATATCAAGCAGGATGAGATCGGGTGAAAGTGCGGCAATCAGCCGCAACGCCGTCGCACCGTCGCCGGCGCTGCCGATCAGCCGCAATTCGGGCTGGTTCGCACACATGATCTGCATGCGCTCGACCGCTAGCGGCTCATCATCGATGATGATCGTCCGCAACGCCGCGCCACTACTGGTCATGAGTCACCACGGGCATTGTAATGCGCGCTTCAAATCCGCCGGTTTCGGCAGAAAAATAGTCCAGCCGCGCCGCCTGTCCGAACCGCGCTTCAAGCCGGTCGCGCACATTGGCAAGCCCGATACCGTGGCAATCCTGAGCTGGCGGCGCTGAAGTTACGCCGCCGTTATCATTCACTGACAAGATCAAATCTGTGCCTTCGCGCCGTGCGGCAATGCGCACGGTAACGGGTTGAGTCGTTCGCGAGACCGCGTGCTTGATGGCATTTTCAACAAGCGGCTGAAGGATCATTCCGGGCACCGGTGCGACTGCGAGCTCAGGCGGCAAATCGATGACGACACGCAATCGCTCGGGAAACCGCACCGCTTCAATATCAAGATAGAGCCGCTGGAGCTGGATTTCCTCGCCAAGCGACACGTCCTCGGTCGGTTCGCCAGACAGGCTGGTGCGATAGAAATGAGAGAGGTTCATGATCATCGCTTCGGCCTCATCACGGCGTCCGCGCATCACGAGCGCGCTGAGCGAATTGAGCGTATTGAACAGGAAATGCGGATTGACCTGATAGCGCAACGCGCGCAGCTCGGCCGCCTGCGCCGCACGCGCAAAGCGCGCGGCTTCGCGTTCGGCATTGCCGACATCGCCCGCAAATCCAAGCGCAAGATAAATTGCCGACCATGCAAGCAGGAAAAAATAGCGGTCGATTGCTACTTCGATGATCAGCGTCGAAAGCGGCAGCGCAAATCCACCACCGCCGGGCATATTGCTGCCAATTTCCATGCAATTGCAGGGTTTATAGACGTGGAAAACATAATAGTTCGCGGCTGAAATCAAAAGCGCCGCCGGGACCGAGAGAATCGCCGCTGCGGTAATCCGCGCGCCAAGCGTCTGGCGGTCAAACATTCGCAACATTCGCCACAGCAAGATCGTGACGACCATTCCGAAGCCCGTGACAAATCCGCGTCGCACGGCCATTTCGCCTTGCGATGGAAATTCAAGAACGAACGCGCGCAACGTTACGATTGCAACATAGAGCATCCAGAAGCCAAGGATCGACAGCAGCACAATCCGCCAATTGGGACTCCGGTCCCCCGAATGAAAGCTGATGCCCGGCATGTGCCGACATTAGCTTAAATTCCGCAGCAAATAAGCCATGATTGGCACAGTGGCTGAACGTTGATCGATCCGCACGCATAGTTGATCGAAATCACAATCGCCGAACAACTTGTTAACCATAGCCGCGCTAGTTTCGAATCGGATCAATCATTGGGGTAATGACATGACAACACCTCTCAAATCAGCCGACGGCGCGATCATGCTGCTCGAAATGCAGGAATTTGCGAGTTTTGATGCAGGCGCGCAACGTTATATCCGGCGCTCGCTTGATGTCGCGCTCTGCCGTTCGGATGCACATGCACTGTGGTCGCGCGACATTGTCGAATCGGCAAGCATCCGCGCGCAGTCGCGGGTATACGCCGTGCTTCCCGGCCTGCGCGCTGATGCGCTACGAATCCGGGGCCTTGAACATCTCGATCCATTTCTGGGTAGTCTCATCCGCGTTTCGGCATTTGATTTGGGGCAAGACCGGCTGACAAGTTTTGGCGCTTACCGGTTTCTTTATGAGCGGCTGATTAGTGCCGCAGCGCGACCGTGGCTGCCAGCGGCGTTTTGTGCGGCGGCATCGCTGCCGCAGCTTCATCCGGTCAAGCGGCGCGCATTGCTGCAATCGATCAGCGAAACAGTGGCAACCGCCCCCGGCTGGTCGGCGCGCGAACCCGCTTTTTATCCCGAGTGGGTCGAAAAGATCGAAATGGCCGCCTGAGAATTAGTCGCAGGCGCGGTGGAGCTTTTGCGCAATCCACGCCGCGACAATGCATGCCAATGCAACGGCAAGCAACGTGTCGGCAATCGACACATTCAATTTGATCATCACGTTAAGCAAGATTGCGGCGAACACCATCCCGCCTGAATTGACGATATTATTTGCCGCCACCGTCCGCGCGGTTTCGCTTTTGGCAACCGTAGTCGTCAGGAATGCATAGAGCGGCACGACAAACATCCCGCCAGCAATCGCAATGCCGAGCAGGTCAACAATCACTCGGTCTGCGATACCCATCGCAATAAACGCACCCAGCCCTCTGAGTTCGGGCGGATTTGCCGGCCAGTGATTGACCGTCCACCACAGATCAAGCACGAACAGCCCCATCACGATCACCGAAATCGGCGAATAGCGCGCCGAGACTTTCCCCCTGAGCAGCCGGTTGACCGCGATTGAGCCAATCGCGACGCCGACCGAGAAAACCGCCATAAACAGCGTCGCGACCTTTTGATCGGCTCCAAGGACATTCTTTACGAGTGGGGGAAATTGCGCGGCGAGAATCGCGCCGATCGACCAGAAGAAGCTGATCGCGATGATCGCCAGATAGAGGCGGCGAATGTGCATCGTTGCGCTGACGACAGCAATCGATGAACGCAGCCAGTGGAAATCGAGCTTGAACTGCGGCGCATCGGCTTCTGGCGGCGCGGCGGGCACAAACCCGCCCGCAATCCGCCCGACAATCGCGATCAGGATGACGGCAATCGCTGCCCACTGGCTTGGGATGATCCCGCCAACAATCGTTCCGGCAAGGATCGCGATATAGGTGCCCGCTTCAACCAGCCCCGTGCCGCCGAGGACATCATGACTTTCAAGGTGCTGCGGCAGGATAGCATATTTGATCGGGCCAAAGAAGGTTGAGTGGACGCCCATGAAAAATAACGCGATCAGCATCAGCGGAATATTGTGGAGCAGCAGCCCCGCCGCGCCGACGATCATGATCAAGATTTCTGCGCTTTTGACGATGCGGATCATCCGCGCCTTGTCTCGGCTGTCGGCCAGTTGGCCTGCCAGCGCTGAAAACAGGAAAAACGGCAGGATGAACAATCCGCCTGCGAGCGCGCTGAACGACGCTTCCTGCGCAGGATCGCTGTAAATCGTGTAGATAACGAGGATCACCATCGCTGCCTTGAACACATTATCGTTAAATGCGTTGAGGAACTGGGTGATGAACAGCGGGCCAAAGCGCCGTTTCTGTAAAAGTCGCAGCGATGTTTGCATTTGATTCTATAACTTTCTTTGAAAATGCGACATCGGTGGCATCATATCAGTCCCATCGCGCGCAGCGACGAATGACCTTGTGCGCCGATAATGATGTGATCGTGCAGGCCAATCCCCATATGCCGCGCGGCCTCGGCAATGTCGCGAGTCAGCGAGATATCGGCCTTGCTTGGTTTGGGATCGCCGCTCGGGTGATTGTGAACAAGAATGATTGCGGTTGATCCCAGATCAATCGCGCGGCGGATAACCTCACGCGTGTAGATCGCGGCCTGATCAACCGAGCCCTCAGACATCACCTCGTCACGGATCAGCATATTTTTGCCATTGAGATGCAGCACACGGACGCGCTCGGTCAGGCTGTGCGCCATATCGGCGTGGAGGTAATCGAGCAGCGCCTGCCAGCTTGCAAGGATCGGTGCATTACTGACCTCGGTGCGCAGCATCCGCAGCGCTACGGCATGAACAATTTTAATCGCGGCGACGGCTGTTTCACCAACGCCCTGCGTCCGTGCAATTGCTGCGGGGTCAGCGGTCAACAGCCCCGCAATGCCTCCGAAATCAGACAGCAATTGTTTGGCGAGCGGTTTGGTATCGCGCCGCGGGATCGCAAGCGCGAGCAGATATTCAACGAGTTCATAATCGAGCAGCGCGTCGCCGCCGCCTTCAAGCAAACGCCCGCGCAGCCGCGCGCGGTGCCCCGCGCTGTCGCTTTGCGCAAGTGTCGGCGTTTTCACGCGCGCGCGACGTCCATCAATTCGCGCGGCAATTTGAAGATCATATCTTCGCTGGCGGTCGAAACTTCCTCTTCGCTGACATCAAACCGCGTCGCGAGCAGATCAACAACTTCGCGGACGAGCGTTTCGGGCGCCGAAGCACCTGCGGTCAACCCCAGCACCTTGGACGTGCCGAGCCAGCTAAAGTCAATTTCACTTGCGCGCTGGATCAGTCGCGCCGGAACGCCCGCACGCGCGGCGACTTCGACAAGCCGCTGCGAGTTTGACGAGTTGGGCGCGCCGATCACGAGGACAACATCACAGTGCGGCGCAATCTGCTTGATCGCACCCTGGCGATTTGACGTGGCATAACAAATGTCCTCGCCGCGCGGGGCAATGATCGCGGGAAAACGGGCCTGAAGCGCGGCGACGATTTCCGCCGTATCGCCAACCGACAGCGTCGTCTGCGTCAGAAATGCCAGTGTATCGCTATCGATCAGCGGCAGCACCGCGACATCTTCAACGGTTTCAACCAGCGTCATCGAACCCGGCGGTACCTGACCAAAGGTTCCAATCACTTCGGGATGGCCTTTATGCCCGATGAAAATGATGTGCTTGCCCGCCTCGACAAGGCGTTCGGCGCGGCGGTGCACCTTGGAAACAAGCGGACAGGTCGCGTCAAGCCAGCGCATCCCGCGCGCATCGGCTCTGGCAGGAACAGATTTTGGCACGCCGTGCGCAGAAAAAACCACGGGGCGACCCTCGGGCACATCGTCAATCGTTTCAACGAAAACCGCGCCTTGTGCCTCTAGCGAGGCGACAACAAAAGCGTTGTGGACGATTTCATGCCGGACAAAAACGGGTGCTTGATATTTTTCGAGGCTAAGTTCGACGATCCGGATCGCCCGGTCAACGCCCGCACAAAAGCCGCGCGGGGCTGCAATCAGGAGATGTAGAGGTGGTTTTGCGGTCATATTGGCACCAGTCTGTACGCGATTGCTTGCAGCGGCGAAAGCGGCTTCCTATACGACGGCTACTTTTCGCCAAGATGGGAATTATAAAGTGTCGCGCAATACGCTGATTCTGGCCACAACGGCCCTCGCTTTTCTGGCCGCTGGCTGCTCACGCGATGGTGAGATCGATTCGACTGGCGGAATTTCGATCACGCGCAGCACCTGCCCGGCAATTGCTATCCCAGCGAACACAGGTGACATCACCGTATTCAATCCGCCCGCTAGCCGCGACGCGCGCGCGATTGACGTCGTTGCCGATATTACCAATTTGCGGTCAACCTGCACCGACGCTGGCGAGAATGTTCAGGCGTCGGCGACGTTTGATGTGATCGCGCGCCGAACAAACGCACAGGGCGCGCGTGATGTGACGCTGCCCTATTTCGCCACGGTCGTCCGCGCAGGACGGCTTGTCGTGTCGAAAAGTGTCGGCACGGTCACGCTTCAATTCAAGGATGGTGATCTGCGCGCTTCGGCAAAGGGCAGCGCATCGGCGAGCATCAACCGCGCGGCGGCAACACTCCCGCCCGAAGTACGCGAACGGCTGACTCGCAAGCGCAAGGCGGGCGACAGTGACGCCGCGATTGATCCGATTGCAGATCCTGAAGTGCGCGCCGCTGTCGGCAAGGCAAGCTTTGAACTGCTTGTCGGGTTTCAGCTCACGCAAGATCAGTTGCAGTATAACGCTACGCGGTGAGCGTGCTTAGCGTCACGATCAACGCGGTGCTGACCGGGCGGATTGCGCCACTTGGGGCAAAAGGCCGCAGCGCGATTGCAAAGACAGCAAGCGACACGGCATTGAGGGTCAGTTTTTCCGGACTCGACGGTGACTTTCAAGCCGACAAGCGGCACCACGGCGGGCCAGACAAGGCGCTGCACCACTATCCGCTCGATCATTACGCGCGATGGCGTGCAGCGGCTCCCGATCATCCCAAACTGAACGCACCCGGCGCGTTTGGCGAAAACCTCTCGACGATCGGGTTTGATGAAACTGCGGTGTTCATTGGTGACCGGTTTCGTGCGGGAACCGCGCTGATCGAAATCAGTCAGGGACGCCAGCCGTGCAACACGCAGGCGCGCTTTCTTGAATGGAAAGCGCTCCCGTCGCTAATCGTGCGTGAGCGGCGTTGCGGATGGTATTACCGCGTGATCGAGGAAGGCGCTATTGGTCGCGGTGACGCATTGACGCTGATTGATCGCCCGCTGCCTCACTGGAGCGTCGCGCGCGTTTTCGGGCTGCTTTTTTCGGGCGATCACAAAACCGACCCGGCGGCTCTGGCTGAACTTAACGCAATGCCACTCCTCTTCGAAGGCTGGCGTGCGCGCGCGGAAAAACTGCGGCAACGATAGCTACGCCGCAGTTTTATACCAAGGTGCGATGATCACAACCCGCGTGCTCCTGCGAAGGCAGGAGTCCAGACCCGAAATAAAGTGCAGCTAAGCTGCGCATTCTTGCTTAGACTAGGCCGTGTTGACAAAGGATTTCAACCATAGTCTTGCAGCGGCGAGGTTGAGGAAGCTTTCGAATGACAGGATAGTCTTGTCGTAGCGGGTGG